>JAFZSQ010000058.1 GCA_017619295.1 Lachnospiraceae bacterium
GGATAACCCCCGTATGTACGGGGAGAAGGACCCATTCGATATGTTAATATATTTTACAGTAGGATAACCCCCGTATGTACGGGGAGAAGAGTAAGTGTTTATTACCCTTTCTAATATATGCAGGAAAAATTGTTCAGGAGAATGAAATAATCATCTCATGGGAGTGTAAAATAAAGTGTGTAAGTTACCGGTAACAATGTTAACCAAGTGACTACGCACTTTCTTTTTGGCCAAGAGTGCGTTACATTATCAGGAAAGGAAGAACAAATGGAGAATGCACTTATGGCACCACGTAAGAATAAGATTAATAGAAACCCAGCAGCTGAAGCGGTCGCTAAGGCTATTATAGAGAATTATAAGCCTGAAACTGTAGAGGATATGCAGCTTGCTATAAAAGACATATTTGGTCCTATGTTTGAAGCAATGCTCCAGGGCGAGATGGATAATCACCTCGGTTATACATCCAATGACCACGGCTATAAGGACACGGATAACCGGCGTAATGGGTATACGGATAAAACATTGAAGTCATCTTATGGAGATGTTCCAATTCGCTCTCCCAGAGATCGTGAGGGGTCATTCGAACCTCAGGTTGTACCGAAGCGAACAACAGATGTCGTTTCGATTGAAGACAAGGTATTATCAATGTATGCCCGCGGAATGAGCCAGCGCGACATCTCATCAACGATAGAGGACATTTATGGATTCTCTCTTTCCGCTGAGCAGATTTCAAACATAACGGATCGTGTGTTAGATGAGGTTCATGAGTGGCTGAATCGTCCCCTTAAGCCCATGTATGCCTTTCTCTTCGTTGACTGCTTATACGTAGATATAAGGCGTGAAATGGAGACCAAGAATTGCGCGGTGTATGTTATACTTGGATACGACCTGGAAGGCAAGAAAGACATTCTGGGGCTCTGGATAGGTGAAGCAGAAGGCAAGCACTATTGGATGCAGATCTTCGACGAGATCAAGAACAGAGGCGTTGAGGACGTCTTGTTTATAAGCATGGATGGTGTCTCAGGACTTGAAGAGGGAGCTAAGTCTATCTTTAAGGATGCAGTTGTTCAACGATGCATAGTCCATCTCATCCGGAACTCTATCAAATATGTCCCTACAAAGGATTATAAGAAGTTTACAGCTCAACTCAAGAAAATATACGGGGCCGCCAGCTTAAAGGCAGCAGAAGCCGAATTTGAGCGCTTTAAGAAGGAGTGGGAACACTATACAGGTGCAGTCGAAGTATGGATCAGAAACTGGAAACATGTGGAGCAACTCTTCAATTACGGCAGTGCCGTCCGAAAAGTCATGTACACAACAAATGCTGTAGAGTCCGTTAATTCCAGTTTTAGAAAGGTAACAAAGAAGGGATCATTCAGTAGTGATGACTCTGTGTTCAAGGCACTGTATTTAAGGATCCGAGAGTTATACAAGAAGTGGAATGACCGTCCCATTTCGAATTGGGCGATGGTTCGCAATCAACTTGCCACGGATGACAAAATTCAAGCCCGCATACTAAAATACGACAAATAGCCTGTGTTTGGAGGAGTATATGTATCGTACAGACCCTGATAACTGGTTTGAAAAATCAGAAACATTCAAGGAAATGCACCGTCTTATGGATCTGGAAACGCCATTTTCGGATGAAGTAGGAGATGATGAATTTATCGCTGATTTTATGCGTCCGGATATCAAGTTCAAATCTGAGACAGAGGAGCTAAAGCACCTCAGATCGGCACAAAGCGTCCTACGAGACGAACTCCTTACTGCCTATAAATTCATGGAAGAACAGGGATTGCTTAAATCCTATAAGGAGTACCGAAACCTATAGTCCACAACATAAAATGGTGGCCAGTTCTTGCTGGCCACCAAAAAAATCAAAAAAAAATACACACTTTACTTGACAATCTCGCGCTGTGTCAGGTTCGGATTGTATTAGTCTTCACTGAATACGAAGCCGTTGCTGTCAGCCTTGAAGATACCCTGACGAACCTTCTTCTTGTCGTTTACGCCGGGCCTGAAAGCATACTTGTAGCCATTTCCGGCAAGTGTATTCGTGTTATCTGTATCGACATACCTTATATTGCTGTTTTCAGGGAAATCAAGGACCTGAACTGTTTCTCCGCCAACAGTACCGGCAGTAAAGGTATAGTCGGTCTTTGCCTTAAAAGTAACCTCGGCAACATCTGCCTTCTTTCCGTTCCAGGTATCAACCAGCATCGATAATGCTCCGCCCTTTGCTGTTACCTTGGTTATCTTCAGAACACCGTAATTAGTATTATTGGTAAATGCTACTCCGGATTCATATTCTACACCATAAAAATAATAAAATGCTTCATCCGGGAAGTTTCCTGACAGAGTTCCGTTACTGATAAGAGAATCGCCATTTTTAGCCCACGGGTTATAACCGTTACCATCACCATCCACCAGGTCAACTGTTACTCCGATCTGCCTTATAGCGAAGGGATATTTCTTATCCTTAAGAGCAGTCTTCAGAACCTTATTAAAGCTCTTTGCATCGCCTGCAGCCTTTACAGCGAATGTAAAAGTAGGAAGGGTAGCGCTGCCTAACAGAGGATACTCCCAGTGATCTGTTACATCATTAACCTTTACCGGAATCTGGCTCTGTGAAACAGAAGCATTCTTAATAGCCTTTGCATCAATCTTTGCGCTCTTTACTGTAACGCCGGGAACCTTTGTAGCTGTGCCGCCTTCATACTTTACTAATGCTACACTAATTCTGAGACTTTCCTTGCTGCTCTTGTTGGATTTTCCTTTTCCGCTCTTATTATATGCAATCTTTCTTCCGTCATAGACTGATACCGGAATTGAGCCCTCACATCCGGCAACACGAGCTGCTCCGCCGTCGCTGAGATAGTATTCCATAAGAAGGTAGCCGCCCTCTACAGGAATTACATTATAGGAGGCACTACC
>JAFZSQ010000059.1 GCA_017619295.1 Lachnospiraceae bacterium
GAGAGAGTTGCAATCGCAGATCTTAATAAGTGGTTTGAAGATAAATTCAGTTTCTAGGAGTTTTGAACGATGAATATAAGCTCAAAAGAATTAAGAAAAGAATGGATAGATTTCTATGTAAAGAGAGGTCATGTTGACGTAGGTGCAGCTTCACTTGTATCCGACGGTTCAACAGGAGCTATGTTTAACGTAGCCGGAATGCAGCCTCTTATGCCTTACCTTCTTGGTAAGAAGCATCCTTTGGGAACCAGACTTTGCAACGTTCAGGGATGCGTACGTACCAACGATATCGAATCCATCGGCGACAAGAGCCACCTTTCATTCTTCGAAATGATGGGTTCATGGTCTCTTGGAGATTACTTTAAGAAAGAGAGATGTCAGTGGAGCTTTGAGCTTCTTACAGAAGTTTTCAAGTTCGACAGAGATCATCTTGCTGCTACAGTTTTTGCCGGTGACGAAGACGCTCCCAGAGATGAAGAGGGTGCTAAATATCGTATCGAATCAGGATTCAAGCCCGAGAACGTATTTTACCTTCCCAAGGAAGATAACTGGTGGGGACTTGAGTACGGTCCCTGTGGTCCTGACTCCGAGATGTTCTTTGTAAAGGATGTTCCTGACTGCGGACCTGACTGCAGACCCGGATGTCACTGCGGTAAGTATACAGAGATTGGTAATGATGTATTCATGCAGTATGAGAAACATCAGGACGGTACACTTACACCCCTTGAGAAGAAGAACGTTGATACCGGTTGGGGACTTGAGAGAAACCTCGCTTTCTTAAACGGTATTGATGATGTTTATCAGACAGACCTTTTTGCCCCTATCATTGCATACATTGAGAAGGCAGCAAATGTTAAATACGGTGACAATGAGAAGAGCACCAAGTCCATGAGAATCATTGCCGACCACACCCGTACAGGAGTTATGCTCATCGGTGATTCCGCAAAGCTTCTTCCTTCAAACACCGGTGCAGGCTATGTACTTAGAAGACTTATTCGTCGTGCCGTAAGACACGGCCGTATGCTTGGTCTTAAGACAGCAGATTATCTTAACATTGCTACCAAGTATATTGACAATATTTATAATGAAGCATATCCCCTTCTTCCCAAGAACAAGGAGTTCATTCTTAACGAACTTGAAAAGGAAATCGAGCGTTTCGAGGCAACTCTTGAAAACGGCATGAAGGAGTACAAGAAGATTACAGAGGCTCTTAAGGCTGAGAAGAAGACTGCAATTGACGGCAAGTCTGCATTCAGACTTTACGATACCTTTGGATTCCCTCTTGAGCTTACCATTGAGATGGCTGAAGAGGAAGGACTTAAGGTTGATGAAGAGGGCTTTAAGGCTGCTTCAGAAGAGGCAAGAGCTCTTGCAAGAGAAAATGCTGCTTTTGCCCAGAAGACAGAGACAGATGTATTCGATGCTCTGGATGAGAAGATTACAACCAAGTATGTTGGTTACGATAAACTTACAGTAGACGCAAAGATTGTTGCCATTTCCGACGGCGAGAAGCTTGTTAATGAGCTTGCAGCCGGACAGGAGGGCGTAATCATCACAGATACCACATCATTCTATGCCACAATGGGTGGTCAGAAGGGTGATAAGGGTGTGATTGCCCTTGGTAATGACGATGCTTTTGCTGTCGAGGAAGCTATTAAGGTTCCCGGCGACAAAGTAGGTCATATCGGAACAGCTAAGAAGGCTGTCAAGGTTGGTGACGCTGTAACAATGAAGGTTGATACAGCTTTACATACCGCTACATGCAAGAACCACTCCGCAACACACCTTCTTCAGGCTGCTTTGCAGGAAGTTCTCGGCAAGGATGTTCATCAGCAGGGTTCATATCAGGATCCCGAGAGAACACGTTTCGACTTCACTTATGGAAATGCCGTTTCCAAGGATGACCTTAAGAAGGTTGAAGCAATTGTAAATGCAAAGATCGCGGAAGCACTTGATGTAAATACAGAAGTTCTTACAATAGAGGAAGCTAAGAAGACCGGAGCAATGGCTCTCTTTGGTGAGAAGTACGGCGATACCGTTCGCGTGGTATCAATGGGCGATTTCTCCAAGGAATTCTGTGGTGGTACTCATGTTAAGAACACAGGCGACATCGCAAACTTTAAGATTGTTTCTGAGGGCGGCGTTGCTGCAGGCGTAAGACGTATTGAGGCTATTACGGGAGCAAACGTAATTGCTTACTATAAGAAACTTGAGGAGGAGCTTGAGGCTGCAAGTGCGGCTGCAAAGACTCAGCCTTCAAATCTTGCCGACAAGGTTAATTCCATGATGGCAGAGATTAAGAAGCTTAACTCAGAGCTCGAGTCATTAAAGGCAAAGGCTGCAAAAGAGGCAGTTGGTGATGTAATGGATCAGGCTACAGAGGTTAAGGGCGTTAAACTCCTTGCAGTAAGCGTTCCCGGAGTTGACATGAACGGATTAAGAGACCTTTCTGACCAGCTTTCCGATAAGCTTGGCGGTGGTGTTGTATTCCTGGCTTCCGAATCAGATGGCAAGGTTAACCTTGTGGCTAAGGCTACAGATGATGCAATTGCCAAAGGTGCTCACGCAGGAAACCTTATCAAGGCTGTTGCAGGTCTTGTAGGCGGTGGTGGCGGCGGACGTCCCAACATGGCTCAGGCCGGCGGTAAGAACCCCGCAGGTATTCCCGAAGCAATCGGAGCAGTTAAGACAAACCTTGAAGGAATGCTTAACTAATCGCGAAGAATAAAGAGATAATTTACCGGCATCGAACACTTGTCCGATGCCGGATTTTTTTATATAATTATATCGGTAATTTAAGGAAATCAGAAATATCAGAAATGAGGATCATTAAATATGGTAAAGGCCCAAAACCCTATTCTTAAGGGATTCTATCCCGACCCTTCCATTTGCAGAGTTGAAGACGATTACTATATTGTCTGCTCAAGTTTCAAGTATTCTCCCGGAGTACCTATTTTCCACAGTAAAGATCTTGCTCACTGGGAACAGATAGGACATGTTCTGGAGAGACATTCTCAGCTTCCTTTAGACGGAGATGAGATTTCAAGAGGTATTTTTGCTCCCACCATAAGATATAACAACGGAACGTATTATATGATTACCACCAATGTTACTTCAGGCGGGAACTTTATTGTTACGGCCAAGAATCCACAGGGACCCTGGTCGGAGCCTTACATTCTGGGTGATGAAGAGTGCCCCGGTATCGACCCTTCACTTTTCTTTGATGATGACGGCAAGTGCTATTACGTAGGCACCAGACCCAATCCTGAAGGTGTGAGATATAACGGTGATTGGGAAATCTGGGTTCAGGAGCTTGATCTTGATTCCATGAAGCTTGTGGGAGAATCCATGGCCATTTGGAAAGGCGCCGTTAAGGACGTTATTTGGCCTGAAGGTCCCCATCTTTATAAGAAGGACGGATATTATTATCTTTTACATGCGGAGGGCGGAACAGGTCCTGAGCATGCCATTTCGGTAGCTAGATCCAAAGAGCTTTTCAAGTGGTTTGAAGGCTGCCCCAGGAATCCTATTTTCACACACAGGAATCTTGGCAAGGATTATCCTATTATCTATGCAGGTCACGGCGATCTTGTGGACGATAAGGATGGCAACTGGTACATAGTTATGCTGGCATCCCGTCACTGCAAGAGACATTGCAGTATCGGAAGAGAGACATTCCTTGCAAAGGTTATCTGGGAGGATGGATGGCCGGTAATTAATCCCGGAGTAGGCAAGCTGACAGCGGCTGTTGAACTTCCTTTTGAAGAGGCTCCCGTTCCTAATGAAATTTCATGGGATGACAGATTGACATTCTATAGCAACAGACTGGATGACAGACTGGTGGGAATCGAGAAGAGGGATGAGGCCATTTTCTCCCTTAAGGAGAATCCCGGATTCTTAAGACTTTATACAAGACCCGAGAAGATGGAGGATAAGTGTTATCCTTCTTACCTTGGTGTCAGACAGAAGGACTATTCATTTAAGGTAAGCTGCGGCTTTGAATTTGAGCCGATGAGTGTAAATGAAGTCGGTGGAGTAGTACTTGTTCAGAATCACCCCAATCACCTTGCCTTTGAGGTAACTATGGAAATGGGTGAACGTGTCATCAGAGTCAGAAGATGCGTTAAGGGCGAGAATAAGGTAAGCGCTTCAATGCCCATAGGAAGCGGTCTTACACAGATAGAGCTTAAGGCAAGAAATCAGAGCATGGATGCCTGGATTGTTGTAAACAACGAGTACAGACTCCTTGAGAAAGATATTGATTTGCTGCCTTATACATATGAGGAAGCAGGCGGCTTCGTAGGATGTACCATAGGAATGTATACATCATCAAACGGTACAGAAAGCGGAAATCATTGTGATTTTGCATGGCTTAGCGCTGAGAGAAGCCTATAGGTAGAATTATGACGGCAGAGGAGAAATACAAAGACATAATTAATATGGAACATCCCACTTCCAAGAAGCATCCCAGGATGAGTATGGAAGCCAGGGGTGCTCAGTTTGCTCCTTTTGCCGCTCTTACAGGATTCGAGGAAGAAATAGAGGAGACCGGCAGAATTGCCGCGGACAGAGCTGAGAAAGAAGGAAGACTCAGGTGAGTGAAGACAGGCGATATGTGGCTATCGACCTCAAGTCTTTCTATGCCTCGGTTGAATGCGTTGAAAGAGGACTTGATCCACTGGGAGTCAATCTGGTGGTGGCCGATGCGTCAAGGACTGAGAAAACAATATGTCTGGCAGTTTCACCTTCTCTTAAATCCTACGGCGTAGGCGGAAGAGCAAGGCTTTTTGAGGTTGTCCAAAGAGTGGGAGAGGTCAACAAAGAAAGAAAACATAAGGCTCCCGGCGGCACTCTTGTTGGAGAGTCCTATGTAGATTCCGAATTGAAATCCAATCCCAGCCTGGCGGTAGGGTACATTGTGGCACCTCCCAGGATGCACAAATATATGGAAGTGAGTAACAAGATTTATGACATTTATCTTAAGTATGTTGCTCCCGAAGATATGCATGTGTACTCTGTGGATGAGGTTTTCCTTGATGTGACGGATTATCTTAATACCTACAAGATGTCTGCCCATGAGCTGGCCATAACCATGATAAGGGATGTGCTTTCCGAGACCGGAATAACGGCCACAGCGGGAATCGGCACCAATATGTATCTTTCCAAAATCGCCATGGACATAGTAGCAAAGAAGATGCCACCGGACAAAGACGGGGTAAGAATTGCCGAATTGGATGAGGCTTCTTACAGAAGGATTTTGTGGGATCACAGACCCTTGACAGATTTTTGGAGAGTGGGCCCCGGCATTTCAAAGAAGCTTGAGAAGAACGGAATGTTTACCATGGGGGATGTGGCAAGATGCTCCGTGGGAGAAGCCGGTAACTATTATAATGAAGAACTGCTTTATAAGCTGTTTGGAATTAACGCAGAGCTCCTTATAGACCATGCCTGGGGATGGGAACCCTGCAGAATTTCGGATATTAAATCATATAAACCTGAGAACAACAGCCTAAGTACAGGACAGGTGCTGTCCGAACCCTATGAATTTGATAAGGCGAAGCTTATCATAAAGGAGATGACGGAGCTTTTGGTTCTGGACCTTGTGGAAAAGGGCGTTGTTACGGACCAGATGGTGCTTAATATCGGATATGATATTGAGAATCTTACAGACCCCAAACGTTACGCCGCCTATAAGGGCGAAGTGGTTTTGGACCACTATAAGAGACCGGTTCCAAAGCCTGCACATGGCTCCATTAACCTTAAGATGCCCACGTCGTCAACCAGACTTATAATGGAAGCGGTTACAGAGCTTTTCGACAGAATAGTTGACCCGAACCTTACGGTCAGACGTATGAATGTGGTGGCAAATCATGTGGTAAGGGAAGGCAAAGCGAAGCCCAAAGAGGAATTTGAGCAGCTTGATCTTTTCACAGATTACTCGGCCCTGGAGAAGGAAAGAGACAAGGAAAGAGAAGAACTTGAGAGAGAGAAGCGTGTTCAGCAGGCGGTTATCACCATTAAGAACAAATATGGCAAGAACGCAATTCTCAAGGGAATGAACCTGTGCGACGGAGCCACAAGCATAGACAGAAACAAGCAAATCGGCGGACATAAGGCATAAATATTATTTTTTTGTTGACGAATAAAGATTTTATGCTATAATGTTTTGTGTGTGCGTGAAAAAGGGCACATTAATAACCCAATCAGTCATTATACTTGAAGGGACTGAAGGGAGGTCAGGAATAGTTGTCAAACGTAATTGTAAAAGAAAACGAAACTTTAGATAGCGCTTTACGTCGTTTTAAGAGAAGCTGCGCCAAGGCAGGCATTCAGCAGGAGATTCGTAAGAGAGAACATTACGAGAAGCCCAGCGTAAGACGTAAGAAGAAATCTGAAGCAGCTAGAAAGCGTAAATATAACTAATGAGAATAAAGTCCTTGGTCGCATGCGCGACTTAGGACTTTATATTTTTTTAACAAAATTTAGCATTACATTAAGAATGTATTAAGTTTCCCGCCATTGTATTGAATTATTATTTCACATTGGTTAGAATCAATTTGGGGTTAGGAAAACGGGGGAAAATAATATTAAAATTAATGTAGAGGTTAAAGGAAATGTTAGACGTATACAAGAATAGTTTTTTGAGCATGAATGTCTATAACATGCTTGCAATGTTTCTTATATACAGTGTTTTGGGATGGCTTGTTGAATCGATTTATATGTCGATTTGTAATAAGAAACTTACAAACAGAGGCTTTGCCAAAGGCCCGTTTTGTCCTATTTATGGATTTGGAGCAACAATCGGTAACTTCTTAATTGCTCCCTTAAGCAATAACGTAGTGCTTCTTTACTTTGTATCTGCGATTTCAGCAACAGCATTCGAGTATATCGTAGGTGTGGGAATGAAGAAATTCCTTGGAGAAGTATGGTGGGACTACAACGATAAGTTCTTAAACTATCAGGGAATCATCTGTCTTGAAAGTACAGTAGCATGGGGATTCTACGGAATCATTGTCGTAAGACATCTGAATCCTTTCCTTATGAGCATTGTTGACAGACCTTGGTCAATATATGAGAAGAGACTTCTGGCAGTGATGTACGCTATTGTAGCTATTGACTACGCCATCACTTTAAACAGAGTTCTCGGACTTAATATCAAGCAGAGAATCTACGACAAATACGAAGAGATTAAGGAACGCTGGTATTGAACGAATTAGGGATTATAGCGACACTTATCATATTGATACTACTAACGGTGATTATTTTAGATACTCACCGTTTTGTTGTTGCCAGGGATTTTATCAATACTTCCAAGGTAAAAGGAAGTATAAAGATAGCTTTCCTTTCCGATTTGCATGACAAACACTTTGGGGAGAACAATGAGAAACTCCTGGCAGCTGTAAGAAAAGAGAAGCCGGATCTTGTTCTTATCGGCGGTGATATGATTACCGCAAAGCTTGGTGAGGACATAACAGAGACCATGGCGTTTCTAAAGGAACTTGCCAAGGACAATACGGTTTATTATGGTATCGGCAATCATGAATACAGAGTGTCTCTTTACCCTGAGAATTACGGATCCCTTTATGATGATTTCCTGGCGGGAATACAAGAAGCCGGAATAAGGATTCTAAGGAATGAAGTTATTGAAGATAAGGATAAAAACATCAGAATCTACGGATCCGAGATAGACAGAAGATTCTATAAGCGGTTTAAGCAGTACCCTATGGAACCGGATTACATGAAAGAGATTCTCGGTGAAGCCGATGAGGATTACTTCAATATCCTTTTGGCCCATAACCCCCAATACTTTAAAGAGTACGCCGGATGGGGAGCCGATTTGACATTGGCAGGCCACATACACGGAGGCCTTGTGAAACTTCCAATTCTTGGAGGAGTGGTTTCCCCTATGGTTAGTTTCTTTCCTAAGTATGACGGCGGTACGTTTTTTGAAAACGACAAGGAGATGATTCTGAGCCGAGGACTTGGAACCCACACAATTCCCATAAGGATGTTTAATCCGGGAGAGTTGAATATAATAACGATTAAAGGAAAACAAGAGGTTTAAATGCCTCTTGTTTTTTCATTGTGTGAAATATATTGTTAATTTGCTCAAAATGTCGTATAATAATAAAATATTAAGCGCATTGTTTGACAAGATATTGGCAAAACGATTCCAACAGGAGAAAGAATGCCTGAAGAAACCAGTACTTTTCATGAAATTAATGAAATAGACGATTTGCCCATAGTTCGCGGTGTGGATTGGAAATATGCCAGCCTTAAACTCGTGGCGGTGTCAATTATCAAAAATGTAGTCCGGGATTATTGCGTATTGGCGGATAATGACATAAGCGAGTTGAGAGGTTTTTATTCTGATGCCATGACGGATGAGCTTTTCAAAAGTTTCAGAATCAAGGTTCATGCCATGAAAAACTCCGCGGGAATGTTCGGAGCATTACCTGTGTCTTCTTTGGCAAGGCTCTTAGAGCACGCAGCCCAGGAGAAGGATTTCGAGACAATCAGTTCACTTATGGAACCCTTTGCCGCCGAGTGGATTCTTCTTAAGAACAATCTGGAAGAAGCCTTCGGTTTGGCTCCTAAGGAAGATAATGCAGAAAAGCCTTCTGTTGAATGGGAGGAACTGGAAAGATATTTGGATATTTTGGAGGACTCCATGTCAAAGCTTGATGTGGATACCGCCGATTATATAATGGACGAGTTGGTGAAATACGGATACTCAGACAAGGAGGAGGAAATCCTCGAGAAGTTAAAAGTTACAGTTTTGAATCTTAACCCCGACGAAAGTATTCTTCTGATTAAAGAGTGGAAGAGTTTACATGAGTAGCATTAACAGAGATACCATTGTTTTTACCAACGAAAACTGCATAGGATGCAATAAGTGTATCAAGGTGTGCAGCGCCATGGGTGCATGTATTTCTTCCGAGACCGAGGATGGCAATTCCAGAATTGTTGTCGACGGAGACAGATGCGTGGCCTGCGGAAGCTGTATTGACGTGTGCGCACATAAAGCCAGAGAATTCAACGACGACACCGAGAGGTTTATAAGAGACCTTAAGGCGGGGGAGAAGATTTCTCTTCTTATTGCGCCTGCATTTAAGGCCAACTATCCCGACAAGTACGAGTCCGTTCTGGGTGGCCTCAAAGCTCTTGGAATTAACAGAATCATAAGCGTATCCTTTGGCGCGGATATTACAACCTGGGGATACTTAAACTACATTAAAAAGTATAATTTCGTGGGGGGCATTTCGCAGCCCTGTCCCGCTTTGGTTGGATATATCGAAAGGTATATTCCCGAACTGATTCCGAAGATTTTCCCTGTTCAAAGTCCCCTTATGTGTGCGGCAATATATGCAAGAAAGCAGATGGGCATTACTGATAAGTTTGCCTTTATTAGTCCCTGCATTGCAAAGAAACTGGAAATCGACGACCCTCACAACAAGGGTCTTGTTCAGTATAACCTGACCTTTGACCACCTGATGAAATATGTGGAAGAGCATGGTATCTCAGGTGAACTTGCAACGGATGAGGTTGAATATGGATTGGGCTCTTTTTATCCTGCCCCCGGCGGTCTGACCGAGACTGTTAAGTGGTTCTTGGGAGACGGAGTTTATATAAGGCAGATAGAAGGAGAGAAGCATCTCTATGAGTGGCTTCACAAAAATACAGAGAATATCCTTGAGGAAAAAACGCCTTTCCTACTTATCGATGCCTTAAATTGCAGAAACGGTTGTTTGTGCGGTACTGCGGTGGATCACGAAAAGGCCAAAACCGACGAGGCCTTATATGAGATTCTGAAAATCAGAGAGCAATCAAAGAGAGAGACTTCAGGTAACCCCTGGTCCAAGTATGACTCCCTGGAAGAAAGGTTTGCCAATTACAATTTGGCCTTTGCAGATCTTAATCTGGAAGACTATCTTCGCGGATATACCGATAAATCTGAGGGCTGTAAGTTCAGCATGCCTTCCGAGGAAGAGTTTGATCGCATCTTTAACGATATGAATAAGACCACGGAAGAGTCCAGACATATCGATTGTACCTGCTGTGGATATAACAGTTGTAAAGAAATGGCGGCAGCCATCTATAACGGAATTAACCAGAAGGAAAACTGTATCCATTACGAAAAAGACATGGTTCAGAAGCTTGCAACGGCCAAAGCTGTGGCTGAGGAAGCGAATGCTGCAAAGAGCCACTTCCTTGCAAGCATGTCCCATGAGATCCGTACGCCCATTAATGCGGTGCTTGGACTTGACACCATGATTCTTCGTGACAGTGAAGATGACAACATCAGAAAGTACGCTTTAAATATTCGCTCTGCGGGTCAGACTTTGCTTTCGCTTATTAACGACATTCTGGATCTTTCCAAGATTGAATCCGGCAAGCTTGAGATTGTACCTGTTGAGTATGATATTTCAAGCCTCTTTAACGACATCATCAACATGATTACTCCCAAGGCTGACGATAAGGGCCTGGAGTTTAAGATTGATATTGATGAAAACATACCCGGAAGACTTAGGGGCGATGATGTAAGGCTTAGGCAGATTCTGTTGAATCTCCTTTCAAACGCAGTCAAGTATACCCATAAGGGAAGTGTTACGTTTAAGGCTAAGTGTAATATTGAGGCCGATGATGCCATAATCAAGTTTGAAGTCATTGATACCGGAATAGGAATCAGTGAGGAAAATATGGAGAACCTCTTCGACGAGTACGTTCGAATAGAGGAAGGAAGAAACAGAAATATCGAAGGAACCGGTCTGGGACTTAATATTGCCATGAGTCTTCTTAATCTCATGGGAAGTGAGCTGAAAGTTGATAGCGTTTATGGAGAAGGATCGACTTTCCACTTTGAAATATGTCAGCCCATAATCAATGCCGAGCCTATCGGCAATATAAATGAAAGGTTGCAGGAGAGGGCATCGGAGTTTGATTATGACGTTTCCTTTACCATTCCCGACGCAAAGCTTCTGGTGGTTGATGATAATGCCATGAACAGGCTGGTATTCTGTGAACTTTTGAGAGACCTTGAATGCGAAATCGATGAGGCTGAAAGCGGCAAGAAATGTCTTGAGATGGTTAAGGACAAAAAGTACGATATCATTTTCATGGACCATATGATGCCGGAGATGGACGGTGTGGAAACCTTCGAGCACATGAAGGAATTCGGCGATTATATAAATGCCGACACACCTGTGGTTGTTTTGACAGCCAATGCCATTAATGGCGCAAGAGAAATGTTTATGGAATATGGCTTCAATGATTTCCTGACGAAGCCCGTTGTGCCCGAAAAACTTGAAAAGCTTCTTGGGGATTATATCGATAACAGCCGAAAAAAACCCGGAAAACCCGGAGGCAGGCGAAGGGGAAGCTCCAAGGGCGCTGAAAAGGAGAAGAGATTCAAACCCATCGAGGGAATTGACTGGGATTATCCTGTGGCATTCTACGGAGGTGAAGACAGGGTAGCCGAAATGGTCAAGATCTTTATAATAAACGCGGAGAGAGAGCTGGAGGGACTTGTAGCTTTATACAACAGGCTCCCTAAGACCGGCAGTTTTGCCCCCAACTCCCTGGCGGCAAGAGATGTAATAAGTAAAGCAGGGAATCTTCAGGTATTCTCAGCCGGCGTAGGTGCTTTGCATGTTTCGTCTCTGGCGGAAATGATTGTTATCTGGACGGAAGACGGAAACGCGGACGCACTTCAGGCGCTGATGAAGATTTTTCCAAAAGAATGGAGAAAGCAGATTGCACTTCTTGCAGATGAGTACGGAGATTCCACTATTCATGACGCCCAGGCATAAATAATCCTAAATAATAATGAAAAGATAAAAGCACAAGATGTTGTGACAGAATGGATGTTTCGGTTGCAAATCTTGTGTTTTTGCGTTATTATGGATGAGGATTATAAGGCGGAGGTGCGCAATGGCACTAGAAGTAAAGCTTGAAGTTTTTGAAGGTCCTCTTGATCTTTTGCTTCATCTGATAGAAAAGAACAAAGTTGATATATATGATATCCCTATTGTAACCATCACTGAGCAGTATCTTGATTACATTAAGCAGATGGAGAGGGAGGATATGAACATTATGAGTGAGTTCCTCGTAATGGCAGCCACCCTTTTGGATATCAAATGCAGGATGCTTCTTCCCCGTGAGGTTGACGAAGAGGGTGAGGAGGAAGATCCCAGAGCAGAACTTGTGGCTAAGCTCCTTGAGTATAAGATGTATAAGTACATGTCACTTGAACTTAAGGACAGACAGGTTGATGCTTACAAGAACTATTTCAGAGAGAAGAACCTTCCCAAGGAAGTGGAAGATTTCAAGGCTCCCATTGATTACGAGTCTCTTATAGGCGATGCTACTTTAAATAGACTTCATGAGATTTTCAAACAGACCATGAAGCGTCAGGTGGACAGAATCGACCCTGTAAGAAGTAAGTATGGCGAGATTGAGAGAGATGAAATCGATCTTGACGAGAAGACACTATATATAGAAGAATATATTCGCCATCACAAAGAGTTCAGCTTCAGAAAGCTTCTTGAGAAGCAGAATTCCAAGATGGAAATAATTGTTACTTTCCTTGTTGTTCTGGAGCTTATGAAGACCGGAGCCGTGTCCATTAAGCAGGACAGGATCTTCGGTGATATCATGATTACAACAAAGAAAATAAATGTGGCATAAAGGTTAGGTTATATATAATGAAGAAAAGTGAAAAAGCAGCCGTTATCGAGGCTATACTTTTTACAATGGGTGACTCCGTGGAGATTGACAGACTCGCCGAGGTAATAGAGGAGGATGTTGATACAACAAAGGAAATCATCGCTGATATGAAGAAGAGTTATGAGTCTTCTTCAAGAGGAATTGACATAATTGAGCTGGAGGATTCAGTTCAGCTTTGCACAAAGGCAGACATGTATGAGTACCTCATCAAGATTGCCAAGACACCTCGTAAATATGTTATGACAGACTCACTTCTTGAAACTCTTTCAATCGTGGCTTACAAGCAGCCCGTTACAAGACTTGAAGTGGAGAGAATCAGAGGTGTTAATTGCGATCACGCAATGAACAGACTTGTGGAGTTTGATTTAATTCAGGAACTGGGACGAAAGGATGCTCCCGGAAGACCCTTGTTGTTTGGTACAACAGAGCAGTTCTTAAGAAGTTTTGGGGTTAAGAGTATTGAGGATTTACCTGAGATTAACCCGGTACAGGTGGAGGAATTCAAACAGCAGGCCGAGCAGGAGGTTCAGTTAAGCCTAAACATTTAATCAAATATAATTGTGAAATATGCCCGTGGAGCACTTGCTTCACGGGATTTTTTCTTCAAAAAATGTTAAAACTTTATCTATGCTTTTTTTATACTTTGTGCTATAGTAGTAGCGTATGCATAAAAATCTTTAATTTATTTATAAATGGAGGGCTGAATTAATGAGTACTAATTCACAGGCTCGACAGAGAATCAATTCTCTCGTCGATGAGAACAGTTTCGTTGAACTCGGTGCGCTCGTCACAGCCAGAGCTACTGATTTTAACTTGAAACTCAATGAGACTCCTTCTGACGGTGTAATCACCGGATACGGAGTCGTAAACGGCAGTCTTGTGTATGTGTATAGCCAGGACGCAGCTGTTTTAGGCGGTTCCGTTGGTGAAATGCATGCCAAGAAAATTGCAAACCTCTATGATCTTGCCATGAAAACAGGTTCACCTGTTATTGGTTTGATTGATTCTACAGGCGTTCGTCTTCAGGAATCTACAGATGCATTAAACGCATTTGGTCAGATTTATGCTAAGATGGCTGACGCTTCAGGTGTTATTCCCCAGATCACAGCTATCTTCGGAAGCTGCGGCGGCGGACTTGCAATTATGCCTTCACTTGCTGACTTTACATTCATGGAAGAGAAGAATGCAAAGTTATTTGTTAATGCTCCCAATGCATTGGCAGGCAACTACACAGCAAAGTGTGACACAGCAAGCGCTGACTTTATCGCAAAGGAAAGCGGACTTGTTGATTTCGTAGGAACAGAAGAAGATATCTTCGCAGGCATCAGAGAACTTGTTGCTATGCTTCCTTCAAACAATGAGGTTGATGATTCCATGACTGATTGTGAGGATGATCTCAACAGAGTATGTGCTGACTTGGCTAACTGCGTTGAGGATACATCAATCGCACTTTCACAGATCGCAGATGACAACTTCTTCTTTGAAGTAAAAGAAAACTATGCTAAGGATATGGTTACAGGTTTCATCAGACTTAACGGCGCAACAGTAGGTTGTGTTGCAAACCGTACAAAAGTTTATGATGAAGAAGGTAAGGAAGTTGCAAAGTTTGACGCTGTACTTAGCGTAAACGGTGCTAAGAAGGCAGCTGATTTCGTTAACTTCTGTGATGCTTTCTCAATTCCTGTATTAACACTTACAAATGTAACAGGCTTTGAGTCAACAGTTGAGAGCGAGAGAGAAATCGCTAAGGCTGTAGCAAAGCTTACATATGCTTTTGCTAATGCAACAACCCCCAAGGTAAACGTTGTTATCGGCAAGGCATTCGGTAGCGCATATGTTGCCATGAACTCAAAGGCAGTAGGATGCGATATCACAATAGCATGGCCTGATGCACAGATTGGTACAATGGATGCCAAGCTTGCTGCAAAGGTTATGTATGATGGCGAGAGCGAAGAAGTTATTTCCAAGGAGTCCAAGGCTTATGCTGAGCTCCAGAATAACGTAGTAAGCGCTGCCAAGAGAGGATATGTAGACCAGATTGTTGATGCAGCCGATACAAGAAAGTATCTTATCGGTGCATTTGAAATGCTGTTTACTAAGAGCGAAGAACGTCCCGCTAAGAAACACGGTACGGTTTAAGAAAGGGTGATAATAATATGAAAAAATTACTTGCAATTCTTTGCATGGTTACCTGTATCTTTAGCCTGACCGCTTGCGGAGCAGTTGATGAACCTACACAGATGGATACTGTGAAGGAGTCAACTGCCAAGACACTTGCAGTTAAGTATATCGCTCCCTATTATGCAGATACATTCATGAATCAGGAAATGGCACAGCAGTTCCTGGACAACTTTACAATTGCTGAGGCTTCTTATATTACAGAGACCCAGTTCACGAATGTTGCTATGCAGGCAGGATACGATGTCATCGGTTTTGACGGTGAAGGTGTTAAAAGCGCCGTAAGCTCCTTTATGGATGCAGGCCAGAAGATGGGCGCCGTTAAAGAATACGATGAAGAGAACGTTACTGTAAAAAGAGACAAAACTACAATTACAGTAACCATTCCTGTAGTCTGCGAGAAGAAAAACGGATCGATTGAAGTTATTTTCTCAACCAAGCGTTTCTTATCAGTTGATACAGTTTCTATCAACGCTGATATGACAACAGCTGAAATTGGTGAGAAGGCAGGCCTTAATACATTACTTGGTATGGGTACCGTTTTCATCGTGCTTATTCTTATCATGGCAATTATTTACTGCTTCAACATTTTTGCAGTAATTGACAAGAAGAAAGCCGCTAAAGCTAAAAATAATGACAAGGCTCCCGCTCCGGTAGCAGCAAGTGCTCCCGTTGTTGAGGACCTTACTGATGATTTGGAACTTGTGGCAGTTATTTCTGCAGCTATCGCAGCCAGCGAAGGTGCTGTAAGCACAGACGGTTTCGTAGTTCGTTCCATCAGACGTGTACGATAACATATTACATGGAGGATTATAAAATGAAGAATTATACCATTACCGTAAATGGCAACGTATATGATGTAACAGTAGAAGAGGCTAATGGCGCAGCTGCAGCAGTTAAAGCTCCCGCAGCTCCCAAGGCAGCACCTAAGGCAGCTCCCGCAGCAGCTCCTAAAGCAGCAGCAGGCGCAGGCAGCGTTCAGATTAAAGCAGGTGCAGCCGGAAAAGTATTTAAGATTGAAGCTAGCGTAGGCCAGGCAGTTAAAGCCGGTGACGCAGTAGTTATCGTAGAGGCAATGAAGATGGAGATCCCTGTTGTTGCTCCTTCAGACGGAACAGTAGCATCTATCGACGTTGCAGTTGGCGATTCTGTTGAAGCAGGTGCAGTTCTCGCTACAATGAACTAATCTAATTAATTGGTGAGTATAATCATCAAAATTCAACAGGAGGTCAGCAAATGGATTATATTGTAAACACAATGAGTAACCTGATTCATCAGACTGCCTTCTTTAACTTGACAGTCGGTAACTTCATTATGATTCTGGTTGCCTTTGTATTCCTTTATCTTGCTATCGCTAAGGAATTTGAGCCATTGCTTTTACTTCCGATAGCATTCGGTATGCTCCTCGTTAATATCTATCCTGATATCATGCTCCATGCAGCTGATTCAGATAGCGGCGTAGGCGGCTTACTGTATTATTTCTATATTTTGGATGAGTTTTCCATCCTCCCTTCACTCATTTTCATGGGTGTAGGTGCAATGACAGACTTCGGTCCCCTCATTGCAAACCCCAAGAGCTTCCTTTTGGGTGCTTCCGCACAGTTCGGTATCTTTGCCGCTTACTTCGGAGCAATGTTCATGGGATTCAACGACAAGGCAGCTGCAGCTATTTCAATCATCGGTGGTGCAGATGGCCCTACATCCATTTTCCTTGCAGGAAAACTTGGACAGACAGGCTTACTTGGACCTATCGCAGTAGCAGCTTACTCCTACATGTCACTGGTTCCCATTATCCAGCCCCCTATTATGAAGCTTTTCACAACAGAGAGAGAAAGAAAAATCAAGATGGAGCAGCTTCGTCCTGTTTCCAAACTCGAGAAGGTTCTTTTCCCTATCGTTGTTACAGTAGTTGTATGTTTGATCCTTCCCACAACCGCTCCTTTGGTTGGTATGCTTATGCTTGGTAACCTCTTCAGAGAATCAGGCGTTGTTCGTCAGCTTACAGAGACAGCTTCAAACGCAATGATGTACATCGTTGTTATTTTACTTGGTACATCCGTAGGTGCTACCACATCAGCCGAGGCTTTCCTTAATGTTGCTACAATCAAGATCGTTGTACTTGGTCTTGTTGCATTTGCTTTCGGTACGATGGCAGGTGTGCTCTTCGGTAAACTGATGTGCCTGCTTACCGGCGGCAAGGTTAATCCTTTGATTGGTTCTGCAGGTGTATCCGCCGTTCCCATGGCAGCTCGTGTATCTCAGAAGGTAGGTGCTGAGGCAGATCCTACAAACTTCCTTCTCATGCATGCTATGGGCCCCAACGTAGCCGGCGTTATCGGTACTGCAGTTGCAGCCGGAACATTCATGGCTATCTTTGGAGTATTCTAAATCGAAGATATAAACGAAATTTACTTGTTTCATAAAATATGGAGGATATAGGAAATGTCAGAACAGGTTAAGAAACCGATTGGAATCATGGAAACCGTTCTTCGTGATGCACATCAGTCCCTGATTGCAACAAGAATGCCTACCGAGAAGATGCTTCCCATCGTTGACAAAATGGATAAAGTCGGATATGCCGCAGTAGAGTGCTGGGGTGGTGCAAC
>JAFZSQ010000060.1 GCA_017619295.1 Lachnospiraceae bacterium
AATTATCCTCTTTTCTGTGAAAAGTTTGTGTGGTAACTTACATTTTACATTAAAAGGAAGTTATGTCGTATTTATTTTGTTAACAATAAAGGTGTGGGTGTTGCACTTCAGATGATAATCTAAGCTGTCCCCAAATTGCACATTTCCCGAAGAATGCAAAAAAAATGTGCAATCAGGGTCTGTCCCCAACTGCACATTGTTTTGCTTTAGATGAAAAATAGTGAAAAAGCGATTAACAACTGGCCCACATAGTAGAACGCCAGATTCGTGATTCTCATTGAAAACTTGGTTTCTGATCCAAAGGTGTTGAAAATCAGCACCACATCTGAAATCAGGAAAGCCACGGCACCCACCGCATAAAGGATCCTGTTGGAGTCCTGCAAAGCAATAAGGTTTCCGATGGCAACCACCGTCATTATGGCAATGGCTCCGATATAGAAGATACCGAAGATTTTGAAAGCAATCTTAACCTCAAACTTCTTGAAGATGATGGCGAGAAGAATCGCTGCCAAAACAACGCCCACGATAATCGAAACAAGCAAGCTTGTTGAAAGTGGAATCAGCGCCGCCAGATAAAGGATATGTCCGGTGAGGAATGCTGCGATTCCTATAAGAAAAATCAGCTGCCCCTTCTTAGCGAATACAAATCTTAAGTTCAGAAGTATATCTCCCAAAGCTCCGAAGATCAGGCCAAGAAATACCAGCTTTGCAAAGCCTGTGTTCTGAGCGCACTTATACCCCAGAAATCCCATGATTACGAAGCAACATGATGCCAGGCCTTTGAAAATCACTGCCGGAACGTATTTTTCTTTATGCTCCACTGCAATGAATACTGCCTGAAAGACAACTCCCCAGAAACAAACGATAGGTAACACAATTCTCAATAAAATAGCCATTTTAACCCTCCCACTATATATATGTGCAATCGGGGCCTGTCCCCACTTGCACCTAATATCTCATCGGATTATCAAGAAGCGGTGTCTTGCTGGCAAAAAACGAAAACTCTCCGCTGTCGAGAAGATTTCCGTTATCGTCAGTTATTCTGATATCAAACACCAGAATATGCTTGCCGGTCTTAAGCTTCATACACTCGCAGTAAATGTATTCCGTGTTGGCTGCAGGCAAAAGGAAATTAAGGTTTGCAGAAACTGTCGTAACATAGTAGCCGTTCATGCAACCTGTTGCTCCCGCCATTGTGTCAACCAAAGCAAGCAAAGCACCACCGTGAATGCTTCCATATGGATTCTGGATTTGCTCGGTGCATTTTACCTTGGCCTTACTGTATGTGGGGCCAAGCTCCAACACCTCAAATCCAACAAACTTATTAAATTGATTTTCGTATAATTCCGCAATGAGCTTTTCCCTCATTGCGTTTTCTTTTTCATTTCGTGATGGTCTCATGCGATCATTATACCATGTATTCGCAATTTGGGCTTGGTGCAATTGCACCTAAACCAGTTCCCAGAAGGCGACTGCGCTGGCGGCGGCGACGTTAAGGGAGTCGACGCCGTGGTACATTGGAATCTTTATAGTGTGGGTGCAGGCTTCGATTACCTCTTTAGGTAAGCCGTCGCCTTCTGTACCCAGCACTATAGCAAGCTTTTCGGCATTCTTGACACGCGTGTCATTTATTCCGACCGACTTGTCAGTCAACGCCATTGCTGCTGTTTCAAAGCCATATTCATGAAGAAGTTTGATTAAGTTCACCCCTTCACTTTCATCCTTGGTGGCCATGGTCCAGGGAATCTGAAAAACAGTTCCCATACTGACTCTTGAAGCTCTTCTGTATAAAGGATTTACACTTCCGTGGGTAAGAACAACTCCGTCTACACCCATGGCGGCTGCAGATCTGACTATAGCGCCTACATTTGTGGGATTAACCACATCAAAAAGAACCGCAAGACGTCTTTTATCCTCGCAAAACTTACGAAGATCCATAACAGGTGAGCGTCTGAATGCGCACCAGATGCCTTTTACCAAAGCATAACCCGTAAGGTCCTTTAGGGTTTCATGGTCTCCCACGTAAACCGTAAGGTTTTCCGTTGATTCGAGTCCATGGAGTTTCTCGAGGGCACTGACAATAGGCGGAATCTCCTTGTCATAAAGCTTATCTTCCACCAGCATTCTGAAAGGCACGTGTCCAGCTTCAATGGCTCTCATGACCACATTTGGGCTCTCGGCTATGAAAATCCCGGGCTCCGGCTCGTAGTATCTATATAGCTGAATCTCGGAGGTCTCCCCGAAAATCGAAAGCTCTTCTGTATTTAAATCACTGATCTTTATCGTTTCCATAAGTACTGTTTCTTATTCCTGCCCGGCCTCACCCACGCTGCCTAATCAAAAACTCTTTAACCGCAGCAGTTACCTGATCAAGGTGAGAATTGTAGCAATGGTCGTCGCCCTTAATTGTCACAAGCTCGCAGTCAGCGTATTTTGCCGCTGCATCCACCGAATCCTCATAGGGAACAACCTCGTCTGTATCAGCATGAACAATCAAAACCTTGCCCTTGTATCCTGCAATGGCTCTGTCAGTATCGATAGTCTGAGCCACTCTTATGTACTTTCCGTCAAGAGTTCTGTCATCCCAGGCAAGTTCATCCGGCACATGGTCAGGGTCGAATGGAATTCCTAAAAGATTTCCTGCTCTTGCGCCTTTGGGGATACAGATGGCAGGGGACAAGGGGATGAGAAGCTTTACGATGTCTTTTTCCATAGGAGCCACAAGCATGGAAAGAAGGCCTCCCTGGGAGTGACCGCAAAGATAAACCTCCGTCACAAAATCCAAAGTCTTTACGTAGTCAAAAGCTGCCATGGCGTTTGAAATCCACTTGTGAAGGGTGTGGTTTCTGAACTCGCCGTCGCTTTCGCCGTGGCCGTACATCTCAACTCTCAAGGTTGCGATGCCGATTTCGTTCATGGCCTCCTGAACCCCGATTATATGAGTCTCAGTGGCATAGCCGGTAAACCCGTGAATTATAATGCAAAGAGGGCACTTTTCTGCCCCACCTTTAGGCATGTCAAGGAATGCGTTAAGTCTTGTTTTGTCGTCGTAAATGTACATAATAGACCCCCAAAATAAAATATGCGGTGGTCGCCCACCGCATAAATTATATCATTTCCATTTTAGCTTTTGAAGAACTTCATATCCTCATTCAGCTTGTCCGCAATCTCCTTTAAGTTATTGGCCGCACCCGCAAGGGTTGTAACCGTAGCGGACAGTTCTTCCATGGATGCTCCCGTCTCTTCGGAAGAAGCAGCATTTTCTTCTGAAATCGCTGAAAGGGCACTCATGTTATCAATAACAACGTTTTTAGATTCATCACAGGTTTCGGCGCCTTCGGAAATTCGTTTAACACCTTCTACGGTGCTTCCGATATCCTCAAGCATTCCGTTAACTGCCTCCAACGTTTCCCCAAGGGCAGCCTGCTGACTGTCATTGCCCTGTTTAACGTCTTTTGCTGCGCCAACGGCGGCTCTGCTCTGATTAAGAAGAGTTTCCATCTCCAGCTTGATTTCATCGGCCATTTGTCTTGAGTCGTCAGCAAGTTTGCTGATTTCCTCAGCAACAACCGCAAAACCTCTTCCTGCTTCTCCGGCTCTTGCAGCCTCGATTGAAGCATTGAGAGACAGGAGGTTTGTCTGTGATGCTATAGATGTGATTCCTTCGACTTTTTCATCGATTATATTAACCGCATTCTGGGTTGCCTCGATGGTCTTTGAAATATCATCTATCTTTCCGGTCATTTCAGCGGTGGACTTCTGAAGAGAAGCAAGGGATTTGCTTGAAACCTCAGATGTCTTCTTCATTCTGTCGGCCAGCTCAACCAGCTCCTTGGACGAGGTCTGTACGTCATTTACCGCGTCACCGATTCGTCCTGCATTCTCGTTTGCCTGCTGGATTTCATCAGCCTGCTGGGTGGCACCGGAAGCAATCTCCTGAACTGCGTTGGACACATCGTCCGCCGTGTTTGAAATCTGGTTTGCCATGTCGGAAAGCTCGTCCGAAGATTCGCCCACGTTTGCCGCCGACGCTTTTATGTTGGAAACAATATCCTCCAGCTTCCCAATAACCGAATTGGTTGCCCTGGATATCTCTCCAAACTCATCTTTTCTTTTGGTAAAACCTTCAACTTGCGCAAATCTTCCATCCGCCAGGGCTCCCAAAGATCCTCCGACTGCCTTTATGGGATCGATGAAACTCTTGGCCATAAGGAATGAAATAATTACCGCTACCACAAGAAGAGCCATTCCCACGAAAACTACCATCATGGCCGCACGTCTGGCTGCGGAAAGAACCGCATCTTCATCCTTCACGGTAACTATGATGAAATTCGACTGAGGTTCCTTAACATATGCTACATAAGCTTCCTCACCGGAGCCGGGGTCACCAAAGTAGAAGCCGTCGCTTTTTCCTGCTGTAAAAAACTCCGCATATGAACGATCCTCCTCGTCATTGGCGCCCTCTCCTATCTCATATTGGGAGTGAGCTGCCACCTGACCGTTTCTGTCAACTAAGAAGGCGTTCTCCGATTCGTTGGCAAGCATTTCATGGAAGTTTTGAAGGTTATAGTTTCTGTGAACGATACCTAGAATCTTGTCACCGTCTTTGATGGGCACCGCAAAGGTAACCATCCTTCGGCCGTTGGTTTTACTTACTGTGATGTTTGATACGAAAGTCTGACCGGAAATAGCGCTCTTAAAATACTCTCTGTCTGCAACGCTGATGAAATCGCCCTTTCCTCTGGCAATCTGCATACCGGTCTCGTCTGTTATCGAGGTATTCTCCCCATCGCCCAAAACCGCGTCACACTCCTGAAGAGTCAGCTGCACGGCATCATAGGGGATGTTTCCCTCACCTTTTACAAAGTTGATAATTGTGGGGTTCCCTGCAATGGAGCTGATGATGGCCACATTCTTCTCCATAATGGTTACAAAGCGGTCTTCGATGTACCACGCCTCCCATTCCATGGAATCCTGAGCATCTGCAAGGGCCTTATTGGTGGATGTTACATAACTTACAGCTACAGCGATAATAAGGGGAATCGCCATAACTAAAACCATAACTGCAATAAGTTTCGTTTTAATACTGTCTTTAAAGCTAATTTTTGCCGTGTTGGTTTCAGTATTCTTGCCCATGTGTTGTCCTCCTTTCCAAATATTATACATAATTATTCAGAATTGTAAAACTATTTCTTCAAATATAATTTATATTCTAAATTATTCAGGCCCCGATTCACCTTAAGTAAATCTTAATCAAATTTGCCCCTATTTCTTCCAATCCACTTGGTATAGTCAAGGCGAAGGTGCAATTTGGGGACAGTCCCAAATTGCACCGTGCAAAAAGGGGTCTGTCCCCAAATTGCACATATCGAGAGGAGAATAAATATGAGAAAGAGATTGATACCTGTGGTGCTGGCGCTGGCGCTGGTACTGACAGCCTGCGGGAAGGAAGCTGAAGGAGCTTCTGAAACAGGCGAGGCTCAGGTAGCGGTACAGGAGGAGGTCCAGGGAACCGAAAGCAAAAATCCCGACGACCAGCAACCCGCGACCGGGGAACCGGAACCAACAGACGAGCCCGCTCCCGAGGATTTAAAGTTTGAATTTAACCCCCATGTTTACTCCAAAACCCTTGCCACAAAGTTTGGGCCTGAGTACTGGGAAAGCTTCTACAACTTCTGCGATGCCGTAAGGGCCGGCGAAGACACCTTCGAATGCGCCAGCCAGGAAGTCTATGACTGGTGTACCGAGGACGTGATTTTGTGCGCGCTCTTCCCGGCCGCATGTATGAAGGTCACCGGAGTCAGCAACGACGGCACCGTTCCCTTTGAAAACGGCGTGGGCCGCATCTACTACCAGATGCCAAAGGACGAGTTTGTTAAGCGGGAGAAGGATTTCGAGGACATGATCACAAATATCCTTAACGAAAATATTCGCCCGGATTACGGTGATTTTGAAAAAACCTTAGCCCTCTACATTTACTTCACCGGGGAATATACCTACGATGAAGACATCTTCGATCATCCCGGAGACGGAGCAAGTTACAACACATTTATGGCCCAAAACGGCGTATGCGGCGAATTGGCTATTGCATATGCATACCTTTTGCTCCAGTGCGGTGTTGATGCCGTGGAGGCCGAAAATTTCGATATCGCCCACTCTTTTAACTACGTAGTAATCAACGATAAGGGCTATTACATCGATCCCACCTGGGGCCTTCGCTCGGAATACGACGTGGATCACACCCCGCTCCACTACTTTTTAATGACCGAAAATGACAGACTTGAGGACGGTTGCTCCATCGAAAATAACAGAATAGCGCTTTTGTTCTATTATCATTCCAAAGTCGGAGAGCACACCGTATCCGCCACGGACGATACATACGCAGCATTCAAAAGAACCCAGTTTTTATCCATGGATACAGACCGAAATGCTGTGAAATTACTTGAACTTGAAACAGGTAAAACCCGCGAATTCTACTATGAAGATTAAATGAGGAGAGAATAAAGATGAAAAAGAGATACTTACCCTTAGTGCTTATAGCGGCACTTACACTTACAGCCTGTGGCAGGGATGCCGAAGTACCAACCGAAGCCCCAGACAAGATTACAACAGAGGAAGAAAAAGTCGTACATGATTTCACATCAAAAGACCCCGAAGAGGCCTTCGCATCCTACGTCAGCGACCCGGAAAACCAGTCCGATGAAGCAAGTGATGCAGGCTACGAGATTGGCGAAAACGTGGTAGACGGCAAATATGTATTTAACAGCCATGTTTTTTCCGTCAATGATACCGCTGCCTGGGGTACCAACGGCAGAGACGCACTTTTTAACCTCTGCGACGCCTTAAGAAAGGGCGAGGATACCTTTGAATGCGCCAATGAACAGGCATACTCAAATGCCATTGGCGGAAGGCTTATTAACTACTACTTCCCTGCAGCCTCAAACTGTGTCAAGGAAGTAGAAGCAGACGGTTTTGCCGACGGTGTGGGAAAAATCGAATATCTCATCCCCAAGGAAGACTTCATCGAAAGAGAAAAGGCCTTTGAGGAGAAGATTGTGAAGATTTTGAATGATAATGTAAAGCCCGATTACAGCGATTTCGAGAAGGCTCTGGCTTTATACGTATATATTTCTCAGAATTTCACCTATGACCAGGAAATGTCCGATAATCTGGGACCCGAGGTTTCAGGCGACATTACAACCTACAGACCCCTTGTGGAAGAACAGGGAATTTGTCAGGAGTTGTCAGGCCTCTATTCCTACCTTCTTATGCAGTGCGGCGTCCAGGCCGACGTTGTGTGCGGTGACGAAGCCGGACACATCGGCCCCGGCCATCAGTGGGATTTTGTCAGAATCAACGGTACGGATTACTATGTTGATCCCACCTTTGCTCTTCACGAGCCCCTTAGCTTTGACGACCACACACCCCTTGATTATTTCCTTATGACAGATGAGGTTCGCAGTGCCTTCGGAAACTTCGACCCCGCCACCTATCAGATGTGCGGCCAGGGCGAGGAAAGCCGCTCCTACTATGACATCTACGCCAAGGACGACAGCTTCAAGGAGCTTCGAAACGGCTACTTCCTTGAGATGGACACCGATGCCAACATCGTAAAGTACTGCGAGTACGACACCAACGAAATCAAGGAATTCCACTACGAGGACTAATGTGCAATTTGGGTGCAGTTGGGGCCTGTCCCCGATTGCACGGTGCAGTTGGGGACAGGCCCCAATTGCACCTAATCCATTCTTATGTCTTCAATAATGTTCTGTTTACTGAGCTTCGAAAGCTCAATCTTCGTGATTGCAACAACAGTCAGGGCCACCACCACAATTCCAAGAACAAGATACATCACCGGCAGTTCGTATCGGACGGCAAAAACTTTCCTGATAAAGAAATTAATAGCCCAGGGAATCAGGATTCCGAAAGCTGTCCCCTTCACCACCGCCTTTGAAATGCAGCAAAGGCTCTCACCGTAAAGCATTTTCTCCAGGGCAGCTCTGGTCATTCCCACGCTCTTAAGCACTGCAAACTCTCGTCTTCTGATTCTGATATTTGAACTTAACGTGCTGATGACGCTGGCAAATCCCATAAGAAGAATGAGAATTATAAGCCCAGTCAGAATAATCTCCCCAAGAATAATGGCGATATTCATGACCTTAATCATCTGGTCGGCGCGGCTGATTTGCACGTTGTACCCCAGGTCATAATATGTATCCTCTGTCAAAAGCGGATACTTCTCATCCAATACACTTCTGGCAAAAACCGAAAATTTCTCATCATCAGCCGGGTCACAGTACCAGGTAATATATCTTGCATCACCCTCAGGTACAATGACTCTCACCGGATCCCCCGCGAGGCTTCTGAAGGCATTTTCGGGCAAATCCTCAGTGTAAAGCATTCCGTCAATCTTTAGCTTCACCCTGTTATCCGCCGAATCCGCAAGCTCAATATAAGTAACATCATCCCTAAAAGGCACAATGTCTTTCATGCTGCCTTCGTCATTATAGGAGTAAGCGTTCACAAGAATATTGCTTCCCACCGGAACTCCCGCCCTCTCACAAAGTTCGGCGTAATAATCGGAATCTACAATTGTCAATGTAGTCTCAAGTTCCCCAAACTCATCAACAACTCCCGGGACAGCTTTTAACTCATTTGTCACAATACCCTCATCATAAACCGTGTTGTAGGTACATCTGTTTTCACCAACGGCCAGAATAGGAATTCCAAACTCCCTTAACCTATCCGTCAGCTCGTCTTCCACCTCATTGGAAAACGGAACAAGAATCTTAATCTCTTCCTTGCCGGTTATAGGATTAACCCCTTCATCCATGGCAGAAGTCAAACTGACAAGCATGTCATTTCCCATGGAAACCCCCATCCAGTCCATGATTCCTGCTGCCTGCTTCGACAAACTTCCAAGAATAAGAATCAACGTTATTGAAAGAGCCAGGGCCCTTATGGTTGATTTGTAAGCAGAGGCCTTTCTTTTTATATTTTTGTATCCAAGGCCTCCCTCATAGCCAAGAATCTTCTCGGCAAAATCAGAAACATCTCGACCTTTCCTAACGGGTTTTACCCCTTCAAGTCCCTTTATGCAATGAATGGCCTTTATCTTACATGCTCTTTTTGCAGGCTTTCCCGCAGAAACAATAACTACTATAAGGGCAAAGAAAGCTGCAAACACATAGGTCCATACGGAAACCGAAAAGGGCAAAGACACCTCCATGGGCCTCATAACTATGCTTTTTGAAAGCTCCACAAAGCTGTCAATGTATCTACCCGCGATTTTTACCCCAATAAATCCAAGAAGGGTTCCAAAAATCAGGCCCAAAGGAATCCCCACAAGTCCAATCCAAAGCCCTTCAAACACAACCGTCTCTCTGATTTGCGCCTTTGTGGCTCCAACGCACTTTAAGGTCCCAAACTCCCCGATTCTCTTGCCTGCGCTGCTTTCATAAATGTTTGAAATAACCGTCACAGACATGAAAGCAATCAAAAGACCAAGAATCAAAGCAGGAATTAAAAGGATTGTCTTATAAGCGCCGCCGTAATCCCCGTAGTCTTCCCCAAGGAAGTTTACAAGCATGGCATTTCCGCTGGTTACAAAACACATAACTCCGGTCACTAAAGCAGTGGAGAGGGATGTGGCCAATATGGCTCCCAGGGATCTTCGAGAATTGATTTTTACCTGAGATAAAGCTAGTTCAGCCGTCAGTTTCATGCCTTCATCACCTCATCTCCGATAATCTTTCCATCCCCGATGGTGATGATTCTGTCGGCTCTTAAGGCGATTTTCTCATCATGGGTAATGAGAAGAATGGTCTGATTAAACTGCTCATTTGTGTATTTTAAAAGGTCGATAATCTCCGCTGATGTCTTACTGTCAAGGTTACCGGTGGGCTCGTCCGCCAGAATAAAGGCCGGGTCGTTGATAAGGGCCCTTCCTATGGAAACCCTCTGCTGCTGTCCCCCGGACATCTGGCTTGGAAGGTGTTCAGCCCTTTCTGTTAAGCCAAGAACCTTCAAAAGTTCAGTAACCTTCTCCTTATTCTCCTTTCTTCCGTCAAGCCTCCAGGGAAGAATGATGTTCTCCCTGGCTGTCAGGGTTGGAACAAGGTTATAAAACTGGTAAATCATTCCAAGATTCCTTCTTCTGAAGATTGCCAGCTCGTCCTCAGACATTTTGGAGATATTCCGGCCTTCGATAATCACGTCCCCCGAAGTCGGGTTATCTATTCCCCCAATCATGTTCATAAGTGTGGACTTTCCGGAGCCCGATGCTCCGATGATAGCCACAAACTCTCCTCTTTCAACGCAAAAAGAAACATGGTCAAGGGCCACAACTTTGGAATCGCCCTGTCCATATTCCTTTGTCAATTCTTTCACTTCAAGTACTGCCATTTCGCATTTCCTCACTTTCTGACCTAAGTCTAAATGACGAAAATGACTTTAAAGTGACTGTATGAAATTTTAAAGTGACAATTCGGTCACTTAAACATCTTTATGGTAAAAACAGCTCCTCTCCCATTTCCGCCAAAGTCCACGTCTATGTCACCTCCCTGTCCTTTAACAATTGAAAGGGCAAGGGGCATTCCGATTCCAAAGCCATTCTCGTTGGTGGAATACTCGAATCTTTTGAAGAGGGCTGCGTAGCTTTGCCTGTTTAGGCCGGTTCCCTTATCTTCAATTGAAATCCACTTATATAAGGGGTTGTCTCCGCTGTCCACGGTTATGACGCTGCCCTTGGGGGAATGCTCTATGGCATTTTTTATAATGTTTGTAAGGGCCTCCTCCAACCATCTTTTATCACAGGTAATCTCACAGTCGTTCTTTAATTCCACGGACTGATCGTTTATATCAAGAAGAACAGCCAGGGACGGCATTATATCATCTATCATCTGAGAAACTGCCACGTCTTTTTTCAAAAATTCAACTGAATTGGCATCAAGCTTGGCCATCTTAAGAAGGGCGCCCACGAGCCATTCCATCTTGTTTAAAGAAAACTTGATATTTCTGGTAAACTCTGCCTGTTTTTCGGGAGTGGCGTTCTCAAGAAGGTCCGTCATTATCATCATTGAAGTAATGGGGGTTTTCAGCTGATGAGAAATATCAGCCATGTATTCAGACAGAATATCCCTTTGATTTTCAAGGCTTTTGAGCTGTTCTTCCTTGCCGGTTACCAGTGAATAGGCATCGTTTTTAAGGATGCTGAAGGCTCCTTCCTTGTTGTCACGGATATCAGCATCTGTTTCTCCCCTAAGGTATCTTGAAAGTTCTTCCACTTCCTTACGACTAATCCACACGATAACCCATCCCCCTTATCGTCTCGATGTTGATGGCGTCTCCAAGCTTCTCTCTCAAGCGCTTGATGTAAACCGTCAGGGTATTATCCTCCACGAAGTTTTCATCCATATCCCAGATTTTGTCGAGAATCTGATTTCTGGTCAAGAGAATGCCTTTATTAGAAGCGAAAATAAGAAGAAGTCTGTATTCAAGGGCTGTAAGCTCCACAAGATTGCCCTTGGCGTAAACCTTGCCGGCTTCCGTGTCAACTTCCACCTGACCAAGGGTGATTCTTTTTGAGGTCTCGCCCTTGTTTTTCTCAAGGCTTCTCTTTACTCTTGCCAGAAGCTCTCTTACTCTGAAGGGCTTAACCACGTAGTCGTCCGCCCCTTCATCAAAGGCCTTTACGATTTTGGACTCATCATCCACAACCGTAAGGAAAATAACGGGAGTCCCCTTATCCTTAAGACTCCCGCTTATATCAAATCCTGTACCGTCGGGAAGCTGCATATCAAGGATTGCAAGGGAAAAAGCCCCGCCCGAAATCTCATTCTTTGCAGAATGAACGTCCGTGGCGTGGCTTACTTCATACCCTTCCGTTTCCAGGGCATATTTAAGTCCCGATGCAATCATCACATCGTCTTCCACCAATAATATTCTTTCCATACATCTCCGATGGTGCAATTGGGGACAGGCCCCGATTGCACGGTGCAGTTGGGGCCTGTCCCCAATTGCACCAAACATGTTAGTCGAGCTGACTAAGGCCGGTGTAGAGGTTGTAGTAGCGGCCTTTCTGGGCGAGTAGATCGTCGTGGTCGCCTCGTTCTATGATTTCACCGTGTTCCAATACCATGATGGCGTTGGCATTACGAACGGTTGAAAGTCTGTGGGCAATAACAATGGTGGTACGCTCCGCCATAAGTCTGTCCATGCCCTTCTCAATCTGCTTCTCGGTTCTTGTATCGACTGAGCTTGTAGCCTCGTCAAGCACAAGAATGGGGGCTTTTGAAATGGCTGCACGGGCAATGTTAAGAAGCTGTCTCTGGCCCTGTGAGAGGTTGGCGCCGTCGCCTTCAATCATAGTGTCATAACCCTTCTCCAGACGAACGATGAAGGAATGAGCCGAAGCCATCTTGGCTGCCTGCTCAACTTCCGCATCCGTGGCGTCAGGGCGTCCGTACCTGATGTTCTCTCTTACAGTTCCTGTGAAAAGATGAGTATCCTGCAAAACAAAAGCAATGTTTCGTCTCAGGGTCTCCATCTTGATATCTTTAATGTCTATTCCGTCAATGAGAATCCTTCCCTCATCAATGTCATAGAATCTGTTAACAAGGTTTGTAATTGTGGTCTTTCCTGCACCTGTGGAACCAACCAGAGCAATCTTTTGACCCTTCTTTGCGTAGAAAGAAATGTTCTTTAAGATTGTCTTGTCGGGCTCATAGCCAAAGGTTACGTTTTCTAAGGTGATGGAGCCGTCGATAACGGGATCAAGTGCCCCATCCTTATCCTCAGGTTCAGGCTCCGTATCCATTACCGCAAAGGCTCTCTCAGCACCTGCAAGAGCAGAGAAAACCGTAGTCATCTGCATTGAAAGCTCGTTGATGGGTCTTGAGAAGTTTCTGGAGTAAGAAACGAAAACTGTAAGACCACCAACATCAAAGCCTCTTAATACGCAAAGGATTCCGCCTATCATTGCAGTTAAGGAGTAGTTCACCTGGCTTAAGTTCCCCATAACAGGTCCCATGATTCCACCGAAGAACTGAGCCTTAATCTGTTTCTTTCTAAGATCGCGGTTCTTAACCACAAAGTCTTCCATAGCCTTATCTTCATGGCAGAAAACCTTAACAACCTTCTGACCTGTAATAATTTCCTCGATGTAACCGTTAAGAGCACCAAGAGACTCCTGCTGCGCCTTATAATGCTTTCTTGAAAGCTTAGCCACAGTAAGACCCGCCCAGGTAAGAAGGGGAGTCAGAAGAAGGGTCACAAGAGCAAGAATCCAGTTGGTGTAGAACATCAAAAAGATGGTTCCCACAATGGTAAAAAATCCGTTTATAAGGTTACTTAAGGTGCTGTTTAACATCTCACCGATGTTATCGATATCGTTGGTGAAACGGCTCATAACATCGCCGTGATTGTTGGTATCGTAGAACCTTAAGGGAAGTTTCTGTACCTTGTCAAAAAGGTCCTGTCTTATGTGCTGCAATGCTCTCTGAGAAATGGTAAGCATAATTCTCATCTGAAGATAAGGAAGAGCAATTGCAATTACATAAAGGATAGCCAGGCACGCCATAAGGGAAATGAGATGTCCCCAATTTCCGTCAAAATCAGCTATTGAGTTGACTATGGGTCTTAGCATGTATGAACATGCCAGGTTAACAATTGAGTTAATAACTACGCAGGCCATGGCAATTGCTAGCTTTGGCTTGTCCGCACTTATATATGACCATATGCGAAGTATGGTGCCCTTCATATTCTTGGGCTTCTGAATTGGCATGCCGGTTCTTCCGGGGCCGCCTCCTCTTGGTCCTGCCATTTAGCCCACCTCCTTTGCATTGTCCATCTGGGAATCAAAGATTTCCTGATAGAGGACGTTACTCTTAAGGAGTTCTTCGTGGGTTCCGACACCTGTAATAACTCCGTCTTCCATAACCACTATCTTATCTGCATCCATAACAGATGATATTCTTTGTGCGATTATAATGGTGGTTGTATCCTGAAGGGTGGTATTGAAGGCCTCTCTAATCTTACGCTCCGTAGCAGTATCAACTGCGCTTGTGGAGTCGTCAAGAATAAGAATCTTAGGCTTTTTAAGGAGGGCTCTTGCAATACAAAGTCTCTGCTTCTGACCGCCTGATACGTTTACACCGCCCTGGCCAAGAATTGTTTCATAACCATCCGTAAAATCTTTTACAAATGCATCGGCCTGAGCCTTGTCTGCAAACTCCTCTATGACACTCATGTCAGCTTCCGGATCGCCCCATTTAAGGTTCTCCGCGATGGTTCCGGAGAACAAAACGTTCTTTTGAAGAACCATGCCAACGCCCTCACGAAGATTCTTAAGGCTGTAATCTCTTACGTCTATTCCGTCCACCAGAACCTGTCCCTCATCCACATCATAAAGTCTTGGAATAAGGGAGACTAAAGTGGTTTTGCCACAGCCGGTGGGGCCGATTATACCCAGAGTTTCCCCGGGCTTAATCTCAAGGTCAATATGTGCAAGAACAGACTCGGGGCTGTCCTTATAGTATCTGAAGCTCACATCCTTAAAGGTAATTCCGCCCTTTGTAACCTCTGCATCCTTATGCTCGGCGTAAATATCGTTAAGGTCCACATCAGTGCCGAGAACTTCCTTAATACGTTTGGATGAAGCGGAGGCTCTTGGAACCTGAAGAAGAATCATTGCAAGCATCATAAGGGAGAACAGCACCTGGAAAATATAGGAAATAAAAGCGGTAAGGCTTCCTACTTCCATATCTCCCGCAATTATCTGCTGCCCGCCAAGCCATACAACCAATAAAACCGTGGCATCCATAATCAGCGAGAAGAAGGGCCAGGTAATAACCAAAACTCTTAAAGCGCCGATTCCCGTATTTGCCAGATCCTCATTGGCAGCCGCAAACTTCTTATTCTCATCCTTCTCACGAACGAAGGACTTAATAACTCTTACGTTGGTAAGATTCTCTCTGACGTTGTTATTTAAGGCATCCACCTTCTCCTGAAGCTTCATGAATCTGGGGAAGCCCACCTTAATAAGAATGGCAATACCCGCCATTAAAACAGGCATCACCACAAGGAGAATCATGGCAAGCCTTCTGTTGATGGTAAAGGACATGATTATGGCACCGATCATCATGCCGGGGGCCCTTAGCATCATTCTAAGAAGCATGGTAATCATGTTCTGAATCTGCGTAATGTCGTTGGTAAGCCTTGTTACCAGTGAACCTGTGGAAAACTTATCCAGGTTGGCGAAGGAGAAGGTTTGGATTTTGCCAAAAATATCCTTTCTCAAATCCTCTCCGAAGTGAAGGGAGGCGTTAACCGCAAACCATGCGCCGCCAATTCCTCCAAACATCATAATGAAGGCGAAAACTATCATGTTCACGCCGGTGTGCCAGATGTAGGTCACGTCATGGTTGGCCGCACCGATGTTGATGATGTTGGCCATCCATGCAGGAAGCACAACCTCACCCAGGATCTCCATTATCATGAAAATGGGGCCCAGAATAAAGTAAATCAGATGGGGTTTTATGTACTTCCAATAGCTAATCTTCTTTTTCTCCATATAAAACTCCTTTATGAAGCGCCGCCGGCCTTGGCCAGCAGATCATGTAAAACCCGCACACTCTCAAATACGTACATGGGCTTGATATCGCCCTCTTCAATATCTTTAAGTGTGGCTTCGCCGGTAAGAACGCAGATATTCGCCATTTTCGCGTTGATTCCGGTCTGAATATCCGTATAAAGTCTGTCGCCTATAATCACGGCCTCATCTTTGGTAAAACCAAATTTCTCGCAGCATATGTCAACCATCATGGTTTCCGGCTTTCCGATGAAGGTGGGGTACTTGCCCGTGGCATTCTTAATCATAATGGCCACTGAACCGTTATCCGGCACGAATCCGAAGCTTACGGGGCAAACCAGGTCAGGGTTTGTGGCATAATAGTCAACTTCCCTCTCCGTAAGAATCTGGCAGGTGTTTCGAAGCTTCTCGAAGTTTAGCTCCGTGTCAAAACCCGTTAAAACTACTTTAATGCCATCCTCCTGCTTCTCCGTAACGTGAAGTCCCTTGCTCTTTAATTCCGCAATGAGGGACTTGGTGCCCTGGCAATAGATGAGATCATTCGGATATTTTTTCCTGAAAAACAAAGCTGTGGCCTGGGAGGAAGTGAAGAAGTCCTCTTCAGAGGCTTTAATGCCCATTTTAGCCACCTTGTCGATGTAGTCCACCACGGATTTGGAGGAATTATTTGTGATAAAAACGTATCTTCCTCCTCTTTCCTTTATTAAGTTAAGGAGGTCGATAGTTCCGTCAAAAATCCTATCCTCCTCATAAATCGTTCCATCCATGTCAAAAAGGAACAGTTTCTTATTTAACAAATCGTCTGCATTGGTATTATAATAGTCACGAATCATTTTGAGGTTTCCTTTTACCTATTTACCTATTGACTTGATTCCTTATCCATAGTAGGATACATTTTAACAAATTAAAAACTGAAAAGGAAGTGCTTTATAATGGCTAAAAAACTTGCTCAGGCAGGCCTCATGGCAGCTCTTTGCTTTATAGGCTTTGCCCTTTTCAAAATTGATATACCCGTAGGAGCCGACAAAACCGCATTCCATTTGGGAAATGTTTTCTGCGTGCTTGCAGCCTTGCTTCTTGGCGGACTTTGGGGCGGATTAAGCGGTGCAATCGGAATGACCATTGCAGACCTGGTTTCAGGCTACGCCACCTCAGCTCCCAAGACCTTCGTCTTAAAGCTTTGCATCGGCCTTATTGTGGGACTTGTAGCTCATAAGATTTTCCATCTTTCCGAGGAGACAGACAAAAAGAAAATCGCAATGATTGCTTTTCTTTCAAGTGCCGCAGGAATGATTTTCAACGTAATCGCAGATCCTTTGGTTGGATATGTCTATAAGAAGTATCTCTTCCATGTGGATCAGGAATTGGCTGCAGCTCTTGCCAAGATGTCAGCACTGACAACACTTGTTAATGCCATCATCGCAATCATCTGCGCGTCGATTTTCTATCTCGCACTTCGTCCCGCTCTCAAAAAAGCAGGATTACTCAGTAAAGTTTAAGGATATATTTCCAACGGCCACATCAAGTTCAATCTTCTTGCCGGCCTTATTGTCAACGAATTCGCGGCTCACGCCGTTAAATTCTTCATCAGCGATTGAAGCTGCGCCTGCGGTTACCGACACAAGGTAATCGTAGGCTTCTTTATTTCCTGCCGCAGTCACGGATATATTTCCCATGTCGCAGTTTAATTTCATACCCTCTGTGGGAAAAACGTTTCCCTCTAATGAACCGGCGCCCACGTTCAACTCTATGTCTCTTGCCACAAGGCTTCCTATACCTACGTAGCCGGCTCCCAGGTCAACCTCAGCCTTCCCGAAACATTTACCGAAAGGAATATATAGATCAATCTCCATTGAGTCCGTAACATTGGAATTTTTGAGGGCATGTACGTATGCCACACCATTTTCTTCATATATCTGAAGCTTCTCGATTTCCTTCCCTTCAATGTAACAGAAATCGTCGCCGGAATCCTTGATATTAAAGGAACATCCTGCGGTTGTGACACTAATGTCATTTACGGGATTCTCCGTGATTATGCGTCTTTCCACGTCTCCCGAAAGTATCTCAAATCTTTCGTCAAAAACAGTGACATCTCCTATATTGTAAAAGGTATTGTCTATTATTTCCTTACCGTTTTCCACCAGTGCATCAGTGTCGGACAAATCGCACCCAGTGCACAAAATTCCCGCAGCAATAACCAGGGGAAAAAGCCTTAAATATCTTTTCACACTACTCTCCCTTTTTTTTAAACATCTTAGTATATTTTTTTCTTTTTTTGCCTGAAAGTCAATTAAAAAAGTATAAAATTCTTGATTTTCAGCGTTTATTTTTTTATACTTTAGGTATCGTGAAATTTTGCGGAGGTAACTTGATGACCACAGTTGAAATATTAATTCAAAACATGTATCCTCAGCTCAGCAAGACCGAGAAATTGGCCGCTGACTACCTTATGCGAAACATTGACCACGTTTTCCGTTATCCTTTGGCAGTACTGGCAGAGCGCTCAGGAACCAGCCAGGGAGCATGGGTCAGACTTTGCAAAGCCATTGGTTTTGATGGTCTTAAGGACTTGAAGACTACTCTTTTCAAAGAGATCAAATCAAGCGCTACTGAGAATTCTCCCGCTACAGAGTATCAGTTTATCGATATCCAGAGCCACGAGAATCTTACCAGCGTTGCAAATAACGTATGTGGTTGCTCCATAAGAGCAATTGAAGATACATTAAAGCTCTTCGATGAGAAGGCTCTTGAGAAGGCAGTTAAGAAGATTAAGGTTGCCGGCAGAGTTGCTATCTTCGGAATCAACGCTTCAAGCATTGTTGCCAGTGACTTGTATGCTAAATTCCTAAGAATCAGATATCCCGCTCTTTACAATGCGGACTATCATGTAAGCCTTACAATCGCTGCAAATCTTACCCCCAATGATGTAGCAATCTTTATTTCCTACTCGGGCGAAACCCCCGACACATTAAAGATTCTCAATCTTGCCAAGAAGCAGGGTGCATTCATAATTGCAATTACACGTCCCGGCGGCAACATCGCAGCCAACAATTCGGACGTTAACCTTTTTGTAAACTCACCTCAGACAGACAAGAGAAGCGGAGCCATGAGCTCAAGACTTGCTCAGTTTGTTATGGCAGACATCCTCTTTACCGCCATCGTTAATCAGGATTACGACAGAACAGAGTGTTATCTCGAGAACACCTACCTGGCATGCCGCGGTGATCATTCAATGACGAAATAATAGGTGCAGAATGGGCCAGACCCTTGGGTCTGGCCCTTTTTTTTGCCTATTTTGCCATTTTCAAAGCCAAAAGCATTGCGCCGTAGTCGGCTTCATGCATGGCCTGTATAACTTCCACGTCTTTAAGCCTTTCCTTAAAGCTTTCTCTGATTCTTCTGTTCTTCTGAAGAACGCTTCCGGAAACCGCTATTGTGGCCTTTCCTCCAAGGAATTCAAGGGCAGGTTCACAAAGCTTGGCGAGCTCTTCTGCCGCCTTCTCTTCGATTTCACCTGCGACCTCATCGCCTCTTTCGTAAGCTTCCTCTATAAGGATGGCCAAAGCAGCTATATCTCCCTTACTCCTATCCGTCGAATAAATCCAGGTTATAAGTTCAGGAATGGTACTGATTCCAAGCTTCTCGAAAACCAGCTCTGAAAGAACCGTCTTCTTGTCTCTTCCGTCAAAAGCTCTGATAACAGCTCTTAATATAAGTCTTCCTATATAGTAGGCACTTCCTTCATCATCAATTATGTGGCCGTAGCCCCCAACTCTGATGCTGTCACCTTCCTTGTTAACTCCAAGGCAGATTGCTCCGGTGCCTGCTATTACAACTATTCCTTCCTTACCGTTTAATGCTCCTGCATGAGCGGTATGAGAATCAGTTGTTATTTTATGTGGACAGGTAAAACCTGTCTTCTCTAATATTCTTTCAAAATTGGCCAGAACATCGCTTCTTGAAACACCTGCGCTGCCTATGCAGATGGCTGCACAGTCAGATACCTCTCGGCCCTTAAGACCCTGCTCAATAAGGTTCTCTATATTCTCATCAATTGTTCTGGTATCGGCACCGACATAGTTAATGGGTCCGCCCTTCATGTTGCAAAGAATGTTGCCCTCAAGATCTGCAACTATTCCTTTGGAGCCGGTCCCGCCTCCGTCGATTCCTATTACATACCTGCTCATATGTAATCTCCCGAATGCGTTTAATCTTACTTAGTTTTCAGCTGCTGCCTTCAAAGCCTTCTTAAGGTATCCGTCATTCTCATTAAGAAGCTTCTCGGAAGTCTCCACGTCTTTGCCGCTTAAAATCGCCATTGCAGCCAACTTGACACTCATGTCACATTCTCTCAGATACTTGAGAGCCGTATCTCTGTCAACTCCCGTTAAATCGGTAAGCATACGGATTGATCTCTCATGAAGCTTCTTATTGGAAGCTCTCACATCTATCATTCTGTTTCCGTAAACCTTGCCGAGCTTAATCATTGTGGCGGTGGTAATCATGTTAAGAATAAGCTTCTGGGCAGTTCCGGATTTCATTCTGGTAGAACCGCTTATTACCTCGGGGCCACAGTCAGCTGCAATTAAGATATCACAGCATGTACCAAAATCCGTCTGCTTATTGTTACATATGCCAACTGTAACAGCTCCAAGTTCTCCGGCTCTCTTTAGAGCGCCTCTTACAAAAGCCGCACTTCCGCTGGCTGTTATTCCGACTACAACATCATTCTTTCCTACGTTGTGTCTGTCCATTAAATCTCTGCCTGCCAAAGGATCGTCCTCGCATCCCTCAACCGCATGTCTTAAAGCCATATCGCCTCCTGCGATATAACCCTGAACCATGTCGGTCTTGGTTCCGTAGGTTGGCGGACATTCTGAAGCGTCCAATACACCAAGTCTTCCGGAGGTACCTGCGCCTACATAGAATAAGTGTCCTCCGTTCTTAAGGCCTTCATAGACCGCATCAACAGCCTTGGTAATATCCGGGATTTCCAGTTCAACCGCAGGGGCAACCAGCTTGTCCTCAGCGTTGATCATTCGAAGAATCCCTTCAGTGTCACATTCATCAATGGTGACAGTGTTCGGATTAATTCCCTCCGTTGTCAAAGAACCCAATTCAACCATACTCTTCCCTTTCACACACAAAAATCTTTTGATACTTAACTTAATACTTACCACATATACTACCTATACATTAGGATACAATTGCCGGTATGCCTTGTCAATAAAAATGCAACTTTATTTCAGTGTTAGTTTGATGTTTCTGATTTTTTCTTCCCGTTGACCGTCTTGGTTTTTTGACGTTTTCCATGCACTTTGAAGGCCGATTTTTCGCTGATTTGCGTGTCAGCAATTTTGTGGCAAAAAATGAGTAATCCCCCGTTTCCACATAGTTATCCACATCATGACACTTGTGTCAAAAATGTCTTGACTCTAACGTCTATCTTGCAAAATGTGACTTCCAGAAGTCCCCAATGACCTCTTCCGAAGCATCCAGGTTCATGCGCTTAACATTCTCCCATTCTCTGGGGAAGAGTTTCACATAATCATAGTTTTTAAACCTGTTATCAAGTAAAACTACAATACCGATATCCTCAGCCGTCCTTATAACACGACCTGCTGCCTGAAGGACCTTATTCATACCCGGATACCTGTAAGCATAGTCAAAGCCGTTTTCACCATGGGTTGAAAAGAAGTCCTTAAGAATACCCCTCTCTTTACAAATCTGGGGGATACCCGGACCCACGATGATGGAGCCGATAAGAGAATCACCCTTTAAGTCGATGCCCTCGGAAAAGATTCCGCCCAGAACGCAGAAGCCTATTAAAGTACCTGAAGATTCATTGACCGCATTTTCATCTGAAAACATGGAGAGGAAATTCTCCCTGTCTTCCTCTTTCATTACATTCTCTTGAATCACACACTCGGTGTTATCCATAAAGGGAAGTTCCCTGTTCTCAAAGATGGAGTAAACCTGATTAAGAAAAGCATGGGAAGGGAAAAACACCATATAGTTTCCGGGCTTTGATGAAACCACCCTTCTTATATATGATGCAACCTTGGCATACTCATTCTCATTCCTGTCCGTATACAAGGTGCTGACACCCTCTCCCACAAAGACACCGCGCTTATTCGGATCAAAGATGGAGTGGGCATATACTTCATAATCCTCTGCCTCTCCTCCGAGAAGCTTCTTATAGTATTGTATGGGTAAAAAGGTGGCCGAAAACAGGATGCTGCTTCGTCCCCTGTTCATACATTTCCTTAAAAGATTGGAAGGATCCACACAGTAAAGCTTAAGGAAAAAGTCCCCATTTTCCCGCATGTCCGTATATATGACATAGTTGTCATCTATTTCTTCATAGATTCCAAGAAAGTGTGAAATGTCAAAATAAAGCTGCAAAAACTCCTCTTCATCAGGAGTCCTTAATCTCTCGTCAAGATATGCGCTGTAGGCAAGGTAGAGATTTTGGACATGGGAAACAAAGGTGTTTATTTCCACACCGATGCTTTGCTCATCCATGGTCTTTTTAAGGTGCAACAGCTCCGAGTTGCACTTATCAAGCCACTTGTTTATTCGTTTAATAAATCTGTTTTCCGCCGGAAGGGGCCCGGATTTAAGAATTCTCTTTACCGCGAGGAAATCCTCTTTTACCAGAGTGGCTGAATACATCTCGCGGCCTCTCTCCAGAAGGTTGTGAGCCTCATCAATGAGAAAAACATAGTTACTTTGGGTATTTCCGTCTGCAAAGAACCTCTTAAGATAAACATGGGGATCAAAAAGATAGTTGTAATCACAGATGATTCCGTCGGCAAATAAAGATGCGTCAAGGCTAAGCTCAAAGGGACAAACCTTATGCTTTTCGGCATATTCCGCAATTGTCTCCCTCCTTAAATCCTCCTCATGGATAAGAAGGTCATACAAAGCTTCATTAACTCTGTCAAAGTGTCCCTTGGCGTAAGGGCAAGCCCCGGGATTACAGTCACAGGTCTCGTTGGCGCACACTTTCTCCTTGGCGGTGATTTGAATGCTCTTAAAGGTCAACCCCTTATTTCTTAATATGTCAAAAGCGTTAACTGCTACGCTGCCCGTTACCGTTTTGGCAGTAAGGTAGAATAGTTTGTCACACATGGCCTTGTTGCCGGATAAAACTGTGGGATACAAGGTAGCCAGAGTTTTGCCTACGCCTGTGGGAGCCTCAATGAAGAGTTTCTTCTTATGGTAAATGGTCTTATAGACATTCTCCATAAGTTCCTTCTGGCCTTCCCTGTATTCATAGGGGAATTTTAAGCCCTCAACAGATTCGGTTCTCTTTTTGTTCCAGTCCACCGAATAATCTGTCCACCTTTTATACTCTGTTATGACAGCCTCAAACCAGAGTGTAATCTCCTCCTTGCTGTAAGCTTCATAGAAGTATTTAATCTCTTCCGTATCTATGTTGCAGTAGGTCATTCTGACCTTGATTTCCTCAAGTTCATTCTGGGTCAGATAAATATAGGCATAGCATTTGACCTGGGCAAGATGCTCAGGCTTAGGTGCTTCAATATTCTCGATATTCCTGTAAGTTCCCTTAATTTCATCAATAATGACATCCGTGTCATTTGTCATTATCCCATCGGCACGGCCATCAATCTTAAGGCTGTATTCGCCCAAATCCACTGTGTAGCTTAGGGGGACCTCCGCCTCATATT
>JAFZSQ010000061.1 GCA_017619295.1 Lachnospiraceae bacterium
AATTATCCTCTTTTCTGTGAAAAGTTTGTGTGGTAACTTACATTTTACATTAAAAGGAAGTTATGTCGTATTTATTTTGTTAACAATAAAGGTGTGGGTGTTGCACTTCAGATGATAATCTAAGCTGTCCCCAAATTGCACGTCGGCCCACCCGGCCGTTTAGAAAAAAGGTGCGGCCTTCTGGCCGCACCTTTTTTCTAAAACATCGCTGACCCTCCGGTCACGATACAGGTTGCAAGCATGGCAGAAATGAATGCTCCAACATAGATGTTGCCGGTCTTTCTCTCAAACCAGGTAGAAAGGAATGTGAAGAAGATAAACTGAGGAACCAGTAGAATCAAGGCTGACATAAAAGGTCCGCCGAAGGTGGTTCCAAAGAGTAAATCTGCGCCGGGTCCGTATCCCATGAAGAAGGGAATGTACTCAAGAAGAATTACAAGAAGTAATCCCCCGAGAAGTACGAATACGTTACCCATCCAGCACTTAATAAAGTTTCCTACAGGTTTATCATTATCCTTAACCTGTCTCATGGTTCCGAAAAGCTTGAAGCCCACGTTCACCACAAAGAACAGTGAATAGAAGGGCAGATAAACCAAGAACTGCAGGAACCTTTCTGTATTAAACTCCTTAAAGAAGGGCCAAATAAATCTCAAATCAAGTCTGAAGAAATCATGGCAGAAAATCACGAATACATACATGATTCCCACAACAACTGCCGCCAGTACAAAACTTCTTACCAGTAATCCCCAATCAAGCTTTCTTGCACAGTCGTATCCCGAAAGTCCAAGGTCATAATAATCTAAATTCTTAATTCCCTTTTTCTCATTACGGCTCCTTGAAACCGCAACCATAATAATTGAAATAATCGCAAGGGTCATGTACCAGATCAAAAATCCGTTTCCGATGGTCATTCGGAAAATGTTCTCGGGAAGAGGGAATAATCCGTGTCCAAGCTGGGTCATGAAAGGATAGGTGATGGCGCTTATGATAACTGCAATCCAGGCGTTCCTCCACCACTGACCCTTGGTCATGAGCTTGGGCTCTCTTCCTATTGCATCTCTGTCAAAAACAGCAGGTGTGAAGACTTTAATATTAGATAAAAGAACAACCAGAGGACAAAGGGCTATCATTGCCGCAAGCATTGCTATCATAACAAGAAGCTCTTTATATAAGAAGATCAGGTTGTTCGGAGATAAATCTGTTTTTGCCCCAAGAGCAGTAACCAGCCAATCCATAGCCGCGGAAATTGCGTGGGAGTTGTGGGTGGTGAGCCTGTGGTTGGTGTTTATGAGCTCGACGCGCCTTGCGGTGCCGTCCTCGAAGCTTCCGTAGGTGGTGTTCCAGGTGTAATTATCCTGCAGCTCGGTTCGCTCGTTGGCGGTGAAAAACTGGTTTCTGATGCCGCTTTTAAGCATGGCGTCGTTTACAGTTTCCTGGTTGTAGTCGCGGAAATAGTTGAACTCGTCGTATTTTGCCTGAAGCATCAGGATATTGTTGAACTTGATGTTTTCCTCGTCAAATATATTCTCGCCAAAAACCTCGCCGCACTGCAAAATCACAGCCTTGTGGTCCTGGCATTCGGCCGCGGTGCTCCAGGAAGCCCAGGTACCCATGGAGTGACCGGTGATTGCGATTCGATTGGGATCCACGAAGGGCAGGGTTTTGACCCAGTTGTAAGCGTCGATGCCGCCCATGGAGCTGTCCGTAACGCCGTCCGCATCCGCGTCAATGTGCACGGTTTTTTGCTCGTTAACGGAGTAAGCGTCGCCCTCGAAAAACGACAGGGTGGAGAAGTTCATCATCACAAGAAACCTCTCGGCTCCACTTAACTTGGTCTTGACGGTGGTCTCGTTCTTGTCGCCGCTTTGGCCCTGAATCTTGTAGGTGGTGTAGCCGCGCTCCTTCATGCCCTTGGAGTTAGAGCCGTGACCGTACTCATCGATGGCGATTGCCACCATGCCACGCCTCGAAGCCTCCATGGCAAAAGCAGCGGAAGTCTCCTTATCGTTCTGATAGCCATGTAAACACAGGAGTGCAGGGAGCTTGTGATTCTCGTCGGCTTCCTGCGGTATATAAATCTTGTAGGTGATTGTGTAGGGCTTCGACTGGCCCTCAGTGACTTCGAAGGAGGCCGTAACTACGTTTACCTTCCCGAAGTTGGTCTGCAGAAGGTTTGCAAAGAACATGCAAACCAGCGCGATTGCTACGCACACGGCCAGCCATATGGCCGCACTTTTGTTTTTGTTCTTGATATACATTGTACCCTCCCTAGATGTGCAATTGGGGACAGTCCCCACTTGCACCTTATACATTCAATATACCATATGGTGCAATTTGGGGACAGACCCCAAACTGCACCGTGCAGATGGGGCCTGTCCCCAATTGCACATATGTGCTAAAATAGTAGCTATGAAAACAAGAAAACCCTACCTCGACTTCATAAGAATACTGGCGATATTGATGGTCGTTTTTGTCCATACAGGCCCGGAGGCGGCAGAGCGATATCTGGTGGCCACGGACAAGTTCACCTACTGGTTTTCTCTGGCTTTAAATGCCTTCACCCAGACCTGCGCGCCACTGTTTTTTATGGTCAGCGGAGCGGTGCTTCTTCGTAAGAAGGAAAGCCTCAAGGACGTATATCTTCACAGGGTGGTAAAATTCATTGTTCTCCTTTTGGTCTTCGGCCTTATTGAGTACGCATATTTCTATCACCTTAATCCCGAAATCACCTTCAGCATTAAGACATTTTTCTATCTGGTTTATTCAACTACGGTTATTCACCAGTATTGGTTCTTGTATGCTTATTTGGGGATATTGCTGATTCTGCCTTTGTTACGAATCCTGGCGCAGAATATGGAGCCGGAGCATTTCTGCTATTTGGCGGCTTTAATGCTTGTGTTTGAAGGACTGCTTCCCATAGTCGAGTACTTGTGGGGCAATTCCCGCATCGCAATTCCCATGCCCCTTCTTGTGAACACGATTGTTTATCCGTTGATGGGATACTTTATCGAGAATAAATACGACAAGAGCTATCAGGGTATTATTTATGCCCTTGGAGCTTGCGCTTTCATAACCAACACCGTCATCGGCCACATGGCTCTTGGAGCAAGAGGCAGCGCAGAAACACTGGATGGCATGACCTTCGTCATCGCCCTTGCTGTTTTCTCAGGCTTGAAGGTTCTTTTTGAGGCCAAGCCCATTAACCTGAAGGCCGCCAAAACCATCACATTTCTTGGCTCAGGCAGCATTATGGTCTTCCTTTTGGAGCCGCCCCTTCGCGACTTCTTCAAGTACATTTACACCTGGTTCGAGCCTACCATCACCTGGTTCCCCGCAGCCCTCTGCTGGGTCACCCTGGCATGCCTCGCCGGGATCTTAATCTACCACTTATTGCGCCTTATTCCAGGCGTCAAGAAAGTCCTCTAGGAAGGATGGTGCAGTTGGGGACAGGCCCCACTTGCACGGTGCAATCGGGGCCTGTCCCCAACTGCACCAAAAGGAAAAAGAATGAAAACAGACAACAAGAAAACGAATTTAATATACGGCATTCTCCTGGCCATTACAGCGGTCATCTTCTACCTGGCGAATCATTTCGCGGAGTTTGAGATGGACGATTTGTGGTACGCTACGAACCTGGTGACGGGGGAGCCCCTACATAGCCTTGGGGACGTGTGGCAGAGTCAGGTCTGGCACTTCCTAAACTGGGGCGGCAGAAGCATAGCACACGGCCAGCTGCAGATTCTCCTCATGTGGGGCGAGACCGCAGCCAACATCGCAAACATGATTGCCCTGGCGGCCTTGATATGCCTTATTCTTAAGCACGCATCCGTGGCAAAAACCAATATCTCTAAACTATCCCTTGCCACTGCAGGCTTCCTCATTATATTAAACATCAACTGGTACCAGACCCTGTTCTGGGAGTCCGGAGCATGCAATTATCTGTACATGACAACATGGATACTTCTTTTCCTGTACCCATACATGAAGGCCCTAAAAAGCCCTGAATTCAGGCCCAAACTCATCGAAGCCTGGATTATCCCCTTAGGATTAATCGCAGGCTGGTCCAACGAAAATATGGGCCCCACAGCCTTCCTCGCAACCCTTGCCGTAATCATAATCACCAAAAAGAAAACAAATAAGATTATTCCCTGGCAAATCGAAGGTGCAGCAAGCGCCCTCATAGGCAGTGCCCTTTGCATCCTTGCACCGGGAAATTCCGTCAGAGTTATAGAAGCAGCATCCACCGATACAAGCAAAAGCCTACTTTGGCGTGCATTTATCAGATGCTACGAAACCACAAACGGATTGCTTTACTACCTTGCAATCCCCCTTTTAACACTGGGAATCCTTGCCTACATATATGTAGCAGTACTTGGCAAGAAACTCGAGCTTACCCAGATGCTCTTCATCTGCATGGCCATCGTATCCTGGGGAGCCATGATTTTATCTCCTCACTATCCCGATAGGGCCTCATTTGGCAGTATGGTATTCCTCCTTATTCCCATCATTAATATCCTCGGGGAAATCATGAATACAAATAGCCAAGACCAAAACAGCAAGGCCCAGGGCCTCCTTTGCCTCCTCATCTGGCTCATCGGAATTTTCCGCCCAATCGTCTATATCTGCCAGCAACTGGGTTGGATAAAACTGTAAACCTGCCACCAAATGTAGCAACAAATAATAGATTTTTCAGAAAACGCATGTTATAATTATTAAAAGTTTTGAATTGGGGATATAAAAGGGTCTATTGTGCTTCAAGGGACTGGGAGGTCAATCATGGTAGTGAAGCTGCATCGGGCCAAAGACAGGGGCGTAGCCCTGAAACCTATACTATTCTGCGTGGGGGCACTTTTAATAAACCTGTGCGCCAACAGACTGGTTAACTTTTTGGAAATTCCTTTGTTCGTAGACAACATAGGGACTCTCCTTGCTGCGGCCTTAGGCGGCTATTTCCCCGGCGTTGTCGTTGGTTATTTGACCAACGTTGTTAACATGACTGCTGATCCGGCAAACGTATATTACGCAGGTCTTAGCGTACTTATAGCGATAGCCGGCTCTTTTTTTGCAAAGAAAGGTTTCTTTGACAAGTACGGAAAAGCCATACTCACAGTGCCCGTTTTCGCATTCTTAGGCGGCGTTCTGGGCTCCCTTCTTACTTATAACATCTACGGTTTTGGCATCGGCGAAGGAATCTCCGCTCCCTTCGTAAGACAGCTTCTCCTCAAAGGATATTTCTCCGTTTTTGAAGCTCAGATGCTTTCAGACGTGGTAATAGACCTGATCGATAAATTCGTCACCGTCCTAATAGTCGTGACGATTCTCAAACTTATTCCCGAAAGCACAAAAAAGAGCTTCTCCCTCACCGCCTGGAGTCAGCGCCCCCTCACCGAGGATGAGAGCGAAGAGGCGGCAAGATACGAGAAGAGGCGTCTTTCCTTACGTAGAAAAATCACCATCATCTTAGCGGTCGTTATGGTCCTGGTTGCCACAGTTACCACAACCATCTGCTTCCTCCTTTACCACAACTTCGCCATCAAGCAGTACAAAAACGTCTCAAGAAGCACGGCCAAACTTGTGGCCAGCTCCATCGATGCGGACAAGGTTGACGAATACCTTAAGTACGGTGAGGAGGTGGAGGGCTACAGTAAAACCTACGGCCAGCTTAAAGACATCCTAGACAGCACCGACGACATCAAATACATCTACGTCTACCATATAGACAAGGAAGGCTGCCACGTTGTTTTTGACATAGACACCGCGGATTTAAAGGGCGCCGAACCGGGATCCCTCATTCCCTTTGACGACGCCTTCATGGATTACGTTCCGGACCTTTTGGCCGGCAACCACATCCCTCAGATTATTTCCGACGAAACCTACGGCTGGCTTCTTACGGACTACGAGCCCGTCATCGACTCCCTGGGCTACTGCGTAGCCTACGCCGCAGCGGACGTATCAATGAGCGACATCAAGGTTAATGAAATAAGTTTCCTTGCGAAGATAATTTCGATTTTCACAGGCTTCATAGTGCTTATCATGGCCTTCTGCCTGTGGATTTCCAAGTACCACCTGGTGCTTCCCATCAACGCCATGACCATTGTGGCTCAGGATTTCGCCTACAAGACGGAGCAGGGTCGTGAGGGCAGCGTGGAGCGACTGAAGCACCTGGACATCCGAACCGGCGACGAGATTGAGAATCTTTACGATTCCCTCTCCAAGACCATCGCCGAGACCGTCAGCTACATGGAGGATCTTCGTGTAAAAAGCGACACAATCTCCAAAATGCAAAACGGCCTGATTCTCGTCCTGGCTGACATGGTTGAGAACCGAGACAAGAACACCGGCGATCATGTTAAGAAGACCGCAGCCTACACCAAGCTGATTCTTAAGGAAATGAAGAAGAAGGGGATTTATCCCGATATCGTGGACGACAAATACGTGGAGAACGTAGCAAACTCCACACCTCTTCATGATGTTGGTAAAATCAAAATCTCCGACACTATTCTTAATAAGCCGGGTAAACTCACTGATGAAGAGTTTGAAATCATGAAGACCCACACCTTACACGGTGCAAGAATAGTAGAAAACGCCATGGCCATAGTGCCTGACTCCGACTACCTTAATGAGGCAAGAAACATCGCCACCTACCACCACGAAAAGTGGGACGGCTCAGGTTATCCCAAGGGACTTAAAGGCGAGGAGATTCCTTTGTCTGCCAGGGTAATGGCGGTTGCAGACGTTTTTGACGCATTGGTTTCAAAGCGAAGCTACAAGGAGCCCTTCCCCTTCGAAAAGGCAGTGGACATCATAAGAGAAGGCTCCGGCAAGCACTTCGACCCTACGGTTGTTGAAGTCTTCATGGGAGCTCTTGATAAGGTGAAAGCCATCGCCGACGAGTACGAGAGAATCCTTGAGGAGCGAAATTCCATAGAATAACAGAAACAAAAAAGGCGGCTCAGAAATCTGAGCCGCCTTAATTCATGCCATAGGCATCAAATCAAATTTATTTCTCCCACTTCCAACCTGCAACTTCAGGCAGATCTTCACCGTACTGATGAATATATTGTGTATGCTCAACAAGCTTGTCGCTCATCTTCTGGTAGAGGTACGCACCTCTGTTTCCAAGCTGAGGCAGATACTTGATGGCATCCTGTACAAGGTGGAAACGGTCCACATTATTTTGCACACGCACATCGAAAGGTGTGGTGATTGTACCCTCCTCCTTGTAGCCGCGAACGTGCATCAAACGGTTGTTGTGACGTCTGTAGGTAAGCTCATGCACCAGTGATGAATAGCCGTGGAATGCAAAGATTACAGGCTTATCCTGGGTAAAGAGGATATCGTACTCCGCATCGGTAAGGCCGTGAGGATGCTCTGATGCGGGCTGAAGCTTAAACAGGTCAACCACGTTGATGAAACGAATCTTAATCTCGGGAATCTCGCTCTTAAGAATGGAAACAGCTGCCAGAGCCTCAAGAGTGGGGGTTTCACCTGCGCAGGCAAAAACAATATCCGGCTCCTGTCCCTGGTCATTGGAAGCCCAATCCCAGATGCCGATACCCTGAGTACAATGCTTAACAGCCTCGGGCATTGAAAGCCACTGAGGACGGGGATGCTTTGAAGCCACAATCACGTTTACGTAGTTCCTTGAACGGATACAGTGATCGAAGCAGGAAAGCAGGCAGTTTGCATCGGGGGGAAGGTAGAGACGAACAACGTCTGCCTTCTTGTTGGCGATGTGGTCCATAAATCCGGGATCCTGGTGTGTGAATCCGTTGTGATCCTGTTGCCAAACCGTTGAAGCCATAATCAGGTTAAGGGAAGCAATCTCTTCTCTCCAGGGAAGCTGGTTACAAACCTTAAGCCATTTAGCATGCTGCGCAGCCATGGAATCAATAATTCTGGCAAAAGCTTCATATGTGGCAAAAAATCCGTGACGTCCTGTAAGCAGGTATCCTTCAAGCCAGCCTTCGCACATGTGCTCTGAAAGCATGGAGTCCATAACACGACCGTCTGCCGCAAGGTTATCATCCGTATCAAGATGAGCCGCATTCCAGTCACGATTCTCAACTTCAAACACAGCGTTAAGTCTGTTGGAGTTGGTCTCATCAGGTCCGAAAATCCTGAAGTTGCGAGCCTCTTTGTTGAGCTTAAAGATGTCTCTCACAAACTTACCAAGCTCAATCATATCCTGGCCTTCTTTTTCGCCGTGGCCTTCGGTATCAAATGCGTAATCCCTGAAATCAGGAAGTCTTAAATCTCTTAACAAAAGTCCGCCGTTGCCGTGAGGGTTAGCGCCGATTCGACGGTTCCCTTCGGGAGCAAGGGAGCGGATATCCTCCATTGCGCGGCCGTTCTCGTCAAACAGTTCCTCGGGCTTGTAGGAACGTAACCACTCCTCCAAGATGCGGAGATGTTCTTCGGGTTTTGCCATGGAAATAGGTACCTGGTGAGCCAGGTAGTTGCCCTCGATTCGCTGGCCGTCCACAACCTTGGGACCTGTCCAGCCCTTGGGTGTACGAAGCACGATCATGGGCCATACGGGACGGGTTGCGTCTCCGGTGGTTCTGGCGTGCTCCTGAATAGCCTTAATCTTCTCGATTACGGTATCCATGGTCTCGGCCATAAGTTTATGCATGGTCATTGGATCGTCGCCCTCAACAAAGTAAGGCTCCCAGCCGCAGCCGTGGAAGAAATCTACGATTTCTTCATGACTCATTCTTGCAAAAAGCGTCGGGTTCGCAATCTTGTAGCCATTAAGGTGAAGGATTGGAAGAACCGCACCGTCATTGATGGGATTAAGGAACTTGTTTGACTGCCAAGAGGTAGCAAGAGGGCCTGTCTCAGCCTCGCCATCACCAACAGTAACAGCAGCGATTAAATCGGGGTTATCAAATACTGCACCGAATGCATGAGCTATGCCGTAGCCAAGCTCGCCGCCCTCGTTAATTGAGCCGGGGGTCTCAGGGGCGCAGTGTGAAGGCATGCCGCCGGGGAATGAGAACTGTTTAAAGAGCTTCTGCATTCCGGCTTCATCCTCGGAAATGTTGGGATAAATCTCGGAATATGTGCCATCGAGATAGTCGTTGGCAATATAGAAATTTCCGCCGTGACCGGGACCGGAAAGTAAGATAAGATCCAAATCATAACGCTTAATGGCACGATTCAGGTGAACAAAAACGAAGTTCTGTCCGGGAACCGTACCCCAGTGTCCTACAATCTTTTTCTTAACCATGTCAATGGTCAAGGGCTTTCTGAGAAGTGGATTCTCCAAGAGGTACAACTGTCCTGCCGATAAGTAGTTGGCAGCTCTGAACCATCTGTCCATACGCTCCAAATATTCGGCGGTAATGTTTGTGGATTCGTTCATAAAGTCACTCCTTTCTTTTATGAATTCCTTATGCCGCTATTTTAATCTATATACCCAGATTTTCCAATAGGCGGTATCGTTAGAAAAAACACCTAAAATCTCCAAATTTTCGTCATTTGCGTCAACTATCTCCCCGCAGGAGAAAAGGTATTCACAGCCCATGTCCTTTAGAAGGTCATAGTTATACTTGAGGCCTTCGTATTTCACCTCGCTTGCTTTGCCGTTCATGTAGGAGGTGCCGCTTTGGGAGTTATAAAGGTAGCACCTGCTTCCCCAGGTGTCGAAGTACTCTGCCGCTGCAGGGGAGAGAGCCAGCTCCTCCGCCATGATTTCACGGAATTTATGCTTATATGAGAGGGGATAGCTGTTTGCATAGCCATCCACCGTGTAAAAACCGTACATAAGGGCAGGAGCGGGACTCATGCCTATATGAGCCACCCTGTATGAATCAAGGGGCTTCCCGATGGCTTTATCAATTTCTTTGTAAACGTTGGAAGAATAGTAAGCCTCCCAGGTAATGTAGCCTGTAACCCCACTTCCGTTATTCTTCTGATTTATCTCCATGTAAAGGTTTGAATTGTTCTTCACAAGAATAGCTGTCGGAATTAAAACCAAAACCACAATGATGTAGCAGACAAATTTAAATCTGCTTTCGGAGCTTAAATGCACTGCCGCTGATAGGGCAAACAATGAATACCACATAGCAGGCAAAAGCCAATAGAATCGGTCTAACTGGAAGTTTCTTAATATTCCAGTCTGGCTGTTTTTAAAAGCCGTAACCGCTTCGCAGTTCCAGAAGGCAAATAAGAGGCAGATAAGGATAATGGTTACGAATTCAATAAGTGATATAACAAGAAGCTTAACCTGGTTGTCATTAAGCTTTTTGCGCGCATTCTGAATTAACCCTGCAACCAATAAAACCACAATGGGAACAATCAGGTAAACATGGAAGGACTCCGCATGCATGGAGCCACCTAAGAATACTTCCTTAAGGCTTTGCCAAAAAGGAGTTGAATGGTTTATAAACTCGATTCTGTGGCCTGCTTCGCCGGCTCCAAAGAGGTTTTCCTTAAAGAGACTTATGTTGATGATTACGTAAAGAATAATCATTCCCACAAAGCCTGAAATCTCAGCCACGTTAATGTTCTTTTTAATGAGCTTATATAAAAGGTAAACTGCCCAAAGCCCAAGAAGGGCATAGCCTGATAAAACAAGGTGTGAAGTTAAAACGAAAATGGTTAAAAGGAAATATGAAAGTACCGGCTTCTTTTTCTTTGAAAGATATGTAATTCCAAGAGCCGCCATGGGTACTCCCGCAACTGCACCGCCGTAAACCGGATAGAAGGGGAGCATTGCAAATAGTCCTGCGGAAAGGAGTCCTAGCACTGCAGAGTTCGTGTATTCTTTTACAAGAAAATACATGCCGAAAAACGCCATGGAAAAGATAATTACATAGCTAAGTAAGAATGCAACAAAGGGGTCAAAAAACTTATATAAGGGCACGAAAAGGTAGGCATTTGGCTGGAATGCCGATGCAGGTAAGCCACCCATCATTTCAGGGAAAATATCAAGCCCTTCTCCAAGGTGCCTTGCAGTCAAAACATAGTGAAGAATTGTCTCATCCATCTGATCATGCCAGGTAAAAACAGAGGCTTTTCCCATTAAATCGTAAGGGACAAAAACAATGATCTCCAATATAAAGCCCAAAAGCCATAAGGGCGCTTTTTCAATGCGTTTAATAATCTTTGCTGTCATAGTGAAATCATAGCATAAATAATGGTATAATGGGAAGTGCGGCGGAGTAGGCAACAGGGAGAGTTATATATGATAGTATTCAGAGCTGATGGCAGTAATAAAATAGGCGTAGGTCACTTGATGAGATGCATGACAATAGCAGACGCTTTTCCCGATAAGGAAAGGGTTTTGTTTGTCACTTGCAGCGAGGACTCGGTGCCCATATTAAACGCAAGAGGATACAGGGCAGTTGTGCTTAAAACCTATGAGGGAAAAGATGCAGCTGACGTTCCAATCGATAAAGAACTTAAAGAGTTTGCGGAGGTTCTTAAGGAGAACAAACCAAGCTTTATTATGGTTGACAGCTACAGGGCCACGGATTCTTATCTTGCGGAGTTGGGTAAGATTTGCACCGTGGGCTATATCGACGATGCCGGAGACCATAAGTATCCGGTTAAGCTTTTGTTAAACTACAATGCTTTTGCCAGCTATGACAAGCTTGATGAACTCTATGAGACCGACACCATGGTTCTTGTGGGCCCTGATTATGTGCCCATCAGAAAAGAGTTTAAGAAGGCCAAATTCGAGATTCGCGATGAGGTAAAGAACGTGCTGGTTCTTACCGGCGGCGGAGATCCCTATAATCTGGCTTCAAAGTTCATTGCAAAATTTGGAAGCAAGGACAGCGACGGCGTAACCTACCATAGCGTATGCGGTTTCTATGCCGATGAGGAAGAATTAAAGAAGGCGGCAGCAGGATTTAAGAACATAAAGCTTTATAAGAACGTAAAGAATATCTGGAATTTAATGGCTTCCTGCGACATAGCCATTTCTGCGGGCGGAACCACAATTTATGAGCTCATGGCTCTTGGAATTCCCGTAGTTGGATATACTTTCGCCGACAATCAGCATCCTTTGATGAACTACATTATCCGTAAGAAAGTATTCCCCATGTGTGGCGATTACAGAGACAAGGGTGAAGAGCTGATTGATGATATTGCTTCAAGCGTAAAGGAGCTTTTCGATAAGGAGAGGAGAGAGAATATCTCCCGCGTTGAGAAGAGCATCATCACCGGAAGCGGAGCTGAAAACATAAGGGATGCAATAAAGTATTGTGCTTATAAGAATGTATAAGGAGGGATTAGTATGAACACAAAAGCGATGTATAAGTTAAGTTATGGGTTATTCGTTTGTACCGCGGTAAGAGGCGAAAAGAAGAACGGCTGCATCATTAACACAGCTATCCAGGTGGCTTCAGAGCCCAACACAATTTCAATAGCCGTTAACAAGGCAAACTACACCCATGACATGATAAAAGAAACCGGAGTATGTAACATTTCCGTTATCAGTCAGGAAGCAAAGTTTGACCTTTTCAAACACTTCGGCTTCCAGTCCGGAAGAGACGTAGACAAGTTTGCAGACTACCCTGCATCATCCTATAAGACGGCAGAGAACGGCGTTCCTTACATCACAGAAGGAACTAACGCCTTCTTCTCATTAAAAGTTAAAGAGACCGTAGATCTTGGCTCACACACCTTGTTCATCTGCGAACCCACAGCCATGGAAGTTCTTTCTGACGTATCATCTGTTACATACGAGTATTATCAGAACAATATTAAACCGAAGCCTGAAGCAGTGGGCACAACCCCCAAGGGCGAGACAGTATGGCGCTGCAGAATCTGCGGTTACGAATGGGTAGGCGAGGAATTACCCGATGATTTCATCTGCCCCATCTGCAAGCACCCCAAGGCTGATTTTGAGAAGATTGTGAGATAATGATGTTTAGACCCGCACATGTGCGGGTCTTTTTATACCCCCGTGTCACAAAATGTTGATTGACAGACTAATATTTCTATACAACACGCTCGCAATCCTCACAACGCCATTTCTTAAAATTTTCTGAAAATAATTGACAACAATATCAAAAAGTCATATAACAATATTACGAAACATTCCATTTCCCCACGGAAGGAGACTCAGAAAATGAAGAAAACTAAAGCATTAATTAGCGCATTATTAACCCTTGCAATGTGTATCGCACTCTGCATCGGTATAAACCAGTCATCAGCCAAGGCAGCTACCGGCTGGACCCTTTCCCCCAACGATTTCTACATCAAGATGACCGCTGAGGAGAAGGCAGCTTTCGATTACCAGTTAACCAATATCGAGAGAATTGAGCTTATCAAGAGCGCTAAAGAAGCAGTTACAATAAAGATTCCTAAAAAGGCGGAGGTAAATACCCTTGACAAGTATTTCATGAAAGCCCTTGCTAATAATCCATATGTAACGGTTGATATGACCTATGAGTACGACGGAACCACATATCACGTTGTTATTCCGGCAGGTAAAGCAGAGTATGATGAGGATATTGATTACTACGGCCCCATGTATTTAGTTGGAAAATACGGCGGAACAGTAGTAGAATAATGACAGAATAAACGACTATAATATGATGTGAAAGCCTCAAACTTGTAAGTTTGAGGCTTTTTCTAAAGATGGTGAGATATACATTCATGGAACCCAAATAGTATTAATAGCAGTAGAAAATATAGGTTGATTATAGAAGCGGATTTCAATTAGGGGACTCGTCACATGAACAATTCTGGTTTTGATGAAAAGATTAAAGGAAGCAAATATTGGATGCGCGAGATGACTTCCCGAGGAATTTATATTGAGAAACTTAACAGTATGCTTGGGACTAAACTCGAGTGGATTTCACCCACCAAAGATGGATCCTATAGGGAATTTGAGCTAAGAGGATGTGCGGATATAATAGGGCTTGAAGAAGGTGGAGGAAAGGCCGACTTTTCTTTTTGGCCACAAAGACAACCCCAGTGGGATGGAATAGCTCTAGGCCATAACGATAAAAAGAGAGTACTGTACCTATTTGAGGCAAAGGCACATACCCAGGAACTGCATAGCTACTGCAGAACTAAATCGGAAGAAAACAAGCGAATAATCACAGAGTTGTTGAGCTGCTTTCAAGGGAAATGTTATCCGAATGCAAGTTTCAAATGCTGGATGAACGGGTACTACCAACTCGCAAACAGGCTTTTGTTTTTGAACAAAGTCAAGGCCATGAAATCGGCAAAATATTCAGATGTCAAATTAGTGCTTATATATTTTATCAACGATACCACGTATATTTCTACGAGTGAAGAAGAGTGGCTAAAATCTAGCCAAAAGGCGCTGCGTAATTTAACAGGATTTGGGGTAGTTCCCAAAGACGTTATAGAGTTATTTGTTGACGTACAGGATATTTCAAAAAGCAGGGTTGTTATTCCTGATTAAACCAAAACACGAGTCTATTTCCGATTGGCTATGCCCACCAAACCACGAAACTGCTTAACATATCATATGAGGCAGGCTTCGGACAATAGGTGTATGCGTGAACTTTGATTTGAAGAATAGGGAGAGCAAATGGGAAAAATCATAAACAATTTATTTCAGAAAATGGGGAAAGATGGAATTGAGTTATTTGAAGCCATAGACTTTTGGAGAGCAATGGGGATTTCTGAGACAATTACAGCCAGACGTTTTGGAGAATTATTGGGCGGGAAAGAATGCAAGTATAGAGATATAAACAAGGCTATGGGATACTTGTCAAGTGTTGTAGACACAATACAAGAGAAGATGGTAGCAGATATAGAAATACAAGGCTCAAAGATATTTGCTGGTGAAGTATACCAGATTTTAGACAAATGCTACAACTACTATATCAGAGAAAAGAAAACAAGAGAAAAATTAGTAAACAAAAATGTATTATGTAATGAAATACTTGAGAAGTACGGACACAATAGAAATATAGCGATGAGCATTATTGCTGCATGTAACATATGGATTGAGAATAGCATCTTGTTTCAAAGTAAAATTGACAGGGAAATAGAAGAAAAACTTCAGGATATTGATCCTGTCTTGATGGTCGATTTATATGTATATGGTGCAGCTTCCACTGCTTTATCGACGCTTAGTTTAAGCAAGAACATACCTGGTTACGCGCTCTACTACGGAGTTGATATAAACTTGAAACTTTCAGAGCCAATATCGTTATGTAGAGATCATCCAATCATATACTACAATCCTCTTTTGGCCGGGAACCAACATGCCTTCTCCATTAAAGGAGATGACTATAAAAATGCCAACATGAGCGCATTTGGGAAGGGATTCATCGAAGAATACAAGATTCCATTTGTTGAGTCGCTCAGGGTGTTATCATCGTTGCAAGAATATGAATTGAACAAAGGTAGGTTCTCGTGTATACAGATGAGCAAGGAGGAATTTGAGAAATCGATAGATTATTACAAGCAAGATGTAATAGACTGTCGAGATTTTTGGAATACGTTTGTGTTAACCAAGGAAAAAATAGAGAAGAACAGGCAGAATGATGAACAAATCATATGGAAAATGAGCGTCAACAAAGAAAGACACGAACTACGACCAATAATATGCTTTGATGATAATACTGTATTTGTCTCGTATCCTGCATTCCCGCGTTACATAACTATGCTTTTGCAGGAAGCGGTGTAACTCCTAAGTCACTATACAACTGTTCCTGCTTTTTCAGGACTTCACCCACTATCAGCGCGGTGCCGGGTGCTTCATAACATTCGATGACATCCAGTTCATCGAGCAGCTGACGCATGGTGTAGTTCGCAAAAAGTCCCTTTTCTTGCATCTTTCCCTTGATGTAGGAAAGATAAATGAGGGCAACAAACTCTACAAAAAGTTTCCCTTCCAAAGCCAGATCGGAAGATGTCAGCATCCGTCTGCAATTCAGACGCTCCTTGAGATTGCCGAAGGCTTTCTCGACAACATCTCTTGTTCGGTAGAGTTCCAGAGCCTTGATCGGATCTTTGACCTCGTTGCTGAGAAGTACGAAGTATCCATACAGCCTCCTGGCTTTCCGAACGGCATCTTCCTTGACCTCAACGCGGATGCCACGGGCCGGAGTTTCGTGCACCACGAAGAACTTTTCGTACTGATTCGCATGTTCCGGCTTCTGATGGCCATTCAGAAGTTCATCCCGTAAGTGGATCAGGAGAGAGGTCTGGCGGGCCTCATCCTCAGCAGCCTTTTCGGGATTGTAGTAAAGATGCAGGTACATCCTGCGGTCGCCGGTAATGGTATCGCCCTTGTAAGGACGATCCTGCGTATAATCCCAGACAATCGTCTTGGTGGCGGCGTAAACCTGATAGTTGTCATTGTAGTTGCTAAAGAGCCTGATATCGTCGCCAAGCTCTGAAATGAACTGCTTCGCATAGCTCAGAGACGTGCTTGCTCCAGCAATGAACTTGTAGTGCTCCTTATACATCCCATTGATGTTGTCGGCGCTATAAAAGCCTCTGTCCAGACAGAGCTTGATCTTCCCATAGCCAAGAACATCAAGATCCTTGATGAGCTGCCGCATGGTCTTCACATCCGGAATGTTCCCGGCGAGCTTGCGATAATAAAACGGGAGACCGGATTTCTCGCCAAACAAGAGGGCGAGGTTGATCTGGGGAAGGCGGTCGTCATCCTTGTTCTTGCCGTATTTTACCTGCTTCAGCGTTTCAGAATAGCTGGAGATGGAGGTGGTGTCATATGCCCAGTATTCTTTTTCGATACGGCGCTTACCCTGGAGACGAAAGAACTTATCCTTTGCCTCCTCAGTGATGGACTGGAACAGTTCACTGCTGCGCTGTGACGGGATATCCTGCCCGGCTGGATGCTTGTGCGTTCTGTCAAAGTGTTCAAACCGGATCAATGCATCCGTATCTTCGAGGATCAAAAAGTATGCGATTGACAGGATGCGCTTATAGCTGTCCGGGAAACAGGTCTTCAGATCATCGATGATGCCGATCTCGCGCCCGATCTGATCTAACAGATAGGTGGCACCATAGAAGCGTCTCGTCATGTTTAAGGCAGGAACCGGACCAGGCTTTACGGCTACGACAGGTGTCTCAGCACTGCGCTTCTTGCCGCGGCCATCGGTGGGAACCATTTCGCCGGTAGCGGGATCCAGCTTTCCGATGAGCTTACGCCGGGATCTGGGCTGTTGTTTTTCCTTGTCCCAGTAGGACTCGGACTCGTAGAAATATGTGTTTCCGCTGCGCTTATCGAATACTTTTATGATGGATGACATATTGCACCTCCTAGTTATGTATTATAATACAAAACTAGGCAAAATGCAATAGAAAAATGACAAGAACAAGCGATTTTACAAGGATTTCTAGCACTTCATAGTGCTGATCCTAGTGACGAGTCACGGGAATGCAGGTCGTATGCGGCATTGGATCAGGCTAAGAATATTTGGTTATCCTATTATGCTAATGGAGGAATGGCCTATTCGGATGTAAAAGACCAATTGACTCGCGGCGAAGAGAAAAGGTGTGAAGAACTTGCGAAAGAACTTGTAAAAATCATAGAGGAGTCTTTACGTAAACGATACCATGAGGAATTTGTATCAACAAATGTAAAATATCAGAGAATATTTGGAGAAAAAGATGAGGATTACGGGGACTATGATGTAGTGTTTTATTCGGGAGAAACAAGTGAATTATTTCTTGTTGAAGCAAAGTATTTTTCAGATTCTTTTAATGCAAGTGGGCGGATAAATGACTATAACAAATTATTTGGGGATAGAGGTTACTACCATCATTGCAAGGAGAGGTATAAATTGGTAATGAACGAGCCTGAAAAAATTAAGGAGTTTATTGGGGCAAGCGGGAAGAAAATAAAAGTTCATTTTTTATTCGTTACATCAAAACCCCTGGAGATTGAACTTCAGGATTCAGATAAGCTGGTAACATTTATACCGATTAGGATTTTTGATGAATATCTTGCTGGGGCCCTTTTGTCGCCAAACGGAAGTGCGGCAAGTCTGGTAACAGAAATTTAATGGGTTATATGGATTTAGCACAAAACAAGCAATGGTATTAATTGGAATCTTCACGTCTCTCCCCCCGTGAAGATTCTTTTTTTACGCAAATCTGCAGTTTACTGTTATAATAAATCCTAGAGTAACCAAACTCTAATACACCAAAGGAAACATCAAATGACCACCCCACTAGTAAGCATCTGCATCCCGGCCTACAACAACCGAGATGTAATTGAAAAAACCATAGATTCTATCCTAAACCAGACCTATACCAACATCGAACTTGTAATCGTTGACGATAACTCTAAGGACGACACTTACGAAATCCTCAAGAAGATTGATGATGACCGAGTAAGAATTCTTCGCAACGAGCAGAACCTTGGTATGGTTGGTAACTGGAACAAATGCGTCAGAGAAACCAAGGGCGAGTTGGTTAAGCTTGTTTGCGCTGACGATATTTTGGTGCCTGAATCCATCGAGAAGGAAGTCGATTACATAACCAGAGACCCTAATATAGTTATGACCATCAATGACAGCATTCTCATTGATTCAAACGATAAGAAAATCGGCGTATTCCCCAGATATAGAAAAAAGGGAATTATTGATGGCCGCAAACTCTCAAGAGTCTCACTTATCGAAGCAGATCATTTTGGCATGCCCGTTGCAGTTATGTTCAAACGAAGTGTATTCGATGAGGTTGGCGGATTCGACGAAGCATATCACTACATCCTTGATTTCGACCTTTGGGTTCGAATCTCCGCAAAGGGTCTTGTATATGTAATCCCCGAAAAGCTTAATTGCTTTCGACTTCGCCACGACTCAAACACCGGTAACGTCTTCATGGGCAAGGACTCCAAATACTACAAGGAGCACGTTTATCTTGTCAACAAGTATAAAGATGAATACGGCCTTAAGAAATATGAATACCACTTGAGCATGCTTTCCAGAAAACTCAGAAGCAGAGCTTATTCTGTTTATATGAAGAATTGTGTGAAATAAATAAAAGTTATATATAAAGCAATCGTGTTTGAAAGGGGCACAGTTTTATGAACCTAGCAATTATCGGCGGCGGAGAGATGGCTTCAGAACTTTATAATTTGGTTATTTCCTGCGATAAAAAGGATTCTTATGAAAACATTTTTTTTGTTGATGTATTAGAAAAAACTGAAGAAAACTATGTATTAGAAGCCGACTTTTTAAAAACAAATAGAAATAGCTCTGAATTGTTAATTGCAATGGGTGAGCCATCAATGAGGAAAAAGATGGCTCAAAAATACGAGAAAGAGGGCTTTAGGCTAACTACATTTATACATCCCTTGAGTTTTATTTCAGCTGGCACAGTTATAGGAAATGGAAGCATTATACTTCCTTTTACCTATGTAGCACAAAACACGGTGATTGGTGAAAACGTGTTATTACATTCGGGGTGTAAGGTAGAGAACAACTGCAATATTGGAAACAATTGCTTTCTCTCTTCGAATTCTTTTGTTGGAGCTCGTGTCACTGTTGAAGACACATGTTTTATTGGGCCGAGCGCCTCAATTAGAGATGGCGTGTCTATTGGCCATGACAGTATTATTGGAATGGGGTCAGTAATCACCAAATCGGTGGTGGAGAACTCTGTTAACTATGGTAATCCGGCCAAGCAAATTCGAGAGAACTCTAATCATAGAGTATTTAATTAAGAGCATAAAAGGATGAATCGAGATAATAAAGTATTAATCATAGCTGAAATAGGTGTAAATCATAATGGTGATTTTGATACTGCAAAACGCATGATTGAGATTGCAAAAAACTGTGGCGTTGACATAGTCAAATTTCAGACTTTCAATGTTGACGCTTTGACCTCCGGTCAGGCAGAAATGGCAAAGTATCAGAAGGATAATATTGGCAAAACCGAAACACAGAAGGAGATGTTATCCAAACTTGCATTATCACAGGAGCAGTTTAAAGAGCTGGCTGCATACTGCAGGGAAACTGGTATTACATTCCTTTCCACACCTTTTGATATTGAAAGCGTAAGGTTCCTTAATCCTCTTTTGGATATATGGAAAATCCCTTCAGGGGAAATAACTAATTATCCTTATCTGGTTGAAATAGCTAAAACAGGTAAAAAAGTAATTCTTTCTACCGGTATGTGCACATTGGATGAGATTAAGGAAGCGTTGGATGTTCTTACATACAACGGAACAAAGGATATTACTCTTCTTCACTGCACCACGGATTATCCCACACCTCTCGAAAGTGTCAACTTGAACGCAATGCTGACACTGAAGGAAGAGTTTGGATACCCTGTAGGCTACTCAGATCACACTGAGGGAATAGAAGTGGATATCGCTGCAGTGGCAATGGGTGCCACTGTCATAGAAAAGCACTTTACTCTGGATAAAAACATGCCGGGCCCTGATCACAAAGCGAGCCTTGAACCAAATGAATTAAGAGAAATGGTTCAGGCTATAAGAAAAATTGAAACGGCTGTGGGCAGCAGTGAGAAGAAGCCGACTCAGGCGGAACTTGATAACAGAAAAGTTGCAAGAAAGAGTATAGTAGCGGCTAAAGATATCAAAAAGGGCGAAAATTTTACGACAGAAAACATAACGACAAAACGCCCCGGAACCGGAATCTCTCCCATGAGATGGAATGAAGTAATTGGACAAAAAGCAGTAAGGGATTTTGCTGCGGATGAAATTATAGAATTATAAACCAGAAGTTTTTAAGGCAGGTAACTAACAAAATGGATCACATGATTCCTTTATCAGTCCCTAACTTTGAGGGAAACGAGAAAAAATACGCTAACGAAGCAATAGATGCCACTTGGGTGTCAACAGGTGGAGCATATATAACTGAGTTAGAGAAGAAGATTGCAAGCTTCCTGAATGTTGAAAATGTTGCGGCTTGCCAAAGCGGAACAGCTGCCATTCATTTGGGATTAAGGGAAGCCGGTGTTCTTCCCGGAGACGCAGTCATAGTTCCTACTCTTACATTCATCGCGGCGGTAAACCCTGTTAAATATCAGTTTGCAGAGCCTATTTTTATGGATGCGGATGATAGCCTTTGCATGGATCCCATTAAGCTTAGAGAGTTTTGTGAGAATGAATGTGAATTCAAAGATGGAAAACTTTTCTTTAATGAACACCATGTAAAAGCCATCGTTGTAGTCCATGTCTTTGGCAACATGGTTGATATGGAAGCCATAATGGATGTTGCAGAAAAGTATAATCTTAAGGTTATAGAAGATGCCACGGAGGCTCTCGGGACCAAATTTACAACCGGCAGATATGCAGGCAAGTTCGCAGGCACCATTGGCGACTTTGGTGCATACAGTTTCAACGGAAACAAGATTATTACAACCGGTGGCGGTGGTGCATTAACTGCAAAGAACCCTAGGGATGTAGATCATTTAAGGTATATTTCTACTCAGGCTAAAGACGATCCCCACTATTACATTCACAACGAAGTGGGATTCAACTATCGAATGACCAATCTTCAGGCAGCACTTGGCGTTGCACAAATGGAAGAACTGCCTGAGTTTATTAAAAGAAAACAAAAGAACCACGAAGAGTACAATAGACTTTTTGGTGGTTATGAATTGGGATATATCCTTCCTTACAGAGAAGGAACGGAATCCAATAAATGGCTTTATTCTTTTGTTATAGACAGAACAAAAGTTAAAGCACCCATGCGTGAAATAATAACAGCTCTCGAAAAAAGAAAAGTTCAGACGAGAGCCATTTGGGGTCTTATAAATGAGCAGAAGCCTTACCAAGGCGCTTATGCTTACAAGATTGAAAAAGCCAAATACTACAGTGAAAGAGTGCTTAATATTCCTTGCAGTACCAATATCACTGATGATGAAATAAGATATGTGGTTGAGCAGGTCAAGGAAGTCTTAGAGCGGACAATTTAAGCGATTTATTATATTATAATTGTATAGTACGACTATACATAGGTGGATGGAAATAAGTTGAAATCAGACGTTTTTGAACAGATTAATAAAATATTGCCGCGTAATATAAAAGTGTGCTTTTGCTCCGGAATGATAATCGGACTCATCACACATCTTTATATGATTACTCATAAGATTCCAAATTGGGATGATATAAGCCAAATTGACGGGCTCGGATTAACCAATCAGGTTGGAAGATGGATGCTGGAGCCCCTTCAGTATATAGGGCAGAAAGCCAGCAATCCTGCAATAAATGGCGTACTCCTTATTATGTTTATTTCTTTGGCAGCGTGTCTTGTAGTGTCAACTCTGAAGCTAGAATCAATTTCTTCGGCTGTTCTTATTCCTGCGGTAATGGTGACTTTTCCTAGCGTTACCGGAGTACTGTACTTTATGTTTACGGCACACGTTTATTCTGTGGGTATTTTATTCTTTTGCCTTTCAGCATATTTGATTCAAAGATTTAGATTCGGATTCATCCCTGCCGGCATTTGCATTATCTTAGGTTTGGCTGTATATCAACCGTTCGTGAGCGTGGCCATTTCATTAATGCTTATGGTTTTGATACTCGATGGCCTTAGGGGCGGCAAATTCAAAATGCTGACCATAAATGGACTTAAATATGCCGAAACACTTGCAGTATCAACTTTCATTTACATACAGATTTCCAAGTTGATTTTTCCCAACATGGGTGAAGAAACCTATGGCGGTGTAAACGAAATGGGAAAAATAGCGCTTGCTGATATTCCAAAGAATTTTGGAAGAGTATATAAGAGGGTTTTGGAGTACTTTATAACACGTCCTTTTTCTTATGTTACATCAGGAATGCACGTATTAAATATACTTGTTTGCGCCTTAATAGTTATTCTGTTTGCCATAAATTTTATTCAGCTTAAGCTTTGGAAGAAGAAACTTGAATTGGCCTTTATCTGTCTTATGATTTTCTTCCTTCCATTTGCAATGGGATTTGTTTATTTTATGGCACCAAATGCCCCTTTTTCTACATTAATGCTCTACGCATATTCGATGCTTTATGTGTTTGCACTTGTATTATTTGAGAGAGCATTTGTACAAGGTGAAAACATTGATAATCAGGAAAACAAATCTTTTTACAAAGGGGTTAAAACAGCTTGTACTCTGGCAGTTGTTTTGACAGTTTTCTTCGTTGCATACGGAAACTACTTATTGGATTCGCAGGCATATTTCAGATCAAGCATAGCGGTTGAAAGGGTAACCAATTACTATAACAGAATAATTACTCGAGTCGAAGAGATGAGTGGTTATACCGTTGGAGACAGAGTGGCTATTCTTGGTGAGTTCTATTACAAGGATAATCCCTCTTCAGTTGAAATTCCTATATTTAAGAACGATGAAAATTATAGGGAACTCGATGGAGTGGTGCTTGAAAATGGACTAATAACATCAGGAGTAAGAAATAATTTCATAAAAACATATTTGGGATTTAACCCTGGATATATCTGGGCTGAAGAAAAAAAGGCCATATTAAATTCAGAAGAATACAAGGAAATGCCTGATTATCCGGCAGAAGGCTCAATCGCAAAGATCTCAGATATTTGGGTTGTTAAACTTTGCGAATAATAAGGAAGACAATATGAAACTAGACTTCTACAAAAGTAAGAAAGTATTAATTACAGGTAATACTGGATTTAAAGGTTCGTGGATGTGTGAAGTCCTTCTTAACGCAGGAGCAAAGGTTTATGGCTATGCTCTTAAGCCTGAAGAAGAGTCTCTTTGGAACATTCTCGGATTAGAGAGTAAAACAGAGACCTGCTATGGTGACGTCAGAGACGCTAAGACGTTAATTGAATTTATTCAGAAGGTTCAGCCTGAAATAGTTATTCATATGGCGGCACAACCTCTGGTTCGCCTCTCCTATGAAGAACCTGCTTACACATACGAAACCAACGTTATGGGTACCGTTAATATCTTGGAGGCTGTAAGAAAGACGGAGAGCGTTAAATCTTTTGTTAATGTAACAACGGATAAAGTATATAAGAATAAAGAATGGGAGTGGGGATATCGTGAGGATGAGGAACTTAATGGATATGATCCTTATTCAAACTCTAAATCCTGCTCTGAGCTTGTGACATCGTCTTACAAGAACTCATTCTTCAATGCAGAAACAGGTGGACGCAAGGTGGCAATTACAACTTGCAGAGCCGGTAATGTTATTGGCGGAGGAGACTTTGCCAAGGACAGAATTATTCCGGATTGCGTCAGGGCGGCTTATAAGAAAGAGGATATTATAGTCAGAAACCCTTATTCCACGAGACCTTATCAGCATGTTCTTGAACCTGTTGTAGCATATCTTATGATTGCCAAGGAGCAGTACGAGGATATTACAAAAGCAGGAAATTACAACATAGGACCCAATGAAACCGATTGTTATTCCACCAGTGATATTGTAGATGCTTTTGTAAACGAGTGGACCAAACAGACCGGAGAGAACATTAAATGGGTTAACAAACATGATGGTGGCCCTCACGAGGCAAACTTCCTTAAACTTGACTGTTCAAGGGTGAAGAAGACCTTTGGATGGCAGCCTGTCTGGACAGTTAAGGAAGCCATGGAAGAGATTGTTGAGTGGCACAAGGCTTACAAAGATAAGAATGATATGGAGAGCGTAACGCTTGACCAGATAAGAAAATATATCAAAGAGTAGTTTAGAGGTTTGAAACGCATGAGTTATTTTGAAAACAAAACAGAAGAGGAAGCTAAAAAGCAAATTCTTTCAATGGTAGAAGAGTATTGTGATACCTTCCATAACAAGAAGAAGGATTTCAAGCCGGGAGATCGAATTCCCTATGCCTCAAGAGTTTATGACCATGAAGAGATGGTTAATCTTGTGGACAGTTCGTTGGAGTTCTGGCTTACAGCAGGAAGATATACCGACGAATTTGAGAAGAGATTTGCAGAGTATCTTGGAGTAAGGTTCTGCTCACTTGTCAATTCCGGTTCATCTGCAAACCTTTGTGCATTTATGGCACTTACATCACCTTTACTCGGAGACAAAGCCATAAAGAAGGGTGACGAAGTAATCACTGTGGCAGCGGGATTCCCTACTACGGTTGCTCCCGTAATTCAGTTTGGAGCGGTTCCTGTTTTTGTGGATGTAACAATTCCTCAGTACAACATTGATGTAACGAAACTTGAAGAAGCTTATTCCGATAAGACCAAGGCAGTTATGGTTGCGCACACATTAGGTAATCCTTTTGATTTGAAGGCTGTTAAGGCATTCTGTGATAAGCATGACATTTGGCTTGTTGAGGATAACTGTGATGCTTTGGGATCCAGATATATGATTGACGGTGAACTCAAATTCACAGGTACTATTGGTGATATCGGAACATCAAGTTTCTACCCTCCTCACCACATGACCATGGGTGAAGGCGGTGCTGTATATACCAATAACCCTCAGCTTAACAGACTTATACGTTCCATGAGAGACTGGGGAAGAGACTGTATATGTCCTTCAGGAAAAGATAACTATTGCGGACATAGATTTGATAAGCAGTACGGCGAGCTTCCTTTGGGATACGATCACAAATATGTTTACTCACACTTTGGTTACAACCTTAAAGCAACCGATATGCAGGCTGCTGTAGGGTGTGCTCAGATTGTTAAGTTCCCTACCTTCGTGGAAAAGAGAAAAGACAACTTCGCCAGATTAAAGGAAGCTTTATTGGGACTTGAAGACAAGATTATTCTTCCTGTTGCAGCGGAGAACGCAGATCCTTCGTGGTTTGGCTTCTTAATCACCTGTAAAGAAGGCGTAGACAGAAACGAAGTTGTAAAGAGAATCGAGGAAAAGGGCGTTCAGACACGTATGCTCTTTGCAGGAAATCTCATTAAGCATCCTTGCTTTGATGAGATGAGAAAGACCGGCGAAGGATACAGGGTAGTCGGTGAGTTAACCAATACAGACAGAATCATGAATGATACATTCTGGGTTGGTGTTTATCCCGGAATGACAGATGAGAAGATTGATTACATGGCTAAGGTAATCCGTGAGGCAGTGACAAAGTAAATGACACCTACTTTTTCTATCATTGTAGTTAGTTACAATGCAGGAGAAAAACTTCATAAAACCATGGCAAGCATCATGGCCCAGACCTTCCGTGACTTTGAAATAATAGTTAAGGACGGTGGCTCAACAGATGGAAGCATATCTGATATGGCGCAACACTATGCGGATATCCTTAATGCTCCCATTTATCCCTGCCTGACTATTATGACAGGAAAAGACAGAGGAATATATGATGCCATGAATATTGCGACTTTGGGGAAACTTGGAAGATATGTAATATTCATGAACTGCGGTGATACGTTCTTTGATGAAAGAGTTTTGGAAAAGGCCGCAGTAGTAATTGACCATGACAATGCAACATCACCTATGGTTTATTATGGGGATGTTTACAGGGAAACCAATAAAGCAGTAGATCCGGCTCCTCCGGAAATTACCGGATTTACCTGCTACAGAAATATACCATGTCATCAGGCCTGCTTCTATGATTTCAGGCTAATAAAGGGTAAGCCTTTTAATCTTGATTACAGAATCAGAGCCGATTATGATCAGTTCCTTTGGTGCTTTTATAAGGGTAGAGCGGGGTTTAAGCACCTGGGATTTACAGTTGCTTCCTATGAGGGAGGTGGCTACTCTGAAACGGAAGAAAACAGACAGCGTGACAAGGATGAGCACGATGTCATAACAAGGGAGTATATGAGCGCAAATGAGCTTTCGAAATATAAGCTCACCATGGCACTTACCATGGCGCCTATGCGACGCGCTATATCTGAGAATCCCAGATTCTCGGGCATATACCAGGGGATAAAAAGAAAAATTTACATGGGAAAATAAATAAATAGCAAAGGACAATTCTTTAATGAGAGTACTTTGGATTGTAAACAGAATGCTCCCCATAATTGCAGAATGCCTTGGCGTGGAATCCAGCGTCAAGGAAGGGTGGATTACGGGCATGTTTGCCCAGATAATGGCTAACACTGCAGGAAATGGAATTGAGCTTTCTATTGCTTTCCCTGCCAAAGATGAGTTGGCGACCTTCGAGGGAGAAATTCCAGTCGGTGACATCAAACTTCCTAACATTCCGTTCGGTATTTCTACCGAGAAACAGACATTTAAAGCATATGGCTTTTACGAAGATTTAAATAAGGGCGAAAAGTATGACCTTAAGACGGAGGAAAGCTTAAAGCAGGTGATTAATAAGGTTAACCCTGATGTAATCCACGTTTTTGGAACGGAGTTTCCTCACTGCTTAGCAACTCTCAAGGCAGCAGATAATTCCGGCAAGATTTTGGTTGGACTCCAGGGTTTATGTCATGCTATTGCTGAGGTTTACGAGGCCGATTTGCCCAAAGCTGTTGTTAACAGAAATACATTCAGAGATTTCCTTAAAAGAGACAGCATAAAAAGGCAGAAATATAAATACTTTAAGCGTGGCGAAAATGAGAAAGAGGCAATTTCTCGCGCTACCTACGTAACCGGTAGAACTAAGTGGGATAGAAACAGAACAAAGGAGATAAACCCTGATGTTGTTTATCTTGGAATGAACGAAACTTTGAGATCTTGCTTCTACACCGGAAGGTGGAGACAGGAAAACTGTGAGCCCGGAGTAATATTCTTAAGTCAGGGTGATTACCCTTTAAAGGGGTTACACTATGTTCTTGAAGCTCTCCCCAAGATTCTTGAAGAGTGTCCCGATGCCCACATTTACATTGGTGGTCAGAATATAACAAAGCACGAAACATTCAAGGAGAAATTAAAGCTTTCATCCTATGCAAAGTATCTCCTTAAGTTGATCAAGGTAAATCATCTTGAAGATAAGGTGACATTTCTTGGAAGTTTAACAGCGGAAGAAATGCGAGAACAATATCTTCGTTCCAACGTTTTCGTATGCCCTTCAAAGTTGGAGAATTCTCCAAACTCTTTGGGAGAAGCGATGCTTCTTGGAGTTCCCTGTGTAGCAGCCAGAGTTGGTGGAATACCTGATTTGATTACCGAAGACGAAGGCATTCTTTATGAGGATGGTAACGTAGACGAACTTGCAAACGCCATAATCGAGCAGCTTAAGGCAGAGGGCGACTTCACAGCCAGACTTAAAAAGGCCAGGGGACATGCAAACTTTAACCATGATCCTGAGGCCAATTACCACACACTTTTACAAATCTATAACAGGATAGCAAATTAATGAAGAATATATTATCTAGGATTGCAAGCATTGTCCTTGCAGCAATTATTTCAATAGTTACCTGCCTGGCAGGCTTTCCCATAAAAGCCCACGCTGAAGATGGCGTAATCCTCAAACTCCACTACTCTCGCCCTGACGGTAACTACACCGGCTGGGACGTTTGGCTTTGGCCTGAAGGGGGCGAAGGAGCCGGATACCCCTTTGTCGAGGAAAACGGAGAGATGGTTGCCACAATGGAAGTCCCTGCAGGAGTAACTAACGTAGGCTTTATTGTGAGAACCGAAGATTGGAACAAGGATATAAATGAGGATCAGTTCATTGATATTGCCGAAGTTCTTTCAGGAACTGTGCATGCCTATGTTGAAAGCGGAGTTCCCGGTTACACCAAAGAATATGACGAAGATGTGGTTAAGGGAACAAAACTTAAAACAGCAATCTACGATGGTGACACAGGAATCGAAATTACCATGACCGGTGAGATGAGTGACGCTCAGCTTGATTCAATAAGTGTTGTGGGTAGTGCGGGCGAAGAAGACATTGAGGACATCATTTACAAGGGAGACTATATTTATATGATTAAACTCCTTAAAAAGTTAAATATCTTCAAAAACTTCAGAGTTAATTATGAGGGCAGTGCCGTAAAAGTTAACATGCCCAATGTTTACTCAACTGAGGACTTTGAGAAAGAATACACATATACAGGTGATGACCTTGGAGCTACATATACAAAGGATGCAACCACATTTAAAGTATGGGCTCCCACAGCGGAAGAGGTGTATGTAAACTTCTATGCAACAGGTAAATATTGGGAGGACAGTAACGCTGATTCCCATGCCATGACCAAAGCTGAAAATGGTACTTGGACATATACTGCCAATGGTGACATGGCAGGTACATACTATACCTACATAGCAGTAGTTGATGGTGCCAAGAACGTGACCTGTGATCCTTATGCAAGAACAACGGGATATAACGGAAAGAGAGCAATGGTTATTGACCTTTCAACCACCAATCCTGAAGGATGGGATAGTGACAAGAATCCTCATGCAGGCGAGAAGATAACCGATGCAATTATTTATGAACTTCATATTAGGGATTTCTCTGTTGATGAGAGTTCCGGTATGACAAACAAAGGAAAATACCTGGCCTTTACAGAAACAGGAACAGTTAACAGTAATGGCGATAAGACAGGTGTAGATTACCTTAAGGATTTGGGAATTACCCACCTTCACCTCCTGCCCTTCTATGACTATGGTTCAGTTGATGAAATAAAGACCACTCCTCAGTTTAACTGGGGTTATGATCCGGTAAACTATAACGTACCTGAGGGCTCTTATGCCACTGACGCTAATGACGGAGCAGTACGTGTTAAGGAAGCAAAGCAGATGGTCAAAGCTCTCCATGACAACGGAATCTCTGTTGTTATGGACGTGGTTTATAACCATGTTTATTCAGGAAGTGACTTCTGCGTAAACAAGCTTGTACCTGGATACTTCTCAAGAATTAACGCAAACGGCAGTTACTCCAATGGCTCAGGATGTGGAAACGATACTGCTTCTGAGAGAAGTATGGTAAGAAAGTATATCGTTGATTCAGTATGCTATTGGGCAGACGAATATCATATTGACGGATTCAGATTTGACCTTGTAGGCCTTCTTGATGTTGATACAATCAATGAAATCGTAACAAAGGTTCATGAGAAACACCCTGATGTTATCTTCTATGGTGAAGGCTGGACCATGAACACTTCCGTAACAAAGGATGATATCAGACTTGCCACTCAGGGAAGTGCAAGATTTACACCTGAATTTGCATTCTTTAATGACAACATAAGAGACGGACTTAAGGGCAGCGTATTTGATGAGGGAATGGGTTTCGTAAGTGGAGCCATTGGTAAAGAGAACTCCATAGCAGCCTCATTCATGGGAAGAGAAGTATGGTGTAAGAATCCTTCACAGATAGTTAACTATGCATCCTGTCATGATAACATGACCCTTATGGACAGAATTACTGTATCAAGGGCCGGAACTGACAGAGCAGATATTATAAAGATGAATAATCTTGCCGCAGCTTTCTATATGACAGCTGAAGGAATTCCTTTCATGCAGGCCGGGGAAGAAATCTTAAGAACCAAAGTTAAAGAAGACGGAACTTTTGATTCCAACAGCTACGCTTCATCAGATGCTGTAAACTCAATCAAGTGGGATGATATTTCTGACGCTGAACATAAGGAAGTACATGACTACTACAAGGGACTTATCGAGTTTAGAAAGGCTCACGAGAACTTAAGATTAACAACTGAGGATGAAGTAAAAGAGCATCTTAAAGAGATAGATGTTGATATTGACAATGTAGTAGCTTTTGACCTTGATGATAAGGATATTTTCATCTTTAATGCAAATAACGAGGAAATTACCTTTGAACTTCCCGAAGGCAAATGGGATGTTTTAATCAACGATAAGAAAGCAGGCACCACATCAATCGAGAAACTTAAAGGTGGCCCTATTACAGTTGCACCTATTTCTGCATTGGTTTTGGAGCGCCATGAAGGCTCATCAAAGACCGGTACATTTGTGGCATTGGGAGCAGCAATCATATCAGCATTGGGAGCATTTGTAGTGCTTCGCTCAAGGAAGAAATAATGACAATCACATTCGTTTCCAACTACATAAACCATCATCAAATCCCGATGGCTGAAGAGTTATATAAGGCTTTGGGAGATGACTATAGATTTGTGGAGACTGAGCCCATGGAGACAGAAAGAGTCAGCATGGGATGGGACTCTGACACCGCAAGTCTTCCTTATGTTATCCGTTATTATGAGAATCCTGCCTGCGCGCAGCTTCTAATTGATGACAGCGATGTGGTGGTTTTCGGTGGATGCGATGATGAGAGTTATATCGCTAATAGACTTAGAGAAAAGAAACCTGTAATCAGAGTATCAGAACGACTCTATAAATCCGGCCAGTGGAAGGCTATTTCTCCAAGAGGACTTATAAAGAAATATAAAGATCATACAAGTCATAGGGAAGATCCGGTAATCATCCTTTGTGCAGGAGCTTATGTTCCTTCGGACTTTAGCATTATAAAAGCATACCCCAACAAGATGTACAAGTGGGGATATTTTCCTCCTGCAACAGAGGAGAATTTAAGCGAGCTGTTCCAACTTAAGGAAGAAAATAAGGTGACGGAAATCCTCTGGGCCGGTCGTTTTATAGATTGGAAGCATCCGGATGATGCAATAGAGGTGGCAAAACGCCTTAAAAAAGACAACATATCCTTCCATCTCACAATGGTAGGCGGCGGTGACATGGAGGGGCAGATCAAGGCTGAAATAGCCGCCAATAACCTCCAAGAAAACATTACATTGGAAGGCTATAAGAAACCTGAGGAAGTACGCCAATATATGCGCAAGGCAGATATTTTCCTTTTTACCAGCGACTATCTGGAGGGCTGGGGCGCTGTTCTTAACGAGGCTATGAATTCAGGATGTGCTGTGGTAGCCAATTCAGCTACGGGAGCTACTCCTTACCTTATCAACTTTGGCAACAATGGTTACGCATACAAGAACGGTGATATTGATGAGTTATATCGCCTGACAAAGAGGCTGGCTCAGGATAATGACGAGAGAAGAAAACTTGGGGCCAATGCCTACAAAACCATCGATACAACATGGAACGCTAAGAAGGCGGCAGAGCAGATAATAAGATTATCAAGAATGCTTACAGAAGACATTGGAATTCCTGATCCCGAAGATGGTCCCGGTTCCAAAGCTAACGTAATTCCCGTAAGAAAAATGTGGGCAGCAATACAAGCCAAGAGAGTATAAAAGCCATGAAGAATCTTATTTGTGCAGCGTTTTCCTTTAAGGAGGGATTTAACACCTCCACCCAAACTGGAAAAACTGCAAACAATCAGACCACAATAACATACTTAAAGAATATCTTCGTAACCCTCACATCAGCGAAGATTCACAATCCTGACGATGATGTGGTTCTATTCGCGAACGCGAATATTTCTGAAGAATGGACCAGGAAACTTCAGGATAACAATATCGAAGTCAGAATCTGCCCCTTTGATGAATTTGTCATTTCCAAAGATTTCATCTGGGCCCTGGCTTACTACAAACTTTGCGTCCTTTCCCATGTGGTAAAGGAAAACGCCGAGAATAAGCAGTATGACCATATCTTACTTATGGACACAGATACATTCACCACAAGAAGATATACGGATCTTTGGGCAGAGAGTGATTTCGGAGTTTTAATGTATCAGGTGGGACATGACTTTACCCATCCCGACAGAGCAGTAATCAGAGAGGACTTTGAAAAGTTTTATCCTGAAGAAGCAAAGACAACTCCTATTACTCACTATGGTGGAGAGTTCGTTGCAGGTACTCAGGAGAACTTGATGAAATTCATGGAAACCTGTCGAAATGTCTTTGCGACCATGACGTCAGATGAAACAAAGAAAATGCATGAGCGTGCTGGAGATGAAACTATCTGGTCCGTGGCAGCAGCTCTTACAGACGCTAAGGTAATTAATGCGGCACCATACATTTTCAGGTTCTGGACGGGGAAAGTATTCTATTTGGTTTCAAATGTTACGGAATCCAACCCTGTATGCATTTGGCATGTACCAAACGAGAAAGAAACAGGCTTCATTCGCCTGTATATTTACTACATAAAAAATAAAGAGTTTCCGAGCGCAGACAGAGTGGCTCATATCTTTGGCATTACAAAGGCCAAAAGACCATTTTCACTCTCAGATTTGCTTTTCAGAATAAAAAGAAAAATATCAGGATAAAGAGGGGCAGACTCAGGTCTGCCCTTCTTCTCAATAATTGATTTTCCCCATGAATTAAAGTAAAATTAGTAAAGTGGTTGTAGTATGCCCTTTTGATACATTTTCGATAGGAAAAGATTACATTTCAGGCATACTATGCTACACGTGGGGATACTATGAATACAGATAAGATAATAAGTATAGTGGTTCCGGTCTACAATGTGGAGAAATACCTTCCAAACGGCCTCGACCATATCATAAATCAAACATATAAGAACCTTGAGATTATCCTGGTGGATGATGGTTCAACTGATAACTCCGGTAACATTTGTGACGAGTACGCCGCAAAGGATTCAAGAATAAAGGTTATTCACAAACCTAACGGCGGATCCAGTTCGGCAAGAAACGTCGGCATTGAAGCAGCCACCGGCGATTACATTGGTTTTCTTGACGCAGATGATTATGCGGATGAAACCATGTATGAGAAACTCATTGCAGTCTGTGAAGAAAAGAATTGCGACATTGCAGAAGTAATGAGCCGTGACTTTGATGAATCAGGCAAGATGATTAAGGACGCCTATAAGAACACCGGAGAAGTAAACTTTATCCCAAGGGATGAAGATTTTAAACTTCTCATGCTCCATAAAGGCGACAGTTCATTTTGCACCAAGCTTATAAGAGCAGAGTTTTGTAAAGACTTTAGATTTTCAGAGAAGCTCTTGAATGAGGACTTTAGATTAATCCTCGAGATGCTCCAGGAAACTGATGGCGTTTGGTCCATTGAGGAGCCTCACTACAACATCTTAATCAGAAAAGGCAGCAACCAGAGAAGCGGATTCAAGAGAGAACTTTATGAAGCAGTAATTGCAAACTCAGACTATGCTTATAGCCTTATGGAAGACTTCTTCCCACAGTGGGAAGAAGAAACCGACAGATTCAGATATGTTCAGAGATTGGATTATCTCCTTCATATTCCAGTAAAGCAAATGACTGAACGTAACGAATGTTACCAAAAGGTCATTAAGGAAATAAGAGATGAGAAGAATATCTGGCAGAATAACAAGTATTTAACTGCCAAGCAAAAGAAGAATCTTACCATCTTAAGCATTGCGCCAAAACTTTCCAAGAAGGCGCACAAAGCATTAAAGAAGATAAAAAAAGCAAGGAAGTAGTATGAAATCAATCCTTCAAAAGCTTAACAAGCTTTTAAACAAGAAACAAAAGAAGAGAATGTCTCTTCTTGTAATAATGATGCTCATCGGAGCGGTTTTGGAAGTTGCGGGAATCGGAATGGTTGTTCCTGCAGTAAAGCTTGTAATGGACGAAGAGTCTATCCAAAACGACGCCCTTGTAAGCACCATATATGACATTCTTCCGGTATCAAACCAGAAACAGTTTATCATAGTGGTTATGGTCTCTTTGATGGCTGTTTTTGTCGTAAAGAATCTCTACCTTTATCTTGAACAGAAGGTAATGCTTTCTTTCGTATACAGCAATCAGTTCGACACATCTGAGCGCCTCATGAAGAATTACCTCAGGAAAAACTATGAGTTCTATCTTAACGCAGATACTGCTGTAGTCCAAAGGAATATCACATCGGACGTCAACAACATGTACGCCCTGATTCTGGCCCTTCTTACACTCCTTTCAGAAGGCATAGTATTCATCTGGCTGGCAGTGGGACTCTTCCTTATTGACCCCATAATGACAATTATTGTAACGATAGTTTTATTGGCCGTTCTTTTTGCTATAAAAGTATGGCTTAAGCCTATCATGTATAAGGCAGGTAAAGACAACCAGGACTTCTATTCAGGCCTTTACAAACTTATTTCCCAGAGCATTCAGGGAATTAAAGAAATGAAAATTGCCCGCAAGGAGCAGTTCTTCGTGGATGAGTATGTAACCTGCGGAAGAGGATATGTTAACGCTGTTCAAAGATACAGCTTGTTTAACTCTATCCCCAAACTTCTAATAGAGACCGTGCTCATTATCTGCATGGTTTCATATATGCTCTATATGCTTCTTACAGGAAAAGGTGCTTCGGAGTTAATTCCAACTCTTACGGCTTTTGCTGTGGCAGCCATGCGACTTCTTCCTTCGGCAAACCGTATCAACAATCAGATGAACACCATCGCTTACTGCGAACCTTTCTTCTTAAAGGTTGCCGACGGACTTAACGACGAACTTAAGAACATGGAGACAAACATCTCCTTTAGTGAGGATGATGTAACTAAACTCCCTGTTAAAGAAAAAATAGAACTTACTAACATCACCTACGCGTACCCTAATACCGAAAAACTTATTTTCGACCATGCGGACATGACTGTTCCCATTGGTAAGGCTGTTGGTATCGTGGGAACTACCGGCGCAGGTAAAACAACCATCGTTGACATTCTTCTTGGACTCCTTGAGACAAAAGAGGGAGAAATCAAGGCAGATGGCGTAGATATTAGAACAAACTACAAAGGCTGGCTTAAGAACATCGGTTATATTCCTCAGATGATATTTATGTTGGACAGTAACATCAGAGAGAATGTGGCTTTCGGTGTTCCGAGAGATCAGATAGATGAGAACAAGGTTTGGGAAGCATTAAGAGAAGCTCAGCTTGATGACTTTGTAAGAAGCCTTCCCGATGGTCTTGATACTTCCATAGGTGAAAGGGGCATCAGACTTTCCGGTGGCCAGAGACAAAGAATCAGCATAGCAAGAGCCCTTTATGAGGATCCGGAGGTTCTGATTCTTGATGAAGCAACCTCAGCTCTTGATAATGAAACCGAGGCAGCCATCATGGATTCCATCAATGCCCTCCATGGCAAGAAGACCCTCATTATCATTGCTCACAGACTTCAGACCATTGAGAAATGTGACATGATTTATCGTGTGGAAGACGGAAAAGCAACATTGGAGAAAACAGTATAGTTATGAAAGAAAGAATTTATGTCTGCCATACATACTATCATGTATATGTAACGCTTCTTAAAGAATTGGCCCTTCCCAAGGAGAAAAGGGGTGAAGCCACTCTGGTCTTAAGCAAGATGTCAAACGACTTTGAGACCATTGATGAGAGAATAAGCGCCACAGGGGTCTTTGAAGATATCATTGCCTTTGATGAAAAAAGAGACGATTTCTTCCCCGAACTTGCAAAGTATAGGAAAGATAAGGGAAACATAGTCTTTAACATGATTTCCAGAATGATATTCACTAGGAAGTATGCGAAACTTGAGGAGCAGTTCGTTCCTGTGGATTTCAGTGATTACAAATATATCTATATTTTCAGTGATTCAGACCCCGTAGGTTATTACCTGAATCAGAAAAAGATTTATTATCATGCGGTTGAGGATGGTCTCGATTGCATTGCAAACTTCGATCAGGCAAGGTTCGGAAACAGAGGACACTTTGATTTAAAGGCCAAGCTTTCCAAAAAATATAACTTTATATTTGTTGAGAACGGATACGGCAAATATTGCCTTGATATGGAAGTCAACGATATTTCAAAGATTGAATATCCCTGTCCCTACTACATAGAGAAACCAAGGAAAGAGCTGGTGGACAGATTAACTGATGAGGATAAAGAAATAATCCTTAAAGCCTTCCTTAGGAACAGAGATGAGTTAGAGCATGTCCTCACAAATACGGACGAGGGCAAGGACAGAATCCTTATTCTTACCGAGCCTCTTTGCACATTGGATGTAAGGGAACAAATCTTTAGAGACATAATCGATATGTATAAGGATCAGGGCGTCATTGTAATTAAGCCCCATCCCAGAGATGTCCTTGATTACAGAGAACTCTTTAAAGAATATCCTATAATCGACGGAACGGTTCCCATGGAGATGCTAAACTTCTTCCCCGCCCGCTTCTCAAAGGTTGTGGCAGTGTTCACAGAACTTAGCGGTATAAAATTTGCTGACGAGAAGATTCGACTTGGAGAAGACTTCATGGATAAATACGAAGACCCGATGATACATCGATATGCCGAGCGAATAGCAGGCAAAATGTAAGCAAAATGCATAAATCTGATACAATCAGATGTTTTTATATTCATGCTATAAACAATAATGGGAGATGACTTATGTTAAACAATAAAACAATTCTAATTACAGGTGGTACCGGTTCATTTGGTAAGGCATTTACGAGATACGTCCTTAACAATTATGACCCTAAGAAAATAATTATCTATTCAAGAGATGAGTTCAAACAGTGGGTTATGAGCAATGAATTCAAGGACCATGCCGAAAAGCTCAGATTCTTTATCGGTGACGTAAGAGATAAAGAAAGAATGCAGAGAGCTTTTGAAGGTGTTGATTATGTTGTTCATGCGGCTGCCATGAAGCAGGTGCCTGCATGCGAATACAATCCTAACGAAGCTATTAAGACAAACATTAACGGTGCTCAGAACGTAATAGATTGTGCCTTGAATTCAGGCTCAGTTAAGAAGGTTGTAGCTCTTTCAACAGATAAGGCAGTTAATCCCGTAAACCTTTACGGCGGCACAAAGCTTGTTTCTGATAAGCTTTTCATCGCTGCAAACGCTTACGTTGGAACAAAGGACATTAACTTCTCAATTGTAAGATACGGAAATGTTGCCGGAAGCCGTGGCTCCATTATTCCTTTCTTTAAGAGCATCATTGATAACGGTGGAAAAGAACTTCCAATCACTGATTACAGAATGACCAGATTCTGGATCAGTCTTGAGGAAGGCGTAAAGCTTGTTATAAAAGCTTTAGAAGAGGCTAAAGGCGGCGAAACCTTCATCAGTAAGATTCCTTCTTTCAAGATTACAGATCTTGCAAAGGCAATGCTTCCTGACTGTGAGATGCCTGAGGTAGGAATAAGAGAAGGCGAGAAGCTTCATGAAATCATGGTTACCGTTGAGGACTCCATGACTACATATGAGTATGATAAGCACTTCATCGTATATCCTCAGATGACGTGGAATAATAAGCAGAAGCCTGACTTATCAGGGAAGAAAGTTCCCGAAGGCTTCTCATATACATCAGGTAACAACACAGAGTGGCTTTCAGTAGAAGAACTTAGAGAATTGGTAAAGAACTTACAGGTTTGTAACTAGACCGTGAGGGAGAAATATGAATAAACCCGCAATAGAAGGAGGAACTCCTGTACGTACAAACAGGATTTCCTACGGACATCAATTTATAGATGAAGATGATATAAAAGCAGTTGAGGCAGTATTAAGAAGCGATTTCTTAACCTGCGGTCCTGAGATTGATAAGCTTGAAAAGAAGCTTTGTGATATTACCGGGGCTAAGTATGCTGTGCTTTGCGCTAACGGAACCGCAGCTCTTCACATTGCATGCCTGTCTGCAGGTGTAGGTGAAGGTGATGAAGTAATCACCACACCCATTACCTTTGCAGCATCGGCAAACTGTGCTTTGTACTGTGGTGCCAAGCCCGTTTTCGCAGATATAAATGAAGAGACCTACAATCTTGATCCCGATGAAGCAGAGAAAAAGGTTACCTCAAAGACTAAGGCTATTATACCTGTGGATTACACGGGCCAGGCTGCTGAATTAAAGAGATTCAGACAGATTGCCGATAAGCATAATCTTGTATTTATCGAAGATGCTGCTCATTCCATTGGAACTGTATATGATGGAAAGAACGTTGGAAGCATCGCTGATATGACAACATTCAGCTTCCATCCGGTTAAAACCGTTACCGGAGGCGAGGGCGGTGCTGTTCTTACAAATAATGAGGAGTACTATAAGAAGCTCCTTTTATTCAGAGCCCATGGAATCACCAGAGATCCTTCCATGATGGAGAGAGAATCTGACGGCCCCTGGTATTATGAGCAGGTTGCTCTTTCGACCAACTATAGAATGACAGATATGCAGGCTGCTCTTATAAACAGCCAGCTTAATAAACTTAAGAGATTCTCTGACAGAAGAAAAGAGATTGTTTCAAAGTATAACGAAGCTTTTTCTAAGATGCCTGAGCTGTTTGTTCAGAAGGAAATCCCTGAAAGTGACAGCACAAGACACCTTTATATTTTAAGAATCAAACCTGAGATGCTTTCAATCGACAGAGCTAAGTTTTTCGAGGCAATGTCTGCAGAGGGAATAGGATGCAACGTACACTATATTCCTGTTTACAGACATCCTTACTATGAGCACTTGGGATATAAGAAGGGACTTTGCCCCAAGGCAGAGAAACTTTACTCAGAAATTATGAGCATTCCCCTTTATCCTGCCATGACTGATAAAGACGTTGATGACGTTATAGAGGCAGTAACAAAGATTGTAGATTACTATCGCAAATGAGTATAGAATTCCTTACCAACGATGACCTAATAATGCAGATGATTGCCAATGGACTTGTTTCAGGACAGCCTGACGGACACCTGGTTTACTCAGGTTTCTTTTGGGGCTGGCCCATGAGTCTTTTGTATAGAATTACCGGGAGCGTTGACTGGTATTCTATGGCACAGTTATTTTGGCTTGTTCTAGGCTCTGTAATTGTAATATGCAAGGTCATTAAGAAGATACAGAAACCTGCTTATAAAGTCCTTGCAGGAGTTCTCTTTATTGTCATATGGAGAATTACGCTTTTCAGATGCTTTGCCCAGCTTCAGTTTACAGTTACTGCTGCATTTGTCGGTTCTGTTGCGGTTTTCTATGCGCTGCTTATTGATATTAATGAAGATAAGAGTAAATGGATAAGGGACCTTGTTTTGGTTTCGATATTTGTTCTAGTAAGCTACAACATTAGGAACATGGCCCTCCTTATGCTTGTTCCCTTTGCAGGAGCAGGATGGCTTGGCAAATGGATCAGGATTGGATTTAAGGATAAAAAAACTAACCTACGATTTGTATCATTGGGAGTATGCATTATAGCAACGCTTCTTGTATCTGAGGCTTGTAACAGAGCCTATTATAGTGGCGATGACTGGGATAAATATCTAAGCTTTAATAAGCAGACAGAGAACGTTTTTGATTACTCCGGATTCTCTGATTATGAGCAATTTAGGGAAACTTATGAATCCATCGGAATGAGCAAGACGGATTATGAAGCAATAGCTTATTATGATCTGCAGCTTCTGATGGAGGACATAAACGAGGATTCCCTTAAAACCATATATGAGATGAACCCCAAAGGAGCAATACCTGGTGGGCAGGTCATAAAGAACTTCATTGGAAGAAATCTTGGCTATACAGACAGACCCATTAATCTGGTGGTTTATCTTTTGTGGATTACCGCGGCTGTAATAGCCATAATTCAATTAATTAAGGACAAGAATAAGTTTTTACTTATAGACCTGGCTCTTTTATTTGCAGCCAGAATGGCTCTTTGGATTTATCTAATTTATGAAGGAAGATTGCCTGACAGAATCACCTGGAGCCTTTATATAGCCGAATTGTTTGTACTTACAGCAGGCTTAATAAATGTGGAATATAACAAGTTATATAAAAGGATTGTCGTCGTAGGTACTGCTCTTGTTCTCGCTATGGCCTGCTATGTGGGTATCCCAAAAGCAGGAAAGATAGTGGGTGATAATAAAGCCAGAAGCTATTATTCCACATCATTTGAACAGCTTCTTGACTACGCTGCAAAGAATCCTGAAAACATTTATTTCCTTGATGCCAATTCATTGGCAAATGTATCAAGATTAAAGAACGAACATGAGGGTGCATCTATTGCTTTCCTTGGAGGATGGCTTCCGGGATGCCCTGTGGAGCAGGAACAGCTCACCAAACATGGAATAGATAATCCCACAAATCATTTGGATGTTCTGAATAATGACAGCGTATACTACGTATTTAAAGATTCAGATATAACCAAAGAAGACTATTTATTGGACTTCTATTCACAATATACGGATGTTTCAAGCGAAGAGGTTGATTACCTTGAAACTGACTGCGGAATTAACTTTAGAGTAATTAGAATTTATGAGAATTAAATTGGGTAAAGAAAAGTTAATACCTATAGGAATAGCTGCAGTGTTGGCTGCAGGTGTGATAGCAGGAGTTAAAGCCTATGCTACCCCTGACGCGGATACCGGATACAGAGTTGTTTGCCTTGGTGACAGTATCCTCGGAAACGTAAGAGATGAGACTTCGGTAACGTCTGTTATGGAAAAAGAACTGGGATATCAGGTTTTTAACGGATGCTTTGGCGGAACCTGTGCTTCTTTAAGTAATCCCACTCATAGAAGAACCTTTTACGAGGATTCAATGAATCTGGTTTCTATAGTGGATTCCATTGTAAGAGGGGATTACAGCATTCAATATTATGATATAGCGGCTAACAACTATAAGCTTCCCTACTTCTATGATGCCATGAAGGATTTTGAGGATGTGGACTTTGATAAAGCCGAGATAATCTTTTTGGAGCATGGCGTAAATGACTATAGCGCCGGCAGACCTTTGGACAATAAGGACGATCCATATGATACATATACCTATGGAGGAGCCTTAAGATACAGTATAAAAGAATTAAGCAAAGCGTTTCCGAAAGCAAAGATTGTTCTGGTAACACCCACGTATTGCTATTTTGTGGACTATATGGGTGAATGGGCAGGAGACTGTACCACAGAGAATTATGGATATGGAGTTCTTGAAGATTATGTGGATCTTCAGTTATCTATAGCAGGGGAATTCGGACTTGATATTATTGATGACTACCATAATATCGGGATAAATGCAGATACCGCCAAGACATATACAATGGACGGCATCCACTTAAATGAAGAGGGAAGAGAACTTCTTGCAAGAACCCTCGCTAAATTCACTAAAGAAGCACTGAATTGAACAAATAATATATACAATTCAGCACCAAATAGTCAATAAATAAAATCTGGAATTAATAAAAACGACATGAATAAATCAATGACACCTACAGAATGGTTCGAAAAAAGAATAGAAGAGATAAAACCCATACAGAAATATGCCTTTATTTCTGCTTTTTTGATGGGGATAATAACTCATCTTCCCGCTTTTGTGAATGATATGCCCAATCATGACGGCCTTGCAAGTGTTTACTTCGACCAGAACATGATTACTTCCGGCAGGTGGTTTCTTACCTTAGCCTGTGGCATTTCATCATACTTTACCCTGCCTTGGTTAATTGGAGTTCTCTCTCTTTTATGGATTTCAATAACATGCGTAATCCTAGTTGAACTTTTCGAGATTAAATCCCCTTTGCATGCAATCATCGTCAGCGCGTTATTTGTAACGTTCCCCGCTTTGGCTTCTACATATGCATATATCTACACTGCTGACGGCTACATGTTTGCCATGTTTCTCGCGGTATTGGCGGTATATCTTACTAAGAAATATCCATCCAGAGGATTCATATTTGGTGGTATTTGTCTTGCCTTCAGTATGGGAACATATCAGGCATATCTGTCAGTAACAATGCTTTTGGCCTTGTTTATACTCTGCGGTTTCTACCTTACAGAAGCCACAATTAAGGAAAAGGCTATTTATACATTAAAGACTGTCGGAATGGGCGCCATTGGCGTAGCCCTTTACTACATTATTCTTCAGATTCTCCTTATGGTTGAAGGGGTTACTCTTGCAGATTATCAGGGAATAAGTGGAATGACTTCGCTTTTGGGTGATCCCGTTTCTGTGATTAAACACATATATACAGATTTTGTAAGTTTTATCATTGGCGGTAATGTATTATCAAACAACATTTTCAGTATCGTTGCCCTTGCTTTGCTTGCTATTTTGAGCATTGTTGCAGCCTTCTCATTTGCAAACTATCATTCACTGTTTAAGAAACCTTTATTCTATTTGATAGCTTTGATAGTAATCGCTTTAGTTCCTATATTTGCAAACGTTATTTTGATTATCTCTCCTGATGTTAATTATCATCTTCTTATGAGATATCAGTACGTACTTATAATCATTGCATTCTTTGCGGGACTAATGAAGAGAAGCGAAGACTTCTCCATGGGAAGTAAACTCGACAGGGCAGGACAATGGATAATAATAGCCATTGGACTTGTATTGTCCCTTAACTATATGGTGACCGACAATATTGGATATTCAAATCTTCAGAAGAGGTATGAGAAGACTTATGCGTACTGCTTGCGACTTGCCGACAGAATAGAGCAGACACCCGGCTATTATACGGGAATGCCTGTGGTTATGATTGGGGTTGTGGGCGATTGGAATTATCCTTCCACTGACTTAACAGCTGATGTCACATCAAATATGATTGGATTCCCCGGGGATACGGTTTGCTATAAACCTGAAGATTATAAATCGTTCTTTGCCAATTACCTGGGAATTACCATTGAGGTGATGAATCAGGAAATCATTGGAGACATTTACCTTAATGATGAAAGATATTATGAATTAGACAGTTTCCCCGGAGAGCACTGCACAGAAGTGGTTGACGGAGTTTTGTATGTTAAAACTGAGAACGCACTGAAGATAACAGGGGAGAAACCCCAGTAGGAGAAAACACTATGGCACTCTTATCAGTTATTCTTCCTTCATATAACGAAGAAGGGAATATAGCTAATACAGCAAAGGTATTATCTGAGACTCTCGGTAATGCCGAGATTGAGTACGAGCTTATTTTTGTAAGTGATGGCTCCACTGATGGAACATATGAAGTCATCATCGAGGAAAGCAAGAAGAACTCCAAGGTTAAGGGACTTGAATTTTCCAGGAACTTTGGTAAGGAGGCATCTATTTTTGCGGGTCTTTCAGTTGCCTGTGGTGATGCCTGCATTGTTATGGACTGTGATCTTCAGCATCCTGCAGATATCGTCCCCAAGATGTATAAACTGTGGGAAGAAGGATATGAGATTGTTGAAGGAGTTAAGTCTTCAAGAGGCAAAGAGGGTATTTTCCACAAAGCCTTTGCCGGAATCTTCTACGGAATCATGAGCAGACTTATCAAGATGGATATGAAGAATTCATCTGATTTCAAACTGATTGACAGAAAGGTAGTTAACGTCCTTCTTGAATTAAAGGAGCATAATACTTTCTTTAGGGCTCTTACTTTCTGGGCAGGATTTAAGACAACTACAATTTCTTATGACGTAGCTGAAAGACAGTATGGTACTTCCAAGTGGAGTTTCAAAAGCCTTTTCAGATATGCGATATTAAATGCAACATCATTTAGCACCTTGCCTTTACAGTTAATTACCCATATGGGAGTTATATGTATAGTTTTCAGCATTATTCTTGGAATTCAGACTCTCGTTAAGTACTTCATGGGCCATGCTATGGAAGGATTTACCACGGTTATTCTATTAATCCTCATTGTCGGAGGATTTTTAATGCTGAGCCTTGGTATAGTTGGCCATTACCTTGCGAGAATCTATGAAGAGGTTAAAGGACGTCCTAAGTTTATCATCAAGCAGACTACGGATAACATTCATGGAAACGTGTAGAAGAATTATACAAAAGTATAGCTTAATACCGGAGTTTATATTTTGCGGTCTCTTCTTTTATTTGGTGTGGATGAAGTGCGGCCTTTGGTTTGAAACTAATGACGATTTGATAATCAATGACCTGCTTAGAGGAGCCATTACAGGAAAACCTGAATACCACACGATTTATAACTCTGTTATTTTGACAGCTCCATTATCGTTACTTTATAGAATCGCCCCGACAATTCCTTGGTGGGGCGGATTTTTGCTTGTTTGCAATGGAATATCTATTCTTATTCCGCTTGATGCCATTGTTAAAAAGAGTAAAGACTTATTCACCATGTTTTGCGGTGGATTCGCGGTTTTGGCTTGCCTTTTACCTTCCCTCTATATCAGAGGAAGATTACAATACACATCGACAGCCATGCTTCTTGCCATCGCTGGGTTTGTAGCCCTTGTTCTATATGAAAATGTGGCAGGTATGTGGCTGTTTGGAATTCTTGAATTCCTGGCCTTTATAATAAGACCTGAAGCAATGGAGATTATTCTGCCCATTGGATTCGGCCTTTTACTCGTGGCTACTTCCATTACGGAAGAAGATTTTATACTTGGTATTAGGAAGATTCTTATATCTTTGGGAACGGCACTTCTTATTCTTATCATAGGACATGGAGTAAAATTTCTTGCCTATAGCGGAAACGAATGGACGGCGTCAAAGGATTTTGAAGCCGGAAGGCAGGAAATGTTTGATTATACGGGAATTGTCGGTTATGACCGGATAGACGAGTTTTATAAACGAGGTGTCACAAAGGAAGAGTATGACGCTTTTAGTCATTCTCTTGTGCTTGATTATGAACACCTTGCTCAAGCTGTAAGAGCAGCGTCATATGTGAGCAAGTCAGAAGTGACCAATCCCGGCATACTTGAAATAATCAAATGGGTGTACGCTTACTCATATCTTAATATACTCCTGGGATTTACCTGGCTTGGTATCGCTCTAGGTGCTGCCTGGGGTGTCTTGCTTATCGTATCGATATTAAGGGGAAGAATAAAGAGCCTCATAGCTTTTGTTCTGATATATATGGTGAACAAGGGGATAACCTGGGGATACATATATTATAAGGGACGAATGCCCGAAAGAATAATGCTTCCGTTATATTTCCTGGAACTTTTATCTATAGTAGTGATACTTGTCCTCTTCATAAACGATGAGAGGAGAGAAAACTATTTGAGATTGCTGATAATCCCGGTAATTGCTGCCATGGCCTATGTTTGTTTTGTCTCAGGAAAGCAGCAGTTTGGAACTTTATCGAAGCAATCAGAGTCTCTTCCAATCCTTAGAGAAATGGAATCCGAGATATCCAATTATTGCAGGGAACATAATCATAACAAATTTATTCTAAGCACATATATATACTCAAATTACAGAAGAAGTGTGTTTGATGTAGGCGTGGATAATCCTGATTACGTATATGCCGGCGGATGGTTTTCCTGTCTGCCAAGTGTTAAGGCAAGGACGGGAGACTATCTAGAGTCCGGATATGTATATTTGATTACAACCGCTGAATCCATTAATGGAAATGTGGAAGCTGAGCAGGCTTTTCTAAATCAGAGATACGATTATAAACTTGAAAAAGAAGATGAATTAAACCTCGTAACCGGAGGAAAAGCGGTAGTTTATAGAGTAAGGTAAATTCAAATGAGTGAAACGAAATCTAAAAGACAACCTTCAATAGAAGTACTTAGATCACTGGCCATGCTAATGGTCATTACCATGCATTATCTTGATAAGGGTAAAGTAAATATAAGCTTGGGAGAGTCTCAGACTTTTTTAAGCGTAATGGGATGGCTTTTGCATTCATTCTCTATAGTAGCAGTTAATTGCTACGTGCTTATAAGTGGATATTTCCTGGTTGAAAGCAAGTTCAAGTGGAAAAAACTGGTGGAATTGGTTCTCCAGGTGCTTTTCTATTCAATACTTGTACCGATTGTGATGTTCGCTTTAGGCATTTTACCCGCATCTGAAATATCACTTTACAAGATATTCCTGTATGTATTCCCTATTCACACTGAGCATTATTGGTTTGCAACTTCATATATCATCATGTATGCCTTCTCACCCTTGTTGGCAGCGGGAATAAAGAACCTTGAAAAGAAGGAACTGAAAGTTACCATAGGTATTTTGCTTCTTATCTTTTCTGCGGTCAAAACAATCCTTCCCATCCAGATGGATTTGGATAAGTTTGGATATGATGCCATTTGGTTCATCATTCTTTTCATGATTGCAGGATATATAAGACTTTACGGATTAGAGTGGATAAAAACCTCAAAGAGAGGATTACTTGTGTATATCTGTGGAAGTATCTTAACCTTTTGCATTGCCTTTGTGGTAAGGGCTATTAGCCTATTTACCGGTAAGATGGGATACTTTGTAACCAGGACATTTGACTATAACAACCTGGTTTGCCTTATAAGTTCAATAGGACTATTCTTATGTTTCCTTTACTGGAATGCCCCTGAAAATGGATTTACAAAACTTGCGGTTAAGATAGCACCCTATACATTTGGAGTTTATCTTCTTCACGAACAGTGGGAGATGAGACATGTTTGGCCTAAACTTTTAGGAACCGGTAAGTTTGCAGGAACCGCATTACAGTTCCCTCATTGGATTGTAAGCATACTTATAGTCTTCTGGGTTGGAATCGGAGTGGATTTCCTTCGCAGTAAACTATTTGGATTGATAAAGAATAAGACATCAAAGGAATCTGATAAATGATAGACACTCATGTAAAGAGTATCTTAAACAGAATAAAACCCCAGTGGAAGGCTGCATTTATAAGTGCATTTGTTATTGGAATCCTGACACATATGTACGTCATGACCAATAATCTTATGACTCCTGATGGAACCTGGAACATTTATTCCGACCAGGACATGATATACCTTGGAAGACAGTTTCTTACTTATGCATGCAAGATAAGCTCTTTCTATAACCTCCCATGGCTTAACGGCCTGCTGGCAGTTATCTACATTGCCCTGGCGAGTGCAGTGGTGGTTGAAGCATTTGAGATTAAGAGTATAACCTTATCTGCATTAGTGGGTGGAATCATGGTTACGTTTCCTACTGTGGCATCCACATTCTGCTATATTTTTACCATCGATGGCTATATGCTTGCGATGCTTTTAGCAGCTTTTGCAGTACTTGTAACTGACAGATATAAAAAGGGATGGATTGCAGGAATAGTACTGATTGGGTTAAGCCTTGGAATATATCAGGCGTATTATTCTTTTGCCATCTTACTTTGCATTCTGCTTTTGCTTATTGAGATTGCAAGGAACGTTGAAACTAAAAATATACTCATAAAAGCAGGAAAATACTGTGGAATGGGTATTGGCGGATATGTATTCTATGTGCTGACTCTTAAAGCCATGCTTGCATTAAAGCACATTGAAGTTACAGGCTACCAGGGAACGGATAAACTTCTTGGCAATCCCTTTATAAACATAAAGGATGGGATATTTGCATCCATAAGAACCTTCGCTTCCTTTGGAGTAAAACAAAATGTACTTACAACAACTCCCACAATGACTGTTGCTTACACGCTGATGATAATAGTCGGGGTTGGATTGTTTATATTTTTGTTTTGCAGAAGCGGGGCAATAAAGAAGTGGGATAAGATACTTTTAACCATAATCCTCGTGGCATTTATCCCTGTTGGCACATCACTGGCAGCAGTAATGGAACCTAATGTTTTCTTCCATCTTTTGATGAGAATGCCATGGGTATTGTTCTTTGTGTTTATTCTGAAATTGACTGAGGAAATACCCACAGAGAAAATAAAACTCGTAACAATTGTTACACCAATCTGTGCCGCAGTTCTTATATTTGAATTTGCAGTAACTGCAAACACAGTATACTTCACCCTCAATGAACGCTATGAGAAGACCTATGGTCTATGCCTTAGATTAGTGGACGGACTTGAGGAAACTGAAGGGTACAAAACCGGAGATCATGTGGCGTTAATGGGAGGGTATCCCGACAGAGAATACTATCCTGAAACCTGCATCACCTGGCAGGACTTATCGGGTTATTTTGATCCAAACGGAGAATATGTTGTAAGTGATGCCGGGAAGTTAAGAGACTTCTGTTATCATTACTTAAACTTTACGATAGTTCCCGCAACATATGAGGAGCACGGAATAATAGCTAACTCACAAGAGTACCTTGATATGCCTAAGTTTCCGGATAAAGACAGCGTTAAGAAGATTGAAGGTATCTGGGTAATAAAACTAAACGGATAAGGAATAAAGAATGGTATCAATGATTATCGTGGACTATAAGTCCATGGATAAAACATTTAAATATATAAAGCAATGCATAGACAATATTGCTGGTCTTGAGCATTTTGTCATTGTTGATAATGCTTCGGATACGCCTATTGAACCTAAGGTTGTTCAGGTGGCGAGTAAAGATGTATATATTGTTTCATCTGGTGAGAATGGCGGATATGCCAAGGGCAACAACCTTGGAGCCAGAACAGCCAGAGAACTTTGGAATGATGAATACTATATCTTTTCAAACAATGATTTGAAGTTCGATAACTCATTTTCTTTGGACGAATTCATAGCTCCATTTGAGAAAGATGAGAATGTGTCTGCGGTAGGTCCCAGGGTTCTTGGTCTTTCAGGAGATAATCAGAATCCTCTTCCGAACTTTACCTGGAAACAAATGCTGTTTGGTCATTTCTTGAGCCTTCTGCCTCCCAAAAGAATGAAAAAAAGACAGCAGTCAATTTCTGAAAAGTCAGGTAAAACAACTGCAGTAGTCGGCGCGTTTATGTGTGCTAAAGCCGAAGACTTCTGGAATGTGGGGGGATTCGATGAGAATACATTTCTGTTCTGTGAAGAAATGATTCTTTCAAGGAGACTTGAGACAATTGGAAAGTATATGTACTACAACGACTCTGTGGAGATAATTCACGAGCATGGAGTGACGGTTAACAGCACTGTAGGAATATTTAGAAGCTTAAAAGCAGATTTTAATTCAAGGTATTACTATGCGAAGGAATACTGTAAAGCCGGAAAAGGTTGGCTTATTCTTTCCAAGGTAAATTTCAACATAGTAATGGCTTTGTTTAAACTAAAGAAGAGTATAAAAGGAAAAAGATAAGTGGTGCCAGATCAGAATAAAACCCTTAACAGAATAGAGAAATACCTGATTCCGATAATCCTTGGTCTCATGCCCCTTGTAAATTTTAACCAAGGCGTAGACTATATTGACAGTATGTACAGCCCCGGGAATTTCGTTTTCTTTAAGCAGATGAAAGGCACTTGGGTGGTTGCAACATTCCTTGCCAACGCCATTGGTCATGTGTTTACGTTGCTTCCTGGTGGCGGGACTTATGTTGGTATAAGACTTTACACCAGTTTAGTTATAAGTATCATTGCTCTAGTTTCATTCTATACACTCAAGAAAAGAATTCCTTGGTATATTGTTGCAGTCGGTGAAACCATAGCCATTTGCCTTTGCTGGTGTCCGACTACTATTCTATATAATTATTTGACCTATCTATTTATGACTGTAGGTCTTGTTTTTCTTTACAAAGGTCTTACGGAAGAAAAGAAATCATTCCTAATTCTTGCAGGACTTTCACTGGGAGTAAATCTCTTTGTTAGATTTCCTAACATTGTTGAAGTCGGATTTATAGTGTCAGCTTGGGTGTATGGAATACTTAAGAAAAAGAAGTTCACAAAGGTCCTTGTAGAGACGTTAATGTGTATGTTGGGCTATGCAATTGGAACTGGTCTTATTATGGGCGTTATTGTAATGCTTTATGGGGCTGATGCATATATCAACATGATTACGTCACTGTTTGGAATGACCGGTGATAATACCTCATATAAGCCCATACAGATGGTGTTTGCGGTTTTAAGAGAACTGAGGATAGGTCTTAAATGGCCCTTTATTATGGCTATACCTGTGGCTGCTTTATCTATTGCGTTTAAGTTTGCCAAAGGAAAGTCTGTTACCGGTTTGAGGATTCTTTCTGTTATAGCAATGCCAGTAACGATTCTTCTTTGCATGAAACTTGGAATGTTTAACAGGGATTATAACTCATATCAATCTATTATGGGACCGGCTGTAACCTTTGTAATTATAGCGATAGTTATTTCGGTAATTAAGATTTTTAGCAGAAATACAGATGCAGATACAAAACTGGTTTATGGATTAATCCTTTTATGCATTGCTATCACACCCCTTGGAAGTAATAATGCGTTATTTCCTGTTTATAACAACCTATTCCTTATCTGTCCCGTAATACTTATGGCTATTTGGAAGATGGTTAATCAATATAAAAATAAAGAAATTGCTTTACCCGCTATCGCAATGGTTGCGGGAATGGTACTGGTACTTTTCGTTCAATCAGTTTGCTTTGACGCAACGTTTTCTTTTAGGGGATATAAAAAAACAGAAGAAATAGATTATGTAGTTACGCGCAATGAGATTCTGTATGGTTGCACAAGCAATTTTGATAAAGTTAAGGTTATAGAAGAATTAACGGAATACTGGGAAAATAATAAGACGGAGAAGGTGCTTCTTCTTGGTAATATTCCGGGGGTTTCGTATTTCTTAAATGTACCTACAGCTATCCCCACAAGCTGGCCTGATCTTGGCTCATATTCTTATGATACATATAAGAAGGATATGAAAGAGCTTGAAGGAAGAATTGATGAGAAGGGAGAAGAACTTCCAACTATTATTCTCAGTTTGGGGGCAAATGCCGTAATAACAAATGACAAAGAAGCCCAAGAGTGGTTTAATGAAAACAAAGAGGATGGAGAAGGTTATCTTGATGTAATGCTTTCTGATCCGAAATACTCTGACATGGGTGAATTTATTAAAAAGTATGGATATGAGATGCAACTATGTAACGAGAAGTTCGTAGTGTATACTGCATCAAATAATAAATAATAAGAATCGAGAAAACGATGATTAATTTTAATGTACCTCCCTTTACAGGGAAAGAATTTGATTACATGAAACAGGCTGTTGAAGCACAGAAGATTTGTGGAGACGGTCAATTCACAAAGAAATGTAACGAATGGATTGAGAAGAAAACAGGAACAGGTAAAGCCTTGCTTACCACCTCATGCACACATGCTCTTGAGATGGCAGCTTTACTTTGTGATATTAAAGCCGGCGATGAAGTTATTCTTCCCTCATATACCTTTGTATCAACAGCAGATGCATTCGTATTAAGAGGAGCAACAGCAGTATTTGTGGATATCAGACCTGATACCATGAATATCGATGAGAAGCTCATTGAGGATGCCATCACAGATAAGACCAAGGCTATAGCTCCTGTTCATTACGCCGGCGTTGGCTGTGAGATGGATACCATTATGGATATCGCAAAGCGTCACAACCTTAAGGTCGTTGAGGATGCTGCTCAGGGCATCATGGCAACATATAAGGGTAAGGCGCTGGGAGCAATAGGTGATTACGGCGCATTCAGTTTCCATGAGACGAAGAACTATTCCATGGGTGAAGGCGGAGCTGTTCTTATTAAGAACCCTAAAGATGCTGAGAGGGCTGAAATCTACAGGGAAAAGGGAACCAACAGAAGCCAGTATTACAGAGGTCAGGTCGATAAGTACAGATGGATGGAGTTTGGTTCATCTTACCTTCCCAGTGATATGAACGCAGCTTATCTCTACGCACAGCTTGAGATAGCCGATGAAATAAACAATGCAAGAATGCACGTTTGGAACATGTATAACGAAGAGCTTAATGATCTTAAGGAAGCAGGTAAGATTGAACTTCCTTATATCCCCAAAGAGTGTGTTCACAATGCTCACATGTTCTACCTTAAGACTAAAGACCTTGATGAGAGAACTAAACTTATTGACTTCCTTAAGAAGAACGAAATCCTTTCTGTATTCCACTATGTGCCTCTTCATACTGCACCTGCAGGCGTTAAGTACGGAAGATTCCATGGTGAAGATAAATATACAACCAAAGAGAGCGACAGACTTGTAAGACTTCCTCTCTACTTTGGCTTGAAGGATGATCAGGTAGAGTATATCGTAAGCAAAGTAAAGGAATTCTATAATGCGTAATTTCGCAAGGAAGAATGAAAACCTAATAATATCCATGGCAGTCACCTTGATAATGGTGACTGTTATTGGTATATGCTTTGATTACTATTATCAGGCCAATGATGACATAACGATTAAAAATATACTTTCAGGAGTTTATACAGGAACACCTGAAAGCAGAAACATACAGATGCACTACCCTATGAGCTTGCTTATTAGTTTACTGTACCGGATTGGGAGAGGAATTCCCTGGTATGGTTTGCTTTTATGTACAGCTCATTTTTTCTCCTTTGGGTACATAGCCTATAACACTTGCAAAGTAATCAATAAAACATGGCTCAAGGTAATAGTGGCAACAGTTGAAGTTGCACTATTTACAAGTGCAATGCTTTATGAAATCGTGTTTACCCAGTATACGGTAACTGTCGGAATCATTGCATCAGCAGGCATGTTCGGCCTTTATCTTTCCGACAGAACATTGGAGCCTAAGGAATTTATAAAGAGAAATATTCCCAATTTCATCTTGATTTTTGTGGCATTCATCACAAGATCAGAGATGCTTCTTCTTATGATGCCTTTCATTTGTCTCGCAGGTCTTTTTAAATGGACAGACACAGACAAGACAAACGGAGAGAAGGCGTTTGATAAGAAGAGTCTGATTAAATACTTTGGGGCTTTTGCCATTATTCTTGTTTCACTGGGAATTGGACAGCTGATTCATACAGTGGCATATATGAACCCTGAGTGGAAAGAATTTGTAAGATTCTTTGATAACAGAACTGAGTTATATGATTACCAGTTCGTTCCCTCATATGAAGGAAACGAAGCCTTCTACGACAGCATTAACTTAAAGAAAGAGGAAGTTACTCTTCTTGAGAATTATAACTTTGGAATAGACTCAGATATTACTGCGGATACATTAAAGCAGGTAGCTGATTATGCCAAGAGTTTAAAGGGTGATAACAGCAGCCTTATTACAAGGATGAAGGCGGCCATTCCTGACTACAAGTACATTCTCAGATACGGCCAGGAGAATGACGTTTACGGCAGGAACTTGCGAGAGTTATATCTTGTTGGAATGCTTATGCTGGTGCTCTTAATCATTAAGAATAATGAGCTTTTACGTATTTGGCAGCCTGCACTTCTCTTTATTGTTCGAAGCGGGCTCTGGCTATACATGATTTCTACAGGAAGATATCCTGCTAGAATTACCCATTCTCTGTACTTTATTGAGCTTGTACTTATAATCGGAATGATAATCTATCAGGCTAAGAAAGAAAGACAAAAGAGATTCCCCATGGCTACGGTCCTTGCAATTATGCTTTTTGCACTTTTCTGTGTAAGTGTATTTGCGATTAATTATCAGAGAGTACAGCAGGAAAGCATACAGCGAGATAAGGCCAATGAAGAAAAAGATGCCCTTCACGAGTATTGTAAAGCGCATCCCGAAAACTACTATTTCGTGGATGTTTATTCCTTCTGCTCTTCAATGGATGACCATGTGGAATACTCTGAGAAGATCTTTGAAAATGTGGACAACACCATAAATAATTATGACTATCTCGGTGGCTGGATAATGAACAGCCCTCATACCTGGGATAAGCTTTCTAATTATGGAATAGGGAAAGAGAAGGACGAGATAGAAAAGAGTATAACAGATAAAGAAAATGTTTACGTAATAGTTCGAGATGACAGAGATACTGACTGGATTTCGGATTATTATAACGGTAAAAGAAATACGACTGTATCAATAGATAGTATTGATACAATCGCAAATAGGTTTGGAGTATATAAAATCTCAAGGTAACAGGCTTTCAAATATGCTACCAGTTTGCGTGGCAATTTCCTGCCAATTGTAAGCTGACAGGTCATATGAAGCTCTGGCGCCTGAAGGGATATTATCGCAAAGGGCCTTGGCCAGTTTATCGGTATCCCCAACAGGGTAGTAACGCGTTTCGCCTAACGATACCAAATGGGTTGCAGGAATATCGGAAACAATAACCGGCAAGCCGTAACTCATGGCCTCAAGAAGAACCAAAGGGAAGCCTTCGTTGTGGGATGAGAGAACAAATAATCCCGCGTTATTATATAATTGCTGAAGATCTTCGCCATATACATATCCGGTAAAAGCAACTTTGCTTTTATCGGATATTTTTTCTAGCCTGTTCATGTAACCTTTTTCAAATTCCACTCCGCCTGCTATTGCTAACTTAATATCAGGTAGGTTTGCTTTGTTAAAAGCTTCAATCAAGTCGTCAAAGCCTTTTTCAGGGGTAATCCTTCCAACTGCAAGAATATATTTATCCTTTGATAATCCCCATTTCTCAAGTCTGTCATCCGAACATGACAGGTTGGGGGTAGGAATACCATTTGGAATATATACTGACTTATCCTGTACCCACCGGGGGGCCTTCTTCATTTGGAAATGATTAACATATATTATCCTGTCGGCATTTTTAAAAGCAGTTTTCTCACAAAACTGCAGGAGAGTTTTGGCGAATTTTCCCCATTTCTTGTGCTCATAGTTGGGACTATGGTAAGTAAGAACGATGGGGATTCCTTTTTTTCTGATTAGCGATGAGAAAAGGCAGGAACCGATGTTGTGGATGTGAACCACTTCGGGTTTTATTCTGATAACCTTAAGTGTGGAAACAAAGGAATGAAACAGAGCCTCAAATCCCTTGATTCTGGTTGAAGGTAGGTCAATAAAAGAAATATGCTTAAAAGAAGCACTTACGTTTCTGACGTAAGGCTTTCTTCTAAGCACAATTATTTCGAATTCATCACCCATGCGAGGGTAGATAGCTTCGCAATGCTTTTCGACGCCTCCTTCGACGTTCGGAAAGCCTCGCATTCCGAATACACAAATTTTCATTTAATTACCAACAAATGTCTTTGCCTTGTCTGATTCTTAACTTGTTCTTGAGAATCCACTTAATGGGAATCCAGGGACGTCTTACCATATCGTGACGCTCTGTAACGATAAAAGCACAGTTCTTCTTACACTCGGCACATTTCTTGGCAGCTTCCTTGGCTTTATCCGAGTTCATTATTTCCTCAAAAGAAGATTCTTTAATATTTCCGATTATCCATTCTTCATCGGAACCATTACAGGGTGATACATTTCCCCAGGGATCCACGAAGAAGAAATCTTTTAAAGCACCACAGGGAGGACGATATCCATAATCATCGCCTCTTAATCTTCTGTGAATAGACTTGTTAAAGTATGCGCGACCGTAGTCTTTAAGTCTGTTCTTAAGGCCACGTCTTTTTGAAGTTAACAGTGCCTTTACGAACTCTTCGTGTGCAGCAAGAGCTTCTTCACTTGTAATCTGGTTATCGCTTTTGTGGAAATACCATGAGTTATGTACAACGGAGTTTCCGAGTTCAACGCCTAAAGCTACGCACAACTCATATAAAGGAACCAAATCTTTGTAATTATCCGGGGATATTACAACTGAGAAACCGATGTTCTTACATTTGGTCTTTCGAAGTTCCAACATAGTATGAAGTGCGTGATCAAAACCGTCTTTAAGTCCACGCTTTTCGTCATTGATTTTGGGAAGACCTTCCACACTTACACGGATAAGAATGTTTGGATACTTGTTGGCCAACTCCACAATCTTTTCAGTGTTGTAACCGTTGGTGCTAAGCTCCAATAAAGATGCTTTGGGATAAAGAATCTCAAAAATCTTATCAATATCTTTTCTGATGGTAGCCTCTCCACCTGTGATGTTTATTCGAAGTCCTTCAGGCAATTTCTCGTAGAATGTGTAATCAATTTCCTCTTCAGGTCTTGTGGGACACTGCCAGATGTTACACATATTACACTTGGCATTGCATCTGAAAGTCGTTATTAAACTGGCTTGCATTGTTGTTTTCATATCTGATTCTCCTTGGAGTTATTATACCACTTAAGGTTGTTAAAAATCATGCAATAATGTAAAATAATAAGGAAATTGGCGATAATTCTTGCATCATAAGGAAACAAAAATGCAGGTTACTATAAGACTTGATGATATAACTCCGGATATGGACTGGAGTAAATTTAATTACTTTGAATCTGTTTTGGATGAACTTGGAATAAAGCCTATTATAGGGGTTGTTCCGAAGAATGAAGATGAAACTCTTCACATGGAAGAAGAAAATCCGAAATTCTGGGATAAAGTGAGAAAACTGAAAGCCAAGGGCTGGGTAATTGCACAGCATGGATATAACCATATTTATTCCACTAAGAAAGGCGGTCTTTTTCCGCTTAACAAATTCTCTGAATTTGCGGGAGAAGATTACGACACCCAGTTTGCGAAGATTACCCAAGGTAAAAGAATTCTTCACGAAGAGGACATAACCACAGATGTTTTTATGGCTCCCGGTCATTCCTTTGACAAGAATACGATTAAAGCTCTTAGAAATAGCGGATTTAAAGCCATTACAGATGGATTTGGGAAAGGCCCTTTTAAAAGAGACGGAATTATATACTATCCGATAGCCGAAAAAAGGTCTAAAGTGTTTAGCGATAACAGAGATGGAAGAACCACTTTAGTTTATCATTTAAACACCATGACTATGGAGCAAATCAAATCTGAGGAAGAGAAACTAAGGCGCAACAGGGATAAGCTGGAAAGTTTTACCCTTCTGCCTGACGCGTCAAACCAGTCGAAGATCCAAAGATTAGAGGAGTACCTTAAAGCAAATATAAAGAGAATACTTGTCTCAATCAGGTAATAATAGATGGATAATAAACTAATAAGAGTTCTTCACGTATTTGGAAGAACCGATATGGGCGGTGCTGAAAACAGAATAATGGATTTGTATCGAAGCATCGACAGAAGTAAGATTCAGTTTGATTTCATGGTTCACACAAAAGACAGGTGCTATTTCGATGACGAAATAGAAAATCTTGGTGGCCATGTTTATCATATTTCGAGATACAATGTTAAGAATCACTTCACTTACAAGAAGGAATGGGAGAACTTCTTTAAGAAGCATAGCGAAATATCTGTAGTACATGGACATATGACCAGTACAGCAGGTATATATCTGCCCCTTGCCAAGAAATATGGCGTGCGACTCACAATTGCTCATACAAGAAGCGCAGGTGTACCTCAGGGTATAAAAGGGATAATGACCAAGTGTCTTAGAACAGACCTTTATAAAAAGGCTGATGTGTGCTTGGCATGTTCTCAAATTGCAGGAATTAATACTTTCGGGCAGAATGCCATTAACAAGGGAATTATTACTGTTATTCCTAACGCAATAGACACCAAAAGATTTGCTTTTGATGAGAGTGTAAGAGCTAAAGTCAGAGAAGAATTAGGCATAAAGGAATCGACCTTTGTAGTAGGCCATGTTGGTAGATTTCACCATTCCAAAAACCATGAATTTCTGATTGAGATCTTTGCAGAGATAAGTAAGCAGATAAGTGATTCCAAACTGGTTCTTGTAGGCGATGGAGAGCTGAGAGAACAGATTGTCAAATGGATAGATGAATTTGGGATTGCCGAAGATGCTATTCTTACCGGTACAAGGAAGAATGTTGAAGACTATTATCAGGCATTTGATTATTTTGTCTTTCCATCCAGATATGAAGGATTACCCGGAACAGTTGTCGAAGCTCAGGCAAGCGGACTTAGATGCCTTATATCAGATTCTGTGACTGACGAGGTGATAATTACAGAGCTGGCAAAGGCAAAGGCTTTATCTGACTCGCCTGAAGAATGGGCTAAGACTGTTGTTGAGACAAGAGATTATTCTCGAATAAGCCATGCGGAAGAGGTTAAGAGCAAGGGCTTTGATTCGGAATCACAGATAGATTATTATACCAATCTGTATTTGGGTAGATAGGGGAATGTGAGACAAAATGTTAATTAGAGGCGAAAAGATTAACCTGCGTCCAATGACATATGATGACACGGATAATATAGTCAAATGGCGCGCAAATAAGAGAGTGAAGAACAACTTTCTCTTTAGAGGAGAAATAACCAGGGAAGTTCATGAAAACTGGATTAAGACAAAAGTTGAAACCGGAGAGGTTGTTCAGTTCATTATTGAGGAAGCTGAAGGAGACAGACCTATCGGCTCTACATACCTTAGGGATATAAACAGAGAAATCGGTAAGGCTGAATTTGGTATCTTTATTGGAGAAGACGACGCAGTGGGCCGTGGATACGGTACGGAAGCTGCTAAGTTAATTGTCAATTACGCATTCAGCAACCTTAAGCTCCACAAGGTATATCTGAGAGTCCTGGATGAGAATCTTGTGGCGAAGAAGAGTTATGAGAAGGTTGGATTTAGAGAAGAAGGGCATTTTAAAGATGAAGTGTTCCTTAATGGAGAATACAAGGATGTAATCTTCATGGCAATATTTGATGACGGAGAAAGAGAATGCAAAGGATTAGTTTTGTAATACCCTGCTATCGCTCGGCATTAACAATTGAAAAAGTAGTAAAAGAGATAGAGGATACAATGCCCTATCTTCCTGAGTATGATTATGAGATTGTGCTGGTAAATGACAGTTCTCCTGATGATACTTTTGAAGTTATAAGCAAACTGGCTTTGAAGAATGAGAAGGTAATCGCCATTAACCTTGCCAGAAACTTTGGACAGCATGCTGCCCTTATGGCGGGCTTCAGGCATACCACTGGCGATATAGTGGTAGCCCTTGATGATGATGGCCAGACACCTGCTGATGAGGTTGGCAAACTCATAGAGAAGCTTGAGGAGGGCTATGATGTTTGCTATGCCAAGTATGATCATAAAAAGCATTCTTTCTTCAGAAACTTTGGAAGCAAGGTTAACGAGAGGATGACCAGGGTAATGCTTGGAAAGAGCAAGGAGCTCTATATCTCAAGCTACTTTGCTGTTAAGCGTTTCATACTTAATGACATGCTCAGATATGAGAACTGCTATCCTTATGTAATAGGACTTGTTCTTAGAACCACCAAGAATATTTGCAATGTAAATGTTAATCACAGAGAAAGAGAAATCGGAACTTCAGGATATACCATGAAGAAGCTCATTGCCCTTTGGATGAATGGATTTACGGCGTTCTCGGTTGTTCCTCTTAGAATAGCTACATATGGGGGACTGTTCTGTGCATTTGCAGGTTTTATTTACGCCATTTATACGATAATTCGTAAGTTCATCGATAACTCGGCGCCTATGGGTTATTACGTTACCATTTGTGCAATCCTTATCATCGGAGGGGTAATAATGATGATGCTTGGACTTATAGGTGAGTATGTTGGAAGAATGTATATTACCATGAATAATGCCCCTCAATATGTTATTAAAGATGTTGTAGTGAAAGGCAGAAATGAGTAGCAGTTCTCAATATGAATGATTTAGGGGAAAAATGGTGAGTAGCTCGGATGAAAAAAAACTGAAAGAAATACGTAAGCAAATCTTTGTAACGGGATATAATGGCGGAGGAGCGCACTTAGCATCCAGCTTTTCTGCAGTTGAGATCCTTTATACGTTATACTGCAAAGGAGTATTAAAATATAGTGCTGACGATCCGAACAGCAAAGAAAGAGACAGATTTATTTTAAGCAAAGGTCATGCTGGCTTGGCTCTGTATGTCATTCTTGCTGAGGCTGGCTTCTTCAGTAAAGATATTCTTAATGGCTATCAGAAGCCGGACGGATTGATTGGCGGTGAACCCAATAAAGGAGATGTCCCGGGGATAGAAGTTTCTACAGGATCGCTGGGGCATGGATTGTCCATGGCGATAGGAATGGCATTGGCCCAGAAAGTGGATTCCAAGGATTCAAGGACGTATGTCTTGCTTGGCGACGGGGAAATTCAGGAGGGCTCGGTTTGGGAAGCAGCTATGTCTGCATCTGCATATAAGCTGAATAATTTGGTGGCAATCCTGGATAATAACTGCATTCAAAAGACAGGAGCCGTGAAGGAAATAGTAGGCTTTGATGATTGGAAAGATAGATGGGAGTCGTTTGGGTGGTGTGTACTAGAAGCAGACGGGCATAATATTGACGACTTAAAGAAGAAACTTACATATAGAGAGTCCGGTGACAGACCGATACTGGTAGTGGCACATACCACAAAAGGTAAGGGAGTATCTATTATGGAAGGGAATCCGGTCTGGCACTATAAACTTCCAAACAAAAAGGAATTACAAGTATTCCTAAATGAGCTTGATATTGATGAAAATGAAGTAAAAAGAGGGTAGTTTTATGCAAAGGTTTTGTATAGGAGGCTTAATGGAAATAGCCGAAAACGATCCGAACGTTGTATATATTACAGCAGACAGTGGAGAAGGCGGCCTCGATCTTCTTTTTAAAAGGAACTTTCCGGACAGATGTTTCGAGTTTGGCATTTCTGAACAGAATGCGATAGGAGTCGCAGCAGGATTGGCATTGTCGGGTAAGAGACCGTTTGTTTATTTGCCGGCTCCATTTGCTCTGTACCGGGCTTTCGAATTTATTAGAGATGATATTTGCCTTCAAAATCTTCCTGTGACGATTATAGGAGTGGGAAGTGGAATTTCCGTAAGTAAACTGGGACCCACACATCATTCAACCGAAGACTATAGTCTTCTAAGCACATTGCCTAGAATGACATGTTTGGTTCCGGCCACCCCTAAGCAGGCACATGAGGCAATTCATTATGCGTATAAATGCAATGGACCGACATATATTCGCCTTGAAAATGAGGCTAAATATGAGTTTATCGATGATGATTATCGATTCGACGGCAACGTAGATATTCTGAGCCAAGGTAAAAATATATGCTTTATTTCTGCGGGAACCATTTTGTCTGAGGTTGTTGAAGCGGCTAGAATACTTAATGAAGCCGGCAAAACTTCGACGATTATCAATATTAATATGCTGAAACCATTGGACACAGAGGGGATTGCTGGTAATTGCATTGATACGGATGTAATATGTGTTGTAGAGGAGCATAATGAACATGGAGGCTTGGGCAGTCTTGTTAAGGAAACTCTTTTTGATAGAGGTATTCATAAAGATTTAGTCCACATAAGTTTTAATGATGACTTCTGTAAAGGATATGGGGACATAAATGAAGTCAGAAGGAAAAATAAGATTGATTCAAGCGCGATTGTAGATACAATCTTGGGGTTAAAGAATTGAAAGAATACACATATAGCGACATTAAAATTGGCCTGGTTGAAAGCTTCAAGCATGTTGTAAGCAGAGAGGACGAGGATATTTTTAGAACTTTAACCGGTGATGTTAATCCAATGCATTATGACGATGATTTTGCATCTGATGTTTCCGGTGGTAAGCTTAATAAACATGTGTGCTTTGGAATGCTTACAGCGTCGTTGCTTTCAACATTAGCAGGGGTATATATTCCGGGGAAGTATAGTTTAATTCATAGTATTGACACAATCTCTTTTCATAATCCGGTTTATGCTGGTGATGAATTGACTATAACGGGTGAGGTTATAGATAAAAGCGATGCAATTAGTCTTATCGTGGTAAGTGTCAGAATTGTAAACTCGAACAACAAAACAGTCATGAAGGCTAGAATGAAAAATATAGTACAAAGGTAGGTTTATTATGAGCAGAGAAGAAGTATTTGAAAGGCTGACGAACGTTTTTAGAGAAGTGTTTGATGATGAGTCAATTGTTTTAAATGATACAACCACCTCGGATGACATTGAGGATTGGGATTCCTTCGAACATATTAATTTGATCGTCGCCATCGAAGAAGAGTTTTCTTTTAAAATCCCGATGGGAAAAACGGTTACATTAAAAAATGTTGGAGAAATGGTAGACTTAATTCTCACTATTGCCTAACAGGAGAGAACATCGGTGGACAAAAGAACGGTTCTTATTATTGGAGCATCATCAGATTTGGGATGCGCATTTTTAGAGCACTATGGAAAAGAATATGACACGATTGTCGCTCATTACAGAAGAATGAACGCCAGACTTGAAAGCGTAATTCAGCAGGCTAAGGGAAGAGTAATACCTGTAAAAGCAGATTTACTCAATGAATCTGAAGTAAGAGAAATGATTAGATACATAGAAAATGAAAATGCTTGGCCTGACAGCATCGTTCATTTTACTGCACCCCAGTGTGAAAACCAAAGATTTAATAAAATCGATTGGCAAGTTTTTTCTGATGAAATAAACATTGGACTTAAGTCAGCCGTTATGGTTGCACAAGCTTTTTTTCCCAAAATGACGAAAGATCATTTTGGAAGAATGGTAGTGATATTATCATCTGTCACATGTGGAGAAGCTCCTGGATTCTGTGCAAACTATGTCGTTTCGAAGTATGCTTTGCTGGGATTGGTTAAAGCCCTCTCGGCGGAATATGGTCCTAAAGGCATCACGATAAACGGAATATCACCTCATTGGACCAACACTAAATATATAACCAATCAACCACAAGTCTTGGTTGAGAAACAAGTTGCTGAAAGCCCTATGGGGAGATTGCTTGAGGAAGATGAGATAGTTCCCACCATTGCATATCTGTTGTCTGATGAAGCCTCAGGAATTAGTGGTGAAAACATAGAAATAAAATACGGAAAGCAAATTAGAAAATGAAAATAACAGGTGTTGAGTTTTTTCTCTTTCTTTCATTGACAATTATTCTATTTTACTCTATTCAAAAAACCAGGTATCAATGGTTGGTATTACTTACCTCCAGCCTGTGTTTTTTTGCGTTATCAACCGGGATAATAACGGTTCTGCACTTGTTATTTGTTTCTCTTATTGCGTGGAAAAGTGCATTATGGGTGGAGAACTTCAAAGATGATAAAGCTAAAGCAAGGATAACATTTGCTGCAATTTCTTTAGTGGTCTTGGGTCTGATAATACTAAAGTATATTGGGATTAAACGGTGCCTTATATCTTTTGGTATGACAGATACTTCAGATTTTGTTAACTATTTTCTTGCGCCGATTGGAATATCATATTATTCGCTTTCGCTTATAGGTTATATTTTAGAAGTTTTTTGGGGAAATTATAAAGCTGAGAAAAATTATCTTAGGATTGTGCTGTTCGCCGGATTTTTTCCACAGTTAACCTCAGGACCGATTGTAAGATTCGAAGAAACCGGAAAAGAATTAGGTAAACAAATAGACTTTGACCATAAAAGGATTCTTTTTGGATTCTACAGGATTATTTGGGGCTTGTTTAAAAAAATGGTTATCGCGGACCGAAGTGCGATATTTGTGACCTCAGTTTATACAAGTCCAGACCAGTGTTCCGGTGCTGTTGTGGCATTTTCGATAATTATGTTTGCCCTGCAGCTTTATGCGGATTTTTCCGGATGCATGGACATTATTTTTGGTGCCTCTGAATGTTTCGGAATTGCACTTCCTATAAATTTTAATTCGCCATTTTTTTCCGAAACGGTATCAGAATTTTGGGATAGATGGCATATCACTATGGGAAGATGGTTTAGGGACTTTACGTTGTATCCGCTTTTGAAATCGTCGTTTGCACAGAAATATAAAAAGGCGTTAACCGACAAATTGGGAAAAAAAGCAGCCAAAAAGATTACAACGTACACATTTATGCTGGTTGTATGGATTCTTATTGGAATATGGCATGGCGGAGAGGCTAAGTATCTTGTTGCCTCCGGACTTCTTCCTGGATTTTATCTGATTTCTGGACAACAATTAAGTGGATTCTTTGAAAAGATGACGAAGGTTCTTCGAATTAATACATCGTCCTTCTTGTGGCACTTATTTAGAAAGATAAGAACGTTTTTATGCCTTTGCTCCAGTTGGGTTTTCATAAGAGCAGCAGGGGTAAAAGAAGGCCTTGTTGTTTTAGGTGAAATATTTAGGACTAAAAATAGCCCCGGATCTTTTAATGAACAGGTCCTTTCGCAGGGGCTTACTGTTTGGGATTTTGTTGTGCTGGCATTTGGAGTGCTATCATTATTTGGTATCGCCCACTTCAGAGAAAGGGGCATAGATGCAAGAAATTCGATAATGAAACTCAATCCAGCCGTTCAATTTATTATTGTTTTATGTGCTATTTTCTTGGTTATAATTGCTGGAATATATGGCCCTGGATACAGTGCTACAGAGTTTATATATAAACAATTCTGACGGGTGTTAATATGAGGAATAATAAGAGATATAGATGGATTTATCTTTTTTTTATATTTGTAGTGGTTTTTGTAAGCCTGTATATAGCGCTCTCTTATGTTATGCGTCCGGTGACCATGTATCGCAATACAATACAGGGTTTGTATGCAGAAAAATCAGATTCATTGGATGTGGTTTGTATTGGTGGAAGCTCTACGAGCACCTTCTGGGAGCCGTATGAGGCTTGGAAGAGATGGGGAATGACATCTTATGATCTGTCGACAGATTCTATGACCCCTTCCCTCATTAAGTACTTGATGATAGAAACATTAAAGACTCAAAAACCAAGACTTTTCGTAGTAGACTTGCGAGCTATTGACGTTAGAGAAGAAGATAAATCATACTACACAGAGGCAAGTATACGGCTGGTAACAGATTCCATGCGCTATAGTCTTAATAGGCATAATGCAATCAGATATTCAATTGGAATAGAGGAACCAACCCATGTTAATGATCTTTCTTTATATTTGGATTTGATTAAATACCACTCTAATTGGCAAACAATAACAAGAGATAACTTTTTTTACGCTTTTTCTAACATAAAAAGTTATTACAAGGGTTTTAATATTTATAAAGAACAATATCACACTTCGTTAGAAATGAATGATTTTTCGAGCGTTGATAGAAGGGAACCGTTGTCGGAAGAAACGGAACAGATACTGATTGATGTATTGGAGTATTGCCGTGAGAATAATCTCGAAGTACTGTTTGTAGTAAATCCATTTTGGCAAAAATCTGACATTACAAAAGCAAGATATAATTATGTAAGTGATCTGATATCTCAATATGGTTATACATTTCTTAATGCAAATGATTATTACAAGGAAATGGATATTGACTTTTCACACGATTTTTATAACCACGATCACGTTAACATTTATGGAGCAGATAAGTATACTCTTTTTCTGGGCGAATATATTGCGGATAATTATGATATTTCCGACAAGAGGGATGATAAAATGTATTCGTATTGGAATGAAGAATATGCCGAGTGGAAGAAAGCCGCTGACCTGCAGAAATCGGAAATAGACTTAGCTATTTCGAAGGAGTAGATTATGAAACTTAGCATAATTGTTCCTGTTTACAACATGGCATCTGAGGGGAAACTTGAATTCTGTATTCGATCCCTTGCCAATCAGACAATTGATGATTATGAAATAATAGCAGTTAATGACGCCTCTACGGATAATTCCTTAGAGGTGTTGTTTGCGTTAAAAGAAGAGATTGGGGATAAGCTGAAGGTCATTTCCTACGAAGAAAATCTTCGTCAGGGAGGGGCCAAAAATGTTGGAATTAAGGCCTCTGACGCAGAGTGGATAGCTATTTGTGACAGTGATGACTGGGTGGCCCCCGACATGTACGAGAGACTGTTTAGAAAGCAGGAAGAAACAGGTGCCGATGTTGTAGCCTGCGACTATTGCCTTGTGCATGAGCATACCTTCGAAAAGGGACCTGTGGCAAAAAATAATACCAAAGATCAGGCCGGAGTATTGGATGATGAAAGATATAAGAAACTTCTTTTGGATTCCGGAAGCATGGTCCTTAAGATTTGGAAGAGGGAAATGGTAGTCGATAACGGATTATGGTATCCGGAGAAGATGTTCTTTGAAGACAATGCCATGGGACCTTTATGGCTCCTTCACTGCAAGCACTTCGAGAAGATAGATGAAACTCTTTATTACTACTATCAACATGACACTTCCACGGTGCATGAGACTACAACTTCGAAGCTTCACGATAGAATGAAGGCAATGGAGATTCTCATAGATGAAGCTGAGAAACGTGGATTATACGAGAGATTCAAGGCAGAATTTGACTATAAGTTCACTGAGAATTATTTCATTACAACCCTTTTCTCACTTATGCAAAGCAAGAACCTAAAGAGTGAGAGAAAGGCGATTATTGAGGAACTTAAGCACGGACTTAATAAGTACGTTCCGGACTTTAAGAATAATGATTATTACCAAAGCAGAATGGGCGCTGAAGAGAAGAAACTAATCGATATGGCGTTGGCTTCAACCCTGCGTTTCATGCTTTATTATGATGCATTGCATCTGTATCGTAGGTTGCGATATGGAAGGTAGAATGAGTAAAGAAACCAGAGACAATTTTATATGGACAATCCTTTTAATTGCGGTAGCCATTTACGGAGTCGCATGCTTTAGCCTGCATTTAAACCAGATAGTTAAGGCTGATGGCCTTTATTTTGAATCTGATTTGCCGGCCCATATAAGTATGACCGTGGATGATGGCTGGTTTTATTCTCTTATGGGATTGCTGATCAAGGTGTTCTACGCTACCGGTGCAGGTGCTTATCTGACTGCCGGATTCATTGCGTTATGTGAGGTTGGAACTGTTTTTGCTACCCTCCTTTTAGTTAACGAATTAACCGGGAAGTATTATACAAAGAGCATGGGATTACTGTTTGCCCTTATGGCAAACCTTATTATGCCCTTTTACATGGAACTTGCAGGAAAACAAAGATATATCGGATACCAGTCCGCAAGCGTGTGGCACAACTCAACATACACTCTTGTAAAGCTTCTTGGAATAATGACCCTTTGGTATTTCCTGAAACTCAGGGATAAATATTTGGATGGCCTGAAGAAATCAGAATGGTTTATTTTTGCGGGCCTTTTGATTCTTTGTAATGCAGCTAAACCCAGCTTTTGTTTTGTGTTTGATTTTGCCATGCTGGTTATTCTCATATACGATTTTTTGAAGAAAGACGAGAGAAGCAGGGCAGACAGGCTCAAAAAGATTGTCATCTTCGGATGCAGTGTTCTTCCGTCCCTCATTGTTATTTGGTGGCAGAACAACGTTTTATTTGGACAGGATACAGGAAACGGAATAACCATTAATCCGGGATATGCTCTTGCCATGAGAGGCGACCATCCCAAGGTAACTTTTGTTCTTTCCATTGCTTTTCCCCTCTTTATTCTTGCCTGGAATTTTGGAGATTTAAAGTGGGACAGAAGACTTCGATTCATGTGGATTATGTGGATTTTCAGCTTCCTTGAGGTATTCTTATTGGCTGAAGAGGGCGCCAGAGCTCTGGATTCCAATTTCTTCTGGGGATACTCCATTGGAATCTTCTTCGTTAATCTCATTAGCATGATTAAGCTGATTGAGAACATGAAGAGAAAAGAAGGAATATATGAAAGCAGCATTTTAAGAGCTGTAATTACTTCCTGTGGCACACTTATCCTTGCTTACCAGGTTTATTGCGGAATCTATTTCTTTATAAATTTATTAATGGGTACCACCTATTGGATGTAATTCATGAACGTTAAAAAGGCAGTTAAAACCACAGCTAAATATTTGTTTTTTATTCTCACTGCAGTCCAAGTAATCCTTGGACTCATTTGGGTTATAAAGAACATAGGTCACGTTTATATGTGGCCGGAAACTGTGGAGTATCTTGATATAGCGGGGAACTATGTTGTTGATGAATATGTCGGACTGATTTATCCGATTCTTGTAAAGTTCTTATATTTTGTTCCTCTTTATATTCTGCAGTTTTTAATAGCTATAGCATCCACTTACTTACTGCTTCGTAAAGGAATAAAACTTGAAAGATGGAATGCAATCTTTGGATGTGCGTATATAGTATCTTTCCCTGCATTACTTCAGTTTCACTTTTCAATCAGACCGGAATCCTTAAGACTTTCCGTAGTCTTATTAGCCATAACCTTCCTGACCTATAAGAAGAGAAGCATAAAGAGATATGCAATCGTTGCCCTGGCGGTAATTGTATTATTCGTATCGCAAAAGGCTTTGGCCGAACCAGGTTCCAGAGGAAGGATTCAGAGGACCTTTTGGTCACAGGCATTTATGCGGGTATGTACCGAATACTATTCCCAGTCCTTTGTGGCTTGGGATGACAGAACACAGGACACCTACTCTATCTGGGAAGCTCTGGAGATTATAAAGAAGTCCGACAATATGATGTATGAAATAGGACCCACCATGGATACTAAGTGGGGATTTGATGCGGCCAATGAAAGCTATGAGTTCATGACCAAGAAATGCCTTAGCATGAGAACCAGGGACGTGTGCTTAAATATCGGAACGGATCTTGGGCAGAGTATTATCCTTCCATTTGGATTTCTGACGGAAACCAATGGAAATGCAAGGACTCAGACAGGAAGAAATTACGAGGCTTTTGCGTCAAGAAGAGGTAGTCTCGATGTATTTTACTGGTATTACGGAGTGTGGAGCCTGATAGTTATCTTCATTGCTGCCGCTGCGACCGTCTTTACCGATTTTAAGAACTTTAAACTTCGAAACCTCTCGTATGAATTGCTGGTAGTAATGCTTATACAGTGGTTATATAAAACCCTTACCACGGGAGATGCAATAGACTATGCAAAGTATCTTGTGGTTATAGCTTTTTGGTGTACTTTGGGAATTCACCTGATTACGGGTGAAAATTGTAAGGAAGCCTGAAGTATGATAAAATGAGATGTTATGAAAGTGGCAGAAATAAAGGCTTATTTTGAGAAGATATTCGAGAACAAATTGGGAATAATCCGAGCAAGCATATTGCTTCTTGGATTATTTGCTGTATCTGTAATTTGGCCCATGGGCAAGTTTACAACAGAGTTCAGATCCGCAGGCTCCTGGGATGGAATGAGATTTATCGGCCCCGGAACCGAGGAGAACGTTATAAGACAGGAATTTTCCCCCAATTTTGATAACCTGACTTCTGCTTCTGTTTATATAGTTAATGAGCCGGATTCCTTTGACACCATGGAGACATTCTTCAGGGTATATTCTTTGGACGGCACAGTCCTTGCGGAAAGCAGGGTTAATCTTGAAGACTATGAAGTACCGGGATTTGTTAAGTTTCCTCTGGATGTTAACTTAGAGCCCGGGACTGTATATTTTTATACTGTCGGTGGAGTAGACGGTGAAGTGTTTGTTGCACTTACCTCTGAGGAAGCCGGAAATGCCGAGGCAGGAGCTTTCTACTACAACAATGTTCACTCCGGTGGAACCAATGTTGTGGCCGAGTTTGATTACATCAGACCCTGGGGCCTTAAAAGAATTATCATGGCAGATTCAGTTATCATCCTTCTTACCGCTTTGCTGTTTGCGTTGGCAGGAAGAAAAGCTGCTGGTGCCGAGAAGATTTTCGCATGGGTATTAAGCGGAATCATTGGTGTTGCAGCAATAGTAGCCTGCATCTTTATAGCCTTTTTGGAAACATTTGAGCATGACGCTTTAAATAATACCATACTATGCCTTGCAGTTATTGGAGTGGCAGCTTTCTTAATCTACTTAATAAGAACAGCACCGTCCATGACCGAGGTGGTATCTTCAAGTGAGAATATAAAGAAATTTGGGAGATTTGTAAGCTCCATGCTTCTTGCGGCTGCACTTATTATGTGCTGCCTTTACCAGAACAGCGGAAGCGATTTCGAGCACGGATTGTGGATGAGAAGAACTGCTGTGTTCTTTGCACTCTTCCTGTATTCCCTTGGAAGTGCCAAGCAGATTTGGAATATACCTGCTCTTATATGGTCCATTGCGTCAATTTTCATCGGAAGGTTTTATATATCAGCTCATAGCGATCATATTGAGCATATTGCTACTGCCACAAGCACAGCCTGGTTTTTCTGGGCAGTGGGACTGCTCGTTATAGGCATGATTTACAAAATTATCGCTAAAGACTATAAGAGACTTAAATCCATAGACCTTAGAATCGCAGTACCGATAATTGTTTTCTGGTTAATGTGTGCGCTGTTTGCATATGGACGAGAATGGCCAATGGAACTTCTTATTACTTTTGCGGTTGCATTCCTGTTTTGCTATATGAGTGATAAACGGGAATTCTTACTTGAGATAACTTGTAATGCATGGCTTATTGCCTTTTTTGCAGGAATGATTTTCTGTATATACAGACGTCCATATCAGTACTATATGATGACAAGATACGGCGGAATCTTTATTACGGTTACTGTGACAGCTACTTATTACATCATTGCTACTGCAGCAGCTCTTACAAAGATTCTAATAGCTTACAGAAACAACAAGACAAGAGATTTGGTAGTTTCTTATGCTGCCCTTGGTGCTGTTTCAACATATCTTTTCTTCACTGCATCAAGAACAGGAATAATAGCCTACGGAGTTGAACTCCTTTTTGCTTTGATTATTTATATTTGGCAGAAGAAGAAAAATATAGTCAAAGGCAATGTGCTAAAACTTTTGGCATCAACCCTTTGTGCGCTGGTAGTTTCATATATAGCCTTTTTCGGTATAACAAGAACTATCCCTGCGCTTGTTAGAAATCCGTTTTATTTCAATTACGAGTCCTATGCGGAATTCATTCACAAGGACACCCCTCTTGACGGAGGAGACGGATTCGGAGAAAAGTATGCAAATATACAGGTATCCTTAAGCACCTTGTTTGGAAGAATGTTTAATTCCGATGATGAATTAAGCGCCGGAATAGTGTTCCCTAAAATGGTGGTAAATGCAGCAGAGCCGGATGAATCATCGGCACCCTCCAATTCCATCGAAGACTACGCAAACGGTCGATTTGATATCTTCAGAACATACATTAATAACTTGGACTTAAATGGTCATGAAACCATGGGCTGCGAGGATGAGAATGGGAATGTGCTTGTTCATGCACATAATGCTTACATTCAAACGGCATATGATTTCGGAATAATCACAGGCATAATCTTTGTTTTGCTTTGCCTGTATATGTTATTTACAAGCATTTATAAATCATCCATATATGGAAAAGAGAAGCCTTATCAGCCTATGATTCTAATTCTGATTGCAGGATTTATGGTTGCGGGGATGTTTGAGTGGACCTATCATCCCATGAATCCTCTGGGCTTTGCATTTATATTTTCTTTAGTTTTATTATCTGAAAAGGAAAAAGTGGGCGAAAATGTCTAAGAAGTTTCACATTTTGGATCGTAAACTTGTTACGAGACGCATTTTCTTAATTGCATATGATGCTTTGGCAGTGGCAGCTTCGGCATTCTTAGCTTTGTTTCTCAGAGCTAATCTTGTCTTTGGAGATATCGAGCCTAAGTTCCTTGTAACCATAAAGGAAACAGTTCTTATTACTATGGCACTTACCATTGCTGTATTCTGGTTCTTCAGGCTTTATCATAGCTTATGGGAGTTTGCCAGCGTAAACGAGATGCAGAATCTGGTGGTGGCCTGCTCTGTTATGACTGTTGTCCAGTATGTAATGATCAGGCTCCTTAACATGCCTATTCCAAGGAGTTATCCCCTTTTCTATGCCTTTTTGGAAATTGCATTTACATTTGCAAGCAGGTTTGCATACAGATTTTTCAGAGGACTGAAGCACAAGGCTCAGAATAAAAAGAATGGAACCAACGTAATGATAGTCGGAGCCGGTGAGGCTGCAAACGCTATTATTAAGGAGATTCAGAGCAGTAACTTCAGTCACATGGTTATTAAATGCCTTATCGATGATGATCCCAATAAGTGGGGCAGATTTGTCCAGGGCGTTAAGGTTGTCGGTGACAGAACAAAGATTGTTGAGTCTGCCAACTTCTACAGCATTGATGAGATTTTTATTGCCATTCCTACGGCGTCAAGAACCACCATAAAAGAGCTTACCCAGATTTGCCAGGAGACAGGATGCAAGTTAAGTACCTTGCCCGGTTATTACCAGCTTGTTAATGGCGAAGTAAGTGTCAGCAAGTTAAGAAGTGTCGATGTTGAAGACTTACTTGGAAGAGAACCCGTAAGAGTTGATATTGATTCGATTCTAGGCTACGTAAAGGGTAAGGTTATTATGGTTACCGGAGGTGGTGGCTCCATAGGAAGCGAGCTTTGCAGACAGATTGCAACTCACTCCCCTAAGCAGCTTATCATCGTTGATATCTATGAGAACAATGCATACGACATTCAGCAGGAATTAAAGATTAAATATCCTGCATTAAACCTTGTTGTGCTTGTGGCTTCAGTCAGAAATACCAACAGGATGAATTACATATTCGAGACATATCATCCTGAAATTGTATATCATGCCGCAGCACACAAGCATGTACCCCTTATGGAGGACAGCCCTAACGAGGCAATAAAGAATAACGTTCTTGGCACCTGGAAGACAGCAGATGCGGCAGCAAGATACGGTGTTAAGAAATTTGTCATGATTTCAACAGATAAAGCAGTTAATCCCACTAACATCATGGGAGCTTCAAAGAGAATCTGTGAGATGATTGTCCAGACATACAACAAGAAGACTGATACAGAGTTCGTTGCCGTTAGATTCGGTAATGTTCTTGGAAGCAATGGCAGCGTTATTCCGTTGTTTAAGAAGCAGATTCTTGCAGGTGGACCCGTTACGGTCACTCACCCAGACATCATAAGATACTTTATGACAATTCCCGAAGCAGTATCATTGGTGCTTCAGGCGGGAGCATATGCAAAGGGTGGAGAGATATTCGTCCTTGATATGGGAGAACCCGTAAAGATTCTGGATTTGGCCAAGAACCTTATAAGACTTTCCGGTTACAAGGTAGATGAAGACATTAAGATAGAATTCACGGGGCTCAGACCCGGTGAGAAACTTTACGAAGAACTTCTTATGGATGAGGAAGGTCTTACAGATACAGAAAACAAACTGATTCACATCGGAAAGCCTCTTAAGATTGATGAAGAAAAGTTCTTTGAACAACTTGAAAGGCTTAAGGAAGCATCCAAGAATGAATCAGCGGATATAAGGGAACTTGTGAAAGAAATCGTTCCCACTTATCATCCTTTGGAGCAAAACAATTAGGAGTAAGAAGTGTATCAGAAATTCTTTAAACGATTAATTGATATAGTGTTTTCACTTTTGGGCATAATTGTTCTCGGAATCCCTATGCTCATAATTGCTTTGATTGTAAAGGTAAGTGACCCCGGCCCGGCACTTTTTAAGCAAAAAAGAGTGGGAATTCACAAGACATACTTTAGCCTTTATAAGTTTAGAAGTATGAAGATGAATACTCCGGATGTTCCGACACATTTGCTTGAGAATCCGGATTCCTACCTCATTGGAATAGGAAAGGGCTTAAGAAAGAGCAGCCTTGATGAGCTCCCTCAGTTATTCAATATTTTAAAGGGAGATATGAGTATTGTAGGTCCAAGACCTGCCCTTTGGAATCAGGAAGATCTGATTGCCGAGAGAGATAAGTACGGTGCCAATGATGTTAAACCGGGACTTACCGGATGGGCGCAGGTTAACGGAAGAGATGAACTTGCAATTCCCGTAAAGGCCAAGTTTGATGGAGAGTACGCCGAGAATTTAAGCTTAATTTTTGATATAAAATGCTTTTTCAGAACCTTTAAGAAAGTGGCAACTGCAGACGGAATAGTTGAGGGAAAGAAGAACTCATGAAGATAGCAGTTTTATCGAGCCATACCCCTTCCTTATTCTGGTTCAGGATAGAGATGATGCAGGCTTTCATGAAGAGAGGCCATGAAGTCATTGCTATCGGAAATGAAGAGGAAGAAAAATGGAGAGGATCTTTCGATTCTCTTGGCATCAGATATATTCATGCCAATATAAGCCGTAATGGAACCAACCCCCTTAAAGACCTGGCTACACTTAAAGACCTTAAACGAATTCTTAAGGAAGAGAAGCCGGACAAGCTGTTTACATTTCAGGCTAAGACAGTTATCTACGGCGGGATGGCGGCAAAGAGTCTTGGAATCAAGGATGTTTATCCTCTGATTGCCGGAGTGGGAAGCGTATTTCTTTCTGATTCACTTAAGGCAAGAGTAATCAGAACCATTCTTAAAACGGAATATAAAGCCTCCCTTAAGCATGCGAAGAATTATTTCTTCCAGAATCCGGATGATGTAAAAGTATTCTCGGACAACGGATTGATTGATAAAGACAAGGTTGTAATGCTTGGAGGATCCGGGGTAAACACCGAAAAGTTTTCGGTGGAGGAACTTCCTGAGACAACGGGTTTTCTATTCATCGGACGCTTGATTAAAGATAAGGGCGTTATGGAGTACCTTAACGCGTGTCTTGAGATAAAGAAAAAGTATCCGAATGTAAGGTGCCTTTTGGTGGGCCCCTATGATTCAAATCCTACTTCACTTAAAGAAAATGAATTAAAATCATACATAGATGATGGAATTATAGAGTATTTTGGTGAACAGAGTGACGTGAGACCATACCTTAAGATGTGCAGTGTCTATGTGCTGCCTTCTTACAGAGAGGGAACTCCCAAAACTGTTTTGGAAGCTATGTCGTCAGGAAGAGCAATTATTACCACTGATGCACCTGGATGTAAAGAAACAGTAAAGGATGGGGTAAACGGTTATCTGGTTCCTGTAAGAGACAGCAAATCCATTGTTTCAAAGATGGAAGTGCTTATTCTTAATCCCGAAAGAATAAAAGAGATGGGAACGGAAGGCCGAAGGATTGTAGAAGAACGTTTCGACGCTAATATAGTTAACAATATAATTTGCAATACAATGGAATTATAAAAGGAGTTCAGAAATGTATACGGATTTGTACGAAAGAATAGTTAAGAAAGAAGACAAGCTTGCATTGGTTGGTCTTGGCTATGTAGGAATGCCCATCGCAGTTGCCTTCGCTAAGAAAATCAAAGTTATCGGATTTGACCTTAACAAAGCCAAAATTGATCTTTACAAGCAGGGAATTGATCCCACAAAGGAAGTCGGCAATGATGCAATTAAGGCTACAACAGTGGACTTTACCGCAGATGAGAACAAGCTTAAAGAGGCTAAATTCTTTATCGTGGCTGTTCCCACTCCCGTAAATGATGATCATACTCCTGACCTTACTCCTGTAGAGGGTGCCAGCCGAATCGTTGGCCGTAATCTCACAAAGGGTTCAATCGTTGTATTTGAGTCAACAGTATATCCCGGAGTTACAGAGGATATCTGTGTTCCTATTATGGAGAAGGAATCAGGCCTTAAGTGCGGCGTGGATTTCAAGGTTGGTTATTCACCTGAGAGAATCAACCCCGGTGATAAGGTTCACAGACTTGAGACAATTACAAAGATTGTATCAGGTATGGATGAGGAGACATTGGATGTTGTTGCCAAGGTTTACAGCCTTGTAGTAGACGCAGGCGTATACAGGGCTCAGTCAATAAAAGTTGCTGAGGCTGCAAAGGTAATCGAGAACAGCCAGAGAGACATCAACATCGCTTTCATGAATGAACTTTCAATCATCTTTAACAAGATGGGAATCGATACAAAGTCAGTCCTTGAGGCAGCAGGCACAAAGTGGAATTTCCTTAAGTTCTTCCCCGGACTTGTTGGCGGACACTGTATTGGTGTTGATCCTTACTACCTTACATATAAAGCTGAAGAGCTTGGATATCATTCACAGATTATTCTTTCCGGTCGTAGAATTAACGACGACATGGGTAAGTATGTGGCAGAAAGCCTTGTTAAGAACCTGATTAAAGCAGACCTTGCAGTTAAGGGTGCAAAGGTTGCAATTCTTGGATTTACATTTAAGGAGAACTGCCCTGACACAAGAAACACAAAGGTTATAGATATTTACAACGAACTTAAAGAATACGGAATCACTCCCATGGTTGCAGATCCTGCCGCAGATGCAGATGAAGCAAAGAGGCTTTATGGAATTGAGTTTGTTGATGTGAATTCCATTAAGGACATGGACGCAGTGGTTATGGCAGTATCCCATGCTCAGTTCATGGATTACAAGGAAGCTGACATTGCTAAGTTCTTTAAGAGCGGACAGAAGAAAGTTTTGTCGGATATTAAGGGCATCTTAGACCGAAAGGAATATGAGGATGCAGGATATCTTTATTGGAGACTGTAGTTTGAAGGTGGATTCAAAGGATTCCAAATTTAATATAGTTTGTTACACGGTTATAGGGCTATTCTTTTTTGGAATAGCCTTGACTTGCTCATATGGAATGTATGGAGACTCAGGGCATTTTGTTGAAATGCATATGTTCAGAGAACCAGTATATCCGCTGTTTTTGTGGATGTTCAGAAGCATTTTGGGCAAGGAAACATATCTTCCTGTAGTTGCCTGGGCTCAGAACATAATCAATGCAATTTGCGCCATTGTTTTTCTTAGAGGAATGTATCGAAAATACGGATTAAGAAAGATTGTGATGGCTGCAGGAACCCTGGCAATGCTCATGCCTCACATAATGACGCCGTTATTTTCAAACACGCACCTTGTGTTATCCTGCGCCATTCTGGGAGAAGCCATATGTCTTCCGCTGTTTTACCCTTATCTTATGGAGTTGATTTTCTATGGAACAGAGGGAA
>JAFZSQ010000006.1 GCA_017619295.1 Lachnospiraceae bacterium
AGCCCTTCAGAAGATGGGTAAGGAAGCAACAGAGCAGCCTTACTGGGAGAACGAGGACGGCACCAGAGAGTACTATGATGATTCTTATTATATAGCCGGCCAGGATATTACAATTGATCCCCTTTCCCAGGAGAAAGTTAACGAATTAATTGAATACTTTAAAAATTGCACCTTGACTAATGCTTACGATGACGCTATCGTGAAAATTATCACGGAAGAAACTGAGGCATACTATGAAGGACAGAAGAGTGCCGATGATGTTTGCGCTGTAATCCAGAGCAGAGCGAACATGTATCTTTCCGAGAATAATTAGTTTTACACGGAGGTCATGTATTTGTAATGAGCCTGGAATTAAGGAAGTATTATCCACCCAATTTTGACGACGAGATGTTTGCGTCCAGCAAGGATGCCAAACTCAAACCTGCACCTAAGGACGGAGTCGCTCCTGAGAACTATCACGCTTTAAGTATTTTCCCTGAGTATTTCAGAGTTGAGGGGAAGTGGCTTCTCGCAGAGGAAAGCAGAATGGACTGCGTAGCCGTTTACGAAGACGGCAAGATCCTCGTTAAGGAGTTCAGGAATCTTAAAAAGGGTGAACTCGTAGCCACCGGAAGAACTGAGGACGGAAGTGAGGGTATCTATGTGCACTCAACCGGATTCAGAGAGAAGAAGGCAGAGTCGGATGTTTTTGCCTTCAGACAGAACAGATCAAGAGAGACTGCATTCTCAATTGATTATGATGAGCTTTATGATATTCTCAACTACGACAGAGACCACGGCAAGATTGTATGGGTAATGGGACCTGCATTTGCCTTTGACCATGATGCAAGGAATGCTTTTTCCAAGCTTATTGAGGCAGGCTATGTTGATGCGGTTCTTGCAGGTAATGCACTTGCAACTCACGATCTTGAGGGCGCATATAAAAAGACTGCTTTGGGACAGGACATTTACACCCAGAAGAGTCAGCCCATGGGCCATTACAATCATTTAGATACAATAAACAGAGTAAGATACTACGGCAGCATTGCCGAGTTTATCAAGCAAGAGAAGATAGACAACGGAATCATTTACAATCTCGAGAAGAAGAATGTACCTTACGTTTTGGCAGGCTCCATCAGAGATGACGGACCTCTTCCTCCTGTGTTTGGTGATGTATATACCGCACAGGACAGAATGAGAGACCAGATCAGAGATGCCACAACGGTTATTTGTATGGCTACAATGCTTCATACAATCGCAACAGGAAATATGACTCCTTCCTACAGAGTTCTTAAGGATGGAACAGTCAGACAGGTATATTTCTACTGCGTTGACATTTCAGAGTTTACGGTTAATAAACTTTCAGACAGAGGAAGTCTTTCAGCGAAGGGAATAGTTACAAATGTACAGGACTTCATCTGCACCGTAAGTAAGGGTTTGGGTCTATAGTTAATTCGCGGGTAGGCTAAGCCTACCCGCTATTTTTATATCAAGAAAGAGGGATAAGAGTATGAAGAAATTGGTATGTATTTTACTTGCCACAAGCCTTGTGGCTACACTTTCTTTGTCTGCCTGTGGGGCAAAGGATGAGGAGGCAACCGCTACTACCGAAACGGAGTCTGAAGTGGTTTCCGAAGAAAACGAAAACGCTCTCACAGAGTCAGACAACGAAGTCGAAGAAACGGTGGATGATTCTGAGCCTGAGGAAGCAAGGAGTACAAAGTATTCCGCAGAGGATTTGGGATTTGACCTTGACATTAACACGTTTATATGTAATGGAATCAGAAGAGCTATGGCTTTTATCGATGGCAAGCTTTATGTTTTCTATAATAAACGCGTTTCTGCGACTCAAAATAGCGATTATAAAATTGCGATTATAGACCCTGAGACCAAAGAGTTAACAGAGGAATCAATTGAATTAAAACTGCCTTATTGGTTCATCCCCATAAACGAGGGACATAATGTTAACCCTGCATCAATAGATGAAGACTTTGATGTGTACGCGTCAGTAGTGCCGGATGAACTGACCGCGATTAACCTCTTGGCCTATGAGAGTGACGATGATGAGATGTCCCTTTTATTCCTCGGTGAGAGCCAGTTTGACAGTGAAGGAAACCTTTATGCTTTATTGAGTGATGAATATTTATATAAGGCAGAGGGCGGAATGGGCAATGAAAGTAATGTTCACCTGGTAAAATGGGCCCCGGAAGGATATGTAGTCTTTAAAACCGGTATATTCGACAGTATTATTCTGGGCAGACCGGCTAAAGAGACCTATAGTATGCTTCAGGTTATAAGCGATGGCACCGCTTTTGTTTCATCTCATGGAGATGTTGATGCTTTTCACATGTATTCCGGTGACATGGGGCTGGTTAAGGATTCTCATGTCTTTTCCGTTGAAGGGGAACCCCAGTTAGTAAAGGGAAGAGATGATAAACTCTATGTCTTAAACCGGGAAAATGAGAGAACAAGTCTTTCTATCTATGAATATGATTATGCAAAAAGAAAAGATGGTGAGGCAATCACACCGCCTGATGAATTAAAGAATGTGCAGCAATTCTATTCCGGTGGTCAGGACTTTGACATGGTATTTGAAGAAAATCACAAATTGGTTGGCTATAACGTGGGTGATGATTCAGTTACAACCATAATGGATTATGAAGAATCCGGATTCAAGGAACTGGAGCTTTTAAACATTGCATGGCTCGATAGAGACAGATTTGCAGCAGCATACCATGATTATGAGAACTCAAAGTATGGTATTGCTGTATTTACAAGAGTTGATGAGTAATTGGAGGACTAATGAGTAAGTGTATTTTGGTGTGTGCCGGTGATTTGACGGTGGGAAGCATCCCGATATCAGAGGGTGATTTCGTTATTGCTGTCGACGGTGGATTAATGTACTGTGAAAGCCTTGGAGTGGAGCCCGATTTGATTGTGGGCGACTTCGACTCTATAACTGAGTCCTTTACAGGGGCTTTAGAAGAGATTGAATCCAAGTTTCCCGAGAAGGTTGTAAGGCTTAATCCCATGAAGGATGACACCGACACCATGGCGGCTCTTAAGATAGGAATAGAGAAGGGCTTCGAGACCTTTTATATGTACGGCTGCGGTGGCGGAAGATTGGAGCACACCATTGCAAATATTCAAAGTCTTATATATTTAAAGGACAGAGACCTTAAGGGATACATAATGGAAGGCGAAGGAATGACCTTTGTTATGAGAGACGAATCCGTGTCCTTTAAGGAGACCATGGAAGGATATGTTTCCCTGTTTGCCCTTGACCCTGTCATTAAGGGAGTAACGGAGAAGGGCCTTAAGTATACTTTGGAAAAAGCAGAGTTAACCTACGGATTTCCCCTTGGGGTAAGTAACGAATTTACCGGGGTTCAATCTGAAATATCGGTAGATTCCGGCACCGCTCTTGTGGTTGTAAATTGGGCCTAGGAATGATACAATAGACCTATATTTTTTATCGGGGGATTACAATAATGAGCTACGGAAACTACAGTTTTGACGCCAAAATTAAGGAGTCAATAAGGGGTTACCACCTCAAGGATTTGTATGATCTTTCTGTAATCGAGTTCATGATGCGTGATATCTACAACAGATATAACGTGGGTCTGTTCCTTACTGAGAGGCATGGAGAATGTACTCTCAAAGTGGGAGACTGGGACATGGACTTTATAGATCCTGAGGAGGTTCCGGGTATAAGGGTTCGATTCAGAAACCGTACTATGGCCCATCTTCACATGGACAGAGATTTGGAAGACTGCATTCCTGCAGTAAACAATCTTGTAACACTGATGGAGAACTGGGGCGAGAAGAGTTTTCTTGCTAAAGAGCTTTCAGATTACAAGGGTGAGCTGGAGCACAGATTAAGAGTTGAGAGCGTAAGAGAAGAGGACAGAGATAAACTTGACGTTCTCACAGGAACCTATACCAAGGCCTACTTCGAATCTAGAATCAAGGTAATAGACAGAGCAGGAATCGCTCCTGTTGCAGTTGTTCAGGCTAACATTAACGATTGCAAGTTCTACTATGACCACTTTGGAGATGACGAGAGCGACAGACTTATTAAGGTTGTTGCTGACTTCCTTCTTGAAGCGGCGAAACCTGAATATGTTATCGGAAGATGCGATGGAGACGTTTTTAACATCGTTATTCCCATGCCCGAGCCCTTGGAGGCTGAGCAGTATGTAACCACTGTTCGTAATCTTGCAGACAAGTATCAGGACAGCATTCTCACACCTTCCATAGCCTTTGGCGTTGCCTTTAAGGAAAACGTGGAGGAGACAATCACAGAGAAGATCTCCGAAGCGGAATATGAGATGTTCATTAATAAACTTGATATGAAAAATGCTCCCGGTTACAAGGAGAAATTGGAGAAGGGCCTTTAATAAGGGCCCTTTTTCAGGAAGGAATATATGGAGAAGTATGATTTCGGTCCGGATGACGGCCACTACAATGATTATGTCAAAAACTTAATGAGCTCCCCTGAGGAACTCTGGGACATTCTGGATGAAAACAAAAATCTCACCGGAAAGACCCACAGAAGAGCCGACCCCATGAAGGAGGGCGAGTATCATCAGGTTGTAACCGCATTTGTAAGGAATAAAGAAGGAAAGTATCTTATTACAAAGAGAGCTCCCGAAAAGGGCTTTGCGGGATACTGGGAGGTTACCGGCGGAAGCGTTACTGCCGGAGAGACATCCTATACGGGAGTTGTAAGAGAGGTTTTAGAGGAGACAGGCCTTGATGTTTCAAATGACCCTTACAGATTTATAATGACCCATAAAGGAGACCATTATTTTTCTGATGTATGGTTGTTTGAAAAAGATTTTAAACTTAGCGATGTGAAGTGCCAGCCCGGGGAAACCTGCGATGCTTCCACAGCCACCGCAAAAGAGATTATAGACATGGAAGCGGGAGATAAATTTGTCCCCTTTTCCTTCATAAAAGAAGTATTTGAAAAGATTGGAGAAGCCCTTTAATTAGGGCTTTTTTCAATTATAAAATTTCTATAAAATCGAGTCCTAGAAGCAAATGGGAGAAAACGAGAGATATTTGAAGAAAACGAGGGCATATGTTAGTATATATAGATGTAAAGGCGGTTGCAATACAAGGGCCTAAAAACTAATATAAGATATGTTGATTGGCACTCAATGACTTAGAGTGCTAATAATATGAAAAACAATATATGATATTCATATAAAGGAGGCATTAATAATGAAGTTAGTACCACTTGGTGACAGAGTTGTATTAAAGCAGTTAGTTGCAGAGGAGACAACCAAATCAGGTATCGTTCTTCCCGGCCAGAACAAAGAGAAACCCCAGCAGGCAGAAGTTATCGCAGTGGGCCCCGGCGGAGTTGTTGACGGCAAGGAAGTTAAGATGGAAGTTAAAGCAGGCCAGAAGGTAATCTATTCCAAGTATGCAGGAACAGACGTTAAGGTTGACGAGGAAGAGTATATCATCGTTAAGCAGAGCGATATTTTGGCTATTTTAAAGTAATAGATTTGGAGGCGAATTAATAATGGCAAAAGAGATTAAATACGGTGCAGAAGCACGTAAAGCATTAGAGGCGGGCGTTGATAAGCTTGCCGATACAGTCAGAGTTACACTTGGACCCAAGGGAAGAAACGTAGTGCTTGATAAGTCCTACGGCGCACCCCTTATCACAAACGATGGTGTTACCATTGCAAAGGAAATCGAGCTTGAGGATGCATTCGAGAACATGGGTGCTCAGCTTGTTAAGGAAGTTGCTACAAAGACAAACGATGTAGCAGGTGACGGTACAACAACAGCTACAGTTCTTGCTCAGGCAATGATTCATGAAGGTATGAGAAACCTCGCAGCAGGTGCTAACCCTATTATCTTAAGAAAGGGTATGAAGAAGGCAACAGACGCTGCAGTTAAGGCTATCGCAAAGATGAGCTCAAAGGTTAACGGTAAGGAGCACATCGCAAGAGTAGCAGCTATTTCCGCAGGTGATGAGGAAGTAGGTAAGCTCGTAGCAGACGCTATGGAGAAGGTTACAGGCGACGGCGTTATCACA
>JAFZSQ010000062.1 GCA_017619295.1 Lachnospiraceae bacterium
TGATAGAGGCCGTTTCTATCCTTTATTATCAATAAAACACTCGCGAAAAAGAAAAATGGTCTTGAGAGCTGCGCTCTCAGGACCACTTTGTCTACAGTCTGAAACCCACAACCAGATGGTTGTGGGTTTCTGAAATCTGCAACTGCAGATATTCTCATCTCTTTGAGAACTTTTTTAATGTCCTAAGTGCTGTGTTTGTGGCATTTCTAGGACGAGTTGCTGTTTACCTGCTGCGTACGGTAGAAAGCTCAGGGCTACTGTATGCTGCTGGTGGCAACTTTCTGAGCCCTAGTCAAACTCTTTTTCTTTTTACAGTACTTTTATCTGTATCAATCATTGCACTCAATGTCATCACCGCTTTTCTCTAGACAATTGTACGCCGTTTTTTACTGTTATCTTGCTAGCAGTATATAATTCCTAGAGATAATATTAGTTTTCTAATAAACCAAGTTTTTTCAGCCTCCGTACTTCATCTTCTGTAAAATCACTCCCCCCAAATCCAGCCTCCATCCCTATATACAAAAGATGCTCTATATTTATAAATTCATAATAATCCATATATACTTTATCAAGAACCTTAACTATTTTCTTTATTATCAATGCAGATTGTTCATCCAATTGAAATCTATCCCAATCTATATATCTTGCATTAACGAAAACATTTTTATCATCCGCATATTTTAAATCTTTTTTGCAGTTATCAAACATCTTAGCAATATGATTGCACCTATCATCTTTAACCTCGTCCATTTTATTCAACAGATCAATTATGCCATGACCACCATGTGATACATTTTTAACATCGGTAATACCAAGTCCTGATCTTATTAGTTCAGCCTTAAACAACACCTCCAAAGTCAGTAGTAGTTCAGCAAAAACCATGCTCATATACTCTGTGTTAACGAAGTACAACATACGAGGCATTATATCTTCATCACTGATGGCGGATATCCAAGTCTCAATATGATTATTTAGAATACGATAATGCACCCAAAAAGCTGCTTCGTAGATATTAATTATTTCATCATACCAAGTGAATAAACCATCCACTTTATTAAATTGCTCATCTCTATTTATATATGGCATTTTGTCATTCATTATCTTTGTTTTTTCTCCCCTCAATGTGACTGCTCTTTTTCCAGCTTTGAAAACATCGGACAGATCAGCTTATGTTTTAACATGTCCCCCTCATTTTAATATTTCCACATTAAACATCTCTCATTTAATGTATCGAATTAAAAAATCAGCAATCCCTATTATAGTGAAACCATTTTCATCCATGGTTTCTTTAATTGGTTTATTTACAACAAGTAGCTTTAGTACTTGATCATTCAGTTTAAAAAATGGTCGTATTTCTCTTTCTCTTGTTTCTGCATTAGTAATATCAGCAGTCACCTGTATATAAAGAGATCTAAGCCCTTTTGTGGCATAAAAATCCACTTCATTATTTTTTCTTATTGATTTTCCATTTTTATCTTTTTCAACAGTGTCAAAAGCACCGACATTAACAGAATATCCATTATAGCAAAGTTCATTATAGACAATGTTTTCGAGCATTTGCCCTTCATCCGGAAACGCAAAATTTAATCGGGCATTTCGTAATCCGGTATCGCAGAAATAATACTTTCTGAGTGCTCCTATTTCTTTTCTTCCTTTTAGGTCATAACGCTTTGCCTCACGTAAAAGAAAAGCATCTTTAAAGTAACCGATATAGTTTTCAACTGTCTGTTTATCTATTTTTTCATGCCTAGCACTTTCAAAGGTATTGGCTATTTTTTCTGAATTAAGTAGCGAGCCTGTTGAAGAACTAATAATATTGCAGAGTTCATCCAAGGCCTCTCCTTTTTTCAACTGATTTCTTTCAACAATATCAGCGAAATATGTCGTAGCGAACAAGCTCTTTAGATATTCTTTTCTATCTTCGTCGCTTTTTAATAAAGCTAACGGCATTCCACCGTATTGCATATATGTATATATTGCTTCAGTTGCTGATCCTCCGACATATCCATAATATTCTTCAAATGACAGCGGAGACAGCTTTATGTTTGTCGCCTTATCTCTAAATTCGGTAACTATATCTGAAGACAACATTTTTGAATTTGAACCCGTCACATATAAATCTATATTTTTTTCTCTTGAGAGTCCGAGCACAACATCTACAAATGATATTACCTCAGTATCATTAGCATCAGCCAAAACATGTTTACCATCAGTGAAATTTGGATTGATTATAGAATATACCTTCTGTATTTCATCTATGAAAACATAGTAAATATCTTTTTCTTTGCATTTTTCCCTTATATAAGCTCCTAGTTCTAAAGGATCGCGATACTTGCTGTTTTTATCATCATCCAATTCCAGGATAATTATCCTACTCTCTGGAACGTCCTCAGAAAGCAAGTATTCTCTATAAATTTCTTTAAGAAGAAATGACTTTCCACATCTTCTCACACCTGTTATTACCTTCGGAAATCCATTGTTCTTTGCACTGATTAGCTGAGTCAGATATTTATCTCTTTTTATCATATAATCTCCTAAATCGTAGAATTCTACATTTTTGTCAATTACATCTTATCACATCGCATTGTCTTAATCAACAAAGTTGTAGAATTCTACATTTTTAGTGATCACCATAATATATAAAAAACACCCCAAGACAGTTGTCCTGGGGTGTAATAAGTCGCATATGATTGTCCAAAGACGTAATACGTTGTGAAACGATTATCTCTTTGATAACGATTAATGAAGTGAAAATGCCATATTTTCAGCATTTTCAAGTCAAGTTGCTGTTTACCTGTTGTGTACGGTAGAAAGCTCAGGACTACTGTACACAACTGATGGCAACTTTATATCTGTTTTTTTCAATACCTTTTACCTTTCATCTTTACAAACCGTAATTGTCGTACTCATTTATATTACGATAACTTACGATCAATCAGCCCGACAAACGGGAATTTGGTAAAGTCTACTCGTCACATGAGTAGCCCGGCTTTTTATACATATATTCCCTGTTGGTTACGATATCCTTGTCCCACACTTCTGCCTTCCAATTATCTTCGTCAATATCCTTTATTGCGACGGAAACACTTGAGATTTTACATCCAAGTGTGTCTGATATTACCTCTGCTATTTTTTTCGCACAAATGTGTTTCTGTTCTTCTGTCCTTCCCGCAAAACATTTAATTTCAACATGAGGCATACACTTTCTCCTCCATAAATTTCGATTTGCATATTTAAGCCTTACGCTATAATCAATAATTTTAGTATACGCATTTCCTCTATCCTCTTCAATATTCAAGCCTTTGCAAAATGAGCTAGGAACCCCGTCCCCCTGGTCCACTTTCCTTCTACAACAACTTCTTTTTGAATATCAGATGGTTGAAAAAAGCAATCTTTTTGAACTCTTCCATGGCACTCGCTTTGATTTCCAACTCCAGCATCGGTTGGTACCATTCGTTTGTAAATTTGATTTCATTATTTGAAGACAAACCGAAAAACACCCTTATTCCGTAAGTATCAGATAGGCTCATCTTCTGTGACAGCGCTTCAATAAGCGACTCATTACTATAAACGCTTCTGTTTCCAAACATACTGTCTTCAGAAACATCATTCAACAAATCTAGTGCTGCTTGTGGATTGTCACCGAGTACAGCACTTCCCATTACTCTACCGAAAAGATTGTGTTTGATAACAGAAAGAATTCCTTCCGGCTTTACTACTCTCACCAATTGTTCTAAAACTGCTTCTCTGTTTTCGACGTATTCCAATACATTATGGCAAAGAACAACATCAATAGAATTATCAGAAATAGACTTAAGATATTCCAATCCTTGTGGAATCAGGGTATAATTATTTCCTTCAACCCGCAGGTTGTGCATTTCTTCATTCGGCTCTACAGCAATAACTTCGTGATTCTTGGCGTAATGATTCGCTGTAATGCAAAATCCTGCTCCAAAATCAAGGATTCTAATTTTATTCTCTTCCGGAATATTCAGTTGTTTATAAATCAATTCGTAAAACATCCTGCCCCAGGGCTGTTCTACCATGTTCCTATAATCCTTAATTGTTCCCATTGTTTTCCTACTTTCTTAACACGTTTAATTAAAAGATAAAGGGCTATGCGCTCATCCCGACAACTGCCGATTTGCATATATAAGCCTTACGCTATAATCAATAGTTTTAGTATACGTATTTTCTCTATCCTCTTCAATATTCAAGTCTTTGCAAAATGAGCTAGGAACCCCGTCCCCCTGGTCCACTTTCAGCACGCAAAAAAAGACTCGGTACAATGTACCGAGTCTTCTGAAATCTGCAATAGCAGATTGATCATCTCTTGCTGAACTGAGGCGCACGTCTCGCTGCTTTGAGACCGTACTTCTTTCTCTCTTTCATACGAGGGTCTCTTGTAAGGTATCCAGCCTTCTTAAGAACGGGTCTGAACTCCTCATCTGCCTGAAGAAGTGCTCTAGCGATACCGTGACGGATAGCACCTGCCTGGCCTGTGTATCCACCACCCTTAACGTTTACAAGAACGTCAAACTTCTCGAGGTTGTCTGTAGCTGCAAGGGGCTGACGAACGATAACCTTAAGTGTCTCAAGACCAAAGTACTCGTCAAGACCTCTCTTGTTGATTGTGATGTTGCCCTTACCGGGAACTAAATATACTCTTGCAACAGAAGATTTTCTTCTTCCTGTGCCGTAAAATTTCTCTTTTGCTTTAGCTCTAGCCATTTTCTAATCCTCCCTCGCCTTAAAATGTCAATGTCTCAGGCTTCTGTGCTGCATGAGGATGCTCAGCGCCTGCGTATACGTGAAGCTTTGTGAACATTTCTCTTCCTAAAGGTCCCTTGGGAAGCATGCCCTTAACAGCAAGTTCGATAACCTGCTCAGGCTTCTTAGCCATCATCTCGCGAAGAGTTGTTTCCTTCATACCTCCAACGTAGTCAGAGTGATGATAGTAAATCTTCTGATCAAGCTTCTTACCTGTAACCTTAACGTTAGCTGCGTTTGTAACGATTACATAATCGCCTGTATCAAGGTGAGGTGTGAAGATAGCTTTGTTCTTACCTCTTAAAACTTTAGCAACTTCTGCAGAAAGACGACCAAGTGTCATTCCGGTTGCATCTACTACATACCATTTTCTATCGATTGTAGCCGGGCTGGCCATAAATGTTTTCATGTATTTACCTCCGTAAAGAATAAATCAAACTGATTCAGGTCACGCTTAAGATTAAATGCAGATGTCCGGGCTACATTTCGTATCTTAAAATGTCCTGTAGTAATGTGGATATCGCCGTTTTTTAACGGGGCATTGTTAAAAAAGGGCAAAATATCGCCACACCGAGATATTATATGCTATCGGTGTGGCGGTGTCAACAACTTTTTTATCTCTTTTTCTCGTCTTCAGGAAGTTCGACTCTGATTTCCTTTGTCCTGATTTCCTCTAAGATCTGATCCATGAATTCCTTAAGAGGTTTCTGACCCTCATTGCCTTCGTAGCGGCTTCTTACAGATACAAGGCCATCAGCCTCTTCCTGCTCACCTACTACAAGCATGTAAGGAACCTTCTCAAGTCTTGCCTCACGAATCTTGTAACCAATCTTCTCGGAACGGTTATCTACTGAGCAATCGATGTTTGCTGCTGCCATCTCTTTTCTGATCTTCTCAGCGTAGTCACCATATTTCTCAGAAATAGGAAGGATACGAACCTGCTCAGGGCATAACCATGTAGGGAACTTACCTGCATAGTGCTCAATAAGCCAAGCAAGTGTACGCTCATAACAACCCATTGATGTACGGTGGATGATCCAGGGAAGTGCTTTGTTGCCGTTCTCATCAATGTAGAACATGCCGAACTTCTCTGCTGCAGAGCAATCCAGCTGGATTGTTACCATTGTATCTTCCTTGCCGTATACGTTCTTGGCCTGGATATCAATCTTGGGACCGTAGAAAGCAGCCTCTCCGTCAGCCTCTGTGAACTTGATGTTGTTCTTAACCATTACATCTCTTAAGTACTGCTGTGTATTATCCCAGTATTCCTCGTCGCCGATGTATTTAGCCCTGTTGTTGGGATCCCATTTTGAAAGGCGGAATGAAACATCACCGTCGATACCAAGAGTCTTCATAACAAAGTGAGCAAGTTCAACACATCTTGTAAGCTCTTCCTCAGCCTGATCGGGACGAAGAATGATGTGAGCCTCTGTGATTGTGAACTGACGAACTCTTGTAAGTCCGTGCATCTCACCGGAATCCTCATTTCTGAAGAGTGTGGATGTCTCAGCCATTCTGTAAGGAAGGTCTCTGTATGAATGCTGTTCATTCATATATACATAATACTGGAAAGGACATGTCATGGGACGAAGAGCCATAACCTCTTTGTCTTCGCTATCCTTATTTAAAATAAACATGCCGTCCATGTAGTGATCCCAGTGACCGGAAATCTTATAAAGATCTGACTTAGCCATGAGAGGTGTACGTGTACGAACGTAGCCCCACTCCTTATCCTCCAGATCCTCAATCCATCTCTGGAGCTTCATGATCATCTTTGTTCCCTTGGGTGTGAAAAGAGGAAGTCCCTGACCGATAACATCGACAGTTGTGAAAAGCTTCATCTCACGGCCGAGTCTGTTGTGGTCACGCATCTTGATATCCTCTAAGTGCTCAAGGTATGCAGCCAAATCTTCCTTATTATTGAAGGCAGTACCGTAGATTCTCTGAAGTCTTGCCTTATTGGAATCGCCTCTCCAGTAAGCCATGGATGAGGAAATAAGCTTGAATGCCTTGATTCCCTTTGTGCTCATAAGGTGAGGGCCTGCGCAAAGATCTGTGAAGCCGTCCCCCTGGCTGTAGAAGCTGATTACAGCATCCTCGGGAAGGTCGTTGATAAGTTCAACCTTGAAGGGCTCACCCTTCTCTTCCATGAACTTAACAGCTTCTTTTCTGGGAAGTTCAAATCTCTCAAGGCGGTTACCCTCCTTGATGATCTTCTTCATCTCAGCTTCGATTTTATCAAGGTCATCCCTTGAAAAAGTCTGATCGATGTCAAAATCATAATAGAATCCCTCTTCAATAGCAGGTCCTATTGTGATTTTAGCCTGAGGGAAAAGTCTCTTAACTGCCTCGGCCATAACATGCGAGCATGTATGTCTAATTACTTTTAAGCCCTCAGGGTCGTTTCCTGTAACGATGTTAAGGCTTGCATCCTTATCAATAATTGTTCTCAGGTCTACGATTTCGCCGTTAACTTCGCCGGCACATGCTGCTCTTGCAAGGCCTTCGCTGATATCAAGCGCAATGTCGTAAACGCTTTTTGCTTCGCTGTACTCCTTAACGGAGCCGTCTTTTAGTGTGATTTTCATCTTTACTCCTTTCTCAAAACCTGTGCAGGGGAATAAAAAATCCCATGCACAACTCTATGCTTGTGCATGGGACGTAAATTCAAATCTACGCGGTTCCACCTATGCTTGCCATCTGAAAGGATGACCACTCATTGCCCTGTAACGAAGGGATACGGACCTTATTGGGGTCACTCGGAGGTGGTTTTCACTTACTTTTCAAACAGGTTGCTCGCACCAGATGCAACCCTCTCTGGGAATGGATTCGTAAGCTACTGTCCTCGTCAACGTTTTATCGCTTCTTATTATGGTACAAAAATAGGGGATGTGTCAACACCCCCTTTCATATCCTACATAAATTTATTTACAGTTTTCTCCACAAGCTTCCCGTTAATAGGAAGGAAGATTCCGGCTACAGGCCCAACCAAAGCAACGCATACCAGGGTTCCATAGAGTACCGTTCCGCCAAGCAGGAATCCGATCAAAGTAAAGCAGATGTCAACAACCAGACGAGTGATTGAAAACTTCTTCCTTATTTTATCCGATATTACCACCGCCACCAGATCATTGGGTCCGGTTCCCGCATCAGACTTTATAACTATTGTCATGCCATAAGCTAAAATCACGCAACCAAGAACCAGCATAAAAAAGCGGAGAGAATTGGTTTTTTCCAAAGGAAGAATGTGATTAAGGATATCTGTGAAAAAATCTATAATCGGGCCGCCGCAAACCATGCAGATGACGGTTCCGATTTTGACATAGGTTTTATCAACAAATAAAAGTATCAATATAATGATGAGAGAAATAGCCATGTGGACGCGGCCGTGGGTGATAAGGTCCGTATTGGCAACGGCTGAAATCTTTCTGAAGATTCCCTGGACAAACACATTAAAAGGATCCGCTCCCAAATCTGAGAGCAGGAAAAGTGTTACGCCAAGATGCGCAATGATAAGTCCAATCACAAGTATTATGGATCTTACAATCCATTCCTTAATTCCGCGTTTTTCCACAGGCACTTCCCCTTAATCAATCATACATCTGTGAGTAATCGGAATAATCCATTCCCTGGACTTCATATTCCCCATCGTTGTAAACAAGCCAGAAACCTATAACCCTTCCGGTTTTGCCAAAAACTTCTATCTCGCAGTAAATGGCTTTCTCGTCCTCGTACTCTTTAACCTGAGCATCCCAGATCATAAGGTCTGCTTCCGCTTCATCGTAGGTCCACCAGTTGGAAAGCCAGTCTTCGTCAACATCCAAATCCATGGCAAAATCGCATTCCTTAATCTCTATGGGCATAACAGCATTAACGGTTTTGCCATAGTTGACGTGAAGGGTCTTTGCTCCGTTCTCGCCGCTTGCGAAGGGAAGTTTTACTTCCTTATATTCTTTAGCTTTCTTGTCATAGTCAAAGAGCCATACATCACCAAACATCATGGGATCCGTGCTGGTGTCATAGGTCATGTTGATGAGAAGCTCAAGTTCCTTATCCCCGTCCAGATCCTCAGACTGGGTGTGAGGGAATCCTGTGTTCCAGCACTGGGGAATCTCAAGCTTGGTGTCATTTCCAAATTCTATTGTATAGAAAGCAAGCTGCTTATCAGGATCACACTTCCTGTAAAGTCTGTCGTTCTTTTTATCGCCGTCAAAATCTCTGTCAACGAACTCTTCAGCCCAAAGATAATCTGTGGCCTCGTCAACATAGCCTTCGTATTCCCAAAGCCAGAAAGGAGACTTCTCCACATCGATATCCTGATTCTCCTGAGACAGGTTTTCCTCAGGCTCCTTGGTGGGTTCGGCTGTAGGTTCAGGCGTAGGTGTCTCTGTAGGGGTAGGTGTTGCCACCTCCTGCACCTCACTTACCTCCTCAGTCTCCTGCTTGACCTCGTTGGCGCAGGCCCCCAAAACCAAAGTCATGGATGCAATTAGAACCAATAATGCTTTCTTTTTCATATATTTATTCCTCTTTTCTCCTTCTTACTCCTCATACCCCACAAGTACCAATCCGCAGGCGGGGGCAGTGGGTCCGGCGGCTTCACGATTCTTTGCTTCAAGGGCTTCGCCCACCCATTCAGGCTCCTTTCGGCCCATGCCAACCTCCATTAAGGTGCCGGCAATAATTCTTACCATATTATATAGGAAGCCACTGCCTACTACAGTGATAATAATTTCAGATCCATGCTTTCTGACATTAATGTCATATATCTCCCTGACTTTCGAGTCACTTTGGGCATTTACACTACACATAGATGTAAAGTCATGTTCACCCACAAGATACTGTGCTGCCTCGTTCATCTTCTCCACGTCAAGTTCGTGGTAGGTGAAATGGCTGTAAAGACGCCTTACCGGGGATGGAAACTCGGCAGAATAGATGTGATATTCATATCTTTTCTTCATGCCGGTTTTCCTTGGATGATAATCCACAGGCACTTCGCAAGATCCCACAATCCTTATATCTTCGGGCAATCTGGCGTTTAATGCATAGGAAAATTTCTCCGCAGGCATCTGCATGTTTGTATCAAAAACAGCAAGGTTACCAAGGGCATGCACTCCTGTATCAGTTCTGCTTGCTCCGATAACCTCAATTTTCTCATTAACCAAATCGGTCAATGCTTTGTTTAATTCCGCTTCGATGGTGTTGGCGTTGTCCTGTGCCTGCCAACCATGATAATTTGTTCCGTCGTAAGCTACGGTAAGAAGTACTCTCTTCATAAGCTACCACACAAATCCCCCAACAGGGATTCCAAATTTGCCGACTATGATAACAGCTGCTATGTATATAACAAGAATGCCGTAGGCAATTCCGTCTCTCTTCCTGTATTTTAATGGCTTCATCTTGGTACGATGCTCACCGCCGCGATAGCATCTTGCTTCCATTGCAAGAGCAAGATCGTTTGCTCTTCTGAATGCGGAAATAAACAAAGGTACCAGCAAAGGAATCAAAGCCTTGGCTCTCTTAATAAGTCCACCGGTTTCAAAATCGGCACCTCTTGCAATCTGGGCCTTCATTATCTTGTCAGTCTCCTCCAGGAGAATGGGAATGAATCTTAAGGCAATTGACATCATCATGGAAATCTCATGAACCGGAACTCTTATTTTCTTAAGAGGGGACATTACACTTTCCATTCCGTCCGTCAGATTGTTGGGTGTGGTGGTTAACGTCATAATTGATGAACCAAGAATTAACAAAGAAAGTCTTAAGGCCATCATAAATGCCATTCTTATGCCTTCTACCGTAATAGTCACCTTCCAAAATGACACTACTGTCGTTCCCGTTGTGAATAATAAATTGCAAACGACCGTTATAATAAGAAGGAAAACTATGGTCTTCATACCCTTTACAATGAACTTGAAGGGTACTGTTGAAAGCTCAACGCATATGGCAAGGAACAAAATCGCCACAAGATACCCCAAAAAGTAATCCGATAAAAACAAAGACACCACAAAAGCCACAGTACCCAAGAGTTTAACTCTGGGGTCCAACCTGTGGATTACGGAATCGGATTGATAATATTGTCCAAGGGTAATATCTCGTAACATCTATTTTCGGCCTTTCAATGCCTTCACTATCTCATTAGCCGCTTCATTAATGGTTGTAACATCACAGTCAACCTTTAATCCGGCGTCATTAAGCGCATGCATAATATAGGTAACCTGGGGAGCTGCAAGTCCCACTTCCTCAAGTTCCTTGTAATTCTTAAATACTTCGGAAGGAACGTCATCATACATGATCCTTCCCTTATTCATAACAACTATTCTGTCTACGTAGTTGGCAACGTCTTCCATACTGTGGGAAACAAGAACCACCGTCATTCCCGTGGTGCGTCTAAGCTCGGAAATCTTATTCAAAAGCTCATCTCTTCCCTTGGGATCAAGTCCTGCGGTAGGCTCATCAAGAACCAGTACCTCGGGACTCATGGCAAGAACGCCTGCGATGGCAACTCTTCTCTTCTGGCCTCCCGACAAATCAAAGGGAGACTGATAGAAGTACTCATCCTCGATTCCAACCATCTTTAATGCTTCGTAAGCCTTAAGCTGAACCTTCTTATCGTCCCAGCCAAGGTTCTTAGGTCCGAAGCATACGTCGGTAAAAACGTCAACTTCGAATAACTGGTGCTCAGGGTACTGGAACACAAGTCCAACCTTGCTTCTTAATTCTTTTTTGTTGTAGTCATTGTCGTATATATCCTCACCATTATAGTAAATGGTGCCGCTTGTGGCCTTCATAAGTCCGTTCAGATGCTGGACCAGGGTGGATTTGCCTGACCCCGTGTGTCCGATAAGTCCGATGAATTCACCGTCATTAATAACAAGATTAACGTCATCCAAAGCCTTTACCGGCATGTTGGTGTCGGCGTCATATACGTAAGATACATGATCCAAAATAATCGACATAATATCACCTTAAGTGAAAATCTATAATCCGAGAGCCTTTACAAGCTCTTCCTTCGTAAGAATACCGTCGGGCAGATTAACCCCACGTTTCTTAAGTTCATAGGCAAGAAGTGTAACCTGTGGAACATCAAGTCTCAAGGCCTTTAATTCATCAACCTTCGAAAAGACTTCCCTTGGGGTTCCCTCCATGGCTATCTTTCCCTTATCCATGACAAAAACCTTATCCGCATGAATAATTTCTTCCATATAATGGGTAATGAGAATAACCGTGATTCCTTCAACGTCATTCAAGGCTCTCGCTGCCCTTATAACCTCTTTACGTCCGTTGGGGTCAAGCATCGCAGTAGGTTCGTCAAAAACAATACACTTGGGATGCATTGCAAGGACCCCCGCAATAGATACCCTCTGCTTCTGGCCGCCTGATAAGCGGTTTGGAGACTTCTTTCTGTACTCGTACATTCCCACAGCCTTTAAGCTCTCTTCCACTCGCTGCCAGATTTCCTCCGTGGGAACTCCCATATTTTCAGGGCCAAAACCCACGTCCTCCTCAACCACCTGACCTATTATCTGGTTGTCGGGATTCTGGAAAACCATTCCCGCCTCATGGCGGATATTCCAGACATTGGCATCATCCGAAGTGTCCATTCCGTCCACCCAGACAGTGCCTTCCGTAGGATGAAGGATTGCATTGATATGCTTGGCAAAAGTGGACTTGCCTGAGCCGTTGTGCCCAAGGATAGCAATAAACTGCCCTTCCTTAATATCAAGACTCACGTTATCGATGGCCGTGGTTATTCCGTCAACGTTTCCTTCTTCGTCTCGTCTTATATATTCAAATGTCAGATCTTTAGCTTTAACAATGCTCATAATTTGACCTTTTCCCGTAAACACTTAACTACATTATTTTACTCGATATCCCAAAGTTTTACAATGACTTCACCATAATACGGCAAACACCTCCCCGGGGGTTGGGGAGGTGCCTGTCAAACCAATTCTTGAGAGAGGATACGAGAAAAAGCATGTTATTCTTTTATCGCGCCCGCTGATACACTGCTTATGATGTACTTTGAGAATGCCACAAACACTAAAAGAATGGGGATAATCGAAATGGCAACCGAAAGGTAGATGGCTCCCTGGTTTGAATTTATGTGGTTGGAAGCCTTCAAAGTTGCCATCATAACGGGCAAAGTCATTTTGTCAGTTTTGTTAATGAGAATCATTGGCAAGAGATAACTGTTCCAGTTTCCGATAAAGGCCATGATTCCCATGGTTGCCACAGCCGGTGCCACGATGGGTGTCACTATTTTGTGGAATGAGTATATCTCGCTTGCTCCGTCAATTCGCGCTGCCTCAATAAGGGACTTTGGAAGAGAGCTTAAAATATACTGTCTTAGGAAAAATACTGTTCCGGGCGCCGCAATCGCCGGAATAATAAGGGGTATATATGAGTTAACCAGATGGAGCTTTGTGCATAACTGGTAGAAACCAATGAGGGAAAGCTGTCCGGGAATCATCATAAATGCAAGGATTGCACCGAATACCACCTTGTTTCCTTTGAACTCATAAAAAGCCAGTCCATATGCCGTAAGTGTTGAAAAATACGCACAAAGGAGAGTTGCGGGCACCGAAACAAGAACCGAGTTCCAGATGCCTTTGAAAAGGTTAAAGTAGTCAAAAACCGTATCCCAGTTTTCCTTCAACGCCTTTCCGGGAATAAAGGTGAACCCTGAAACTATGTCCGCGCCTGTTCGTGTGGCGTTAATCATCATCAACGCGAAGGGAAGCATACAGGTCAATGCAAGCAGGACAAGCAAAAAATACAGGATTCCTTTTTTGATCTTGAAAGCCATTTACTTATCCCCCTTTCCCCTGAATAGTCTCAGCTCAACCACAGAAACCGTAAGGATTATGAGGAATAGCACATAGGCCACAGCCGATGCGTATCCAACCTGGGTTGTTCCTGTTGTGAAGCCGAATTTATACAGATACATCATTACCGTCTGAACCGAACCATATGCACTTGATGCCGTCTCAATCATAAGGAAGGGAAGATCGAACATCTGAAGGCCACCTATTAGGGAGGTGATGGCCACGTACATCATAATGGGTTTGATGAGAGGTAATGTGATTTTGCCAAATATAGTCCAACGACCGGCGCCGTCTATGGCAGCCGCCTCGAAGTAATCTCTGTTAATACTCTGAACTCCCGCCATAAGCATTAAGAAGGAGTTTCCAAACCACATCCAGGACTGAATCACTGCAACGGTGTATCCTGCTGTGGCGGAGCTTCCGATCCAGTTAACCGGATTATATTTCGCTCCGAACAAGTCATAAATTGATTTGATAATTATGTTAAAAGTGCCGTATCTCCAATCAAGCAAAGTGGAGAAAAGGAACGCGATTGATGTTGCCGCAATGATGTTTGGCAGGTAATAAATGATTCGAAAAACCGCCAGGCCTCTCATTTTATACTTAACATCCGAGAAAACCATCATCAGTAAAAACGCCAATCCCAATTGCAGAACAATGTTAACTATCCAGATTCTTACCGTGTTCCAAAGGGCAGTCCAGAAGAACTTGTCGGTAAGGACGCGGGCGTAGTTTTTAAAACCGATAATGTCCGCATTACCTACCACCTTAAGATTTGTGAAGCTAAGGTAAAGGGTTCGTAATACGGGATAAATGCTGAATATGCAAAATACAATCACGAAGGGAGCCACGAAGGCATAGCCCCAGTTGTTATAAGCTGTAACTTTTGATTTTTTCTTTTTCATAAAAGGTGCCTCCCTGGGGAGTCAAACTGCCACCGGGATTTCTCCCGGTGACAATTGACACTTAAGAAGATATTCTATCTTTCGATAACCATATCAGGATATGTGGACTGAATAAGATCATAGAAATCGTTGATTGCAGTCGCTTTGTCCTTTTCACCTGTCTTGATGGCACCGATTGCCTGTCCCCAGGCATCGTCGATGGCCTTGTCGTACTGAGTTACCTTTGAGTAGTCAATACCCTTAGCCTGCTCAAGCCAGAAAGCGTAGAGCTTCTCACCGCCGTATACAGCGTTCTCGTCGTTTGCGTGCTTCTCAAGAGCTGAAACGAGGGATACTGTATCACCTTCGGAAACCTCGATCCACCAGTCAGCTGTCTCTTCGTTTAAAGTACAGAACTTAACGAAGTCCCAAGCTGTCTCTTTTCTCTCAGAGTTGGAAGAAATACCGATGAATGTACCACCACCGAAACCGTATGCGGGACCTGCACAAACGCCCCAGAGACCTGATGTCTCTTTAACGTTGTCTCTCATTGTAAGAACACCCCAAGCGGGAAGGCCGAATGCGAATACTTCTGTTCTCTCAAGATCCTTTGTAGCTTCTTCGAAAGACTCAGCATCCCATACGTTTACGGAATCATCTTCGTAGTTCTGAATTTCAGCAGTAAGGATGGGAACCGAACCTGCCATAGCCTGGTACCAGGGTGTAGACCACTGGTTAGCGTATGCTGTAAGGTCGCCCTGATAAAGGTCAACTACAAGGTCCATGTATTTCTCTCTTGCTTCATCAACGTTAAGCTTTCCGTCGATAACCCATGCAGAGTCACCTGAGAAGTAGTTGATTTCGGAATCAGATGAGAAAATTCTGTAGCCTGCTGCCTTTAAAGTCTTGGCTGTCTCAAGAATTGTAGGGTAATCCTTGAAAAGTTTTCCGATTTCATCGGGATCGTCTGTACCGAATACAGTCTTTGCAATGTCTCTTCTGTAGTAGATACCTGCGGGAGTAATCTGATAAGAGATTGCTCTCTGGATACCGTCAGCGTCTTTACCAACTTCCCAAACGTAATCAACGATCTGACCTTCGTAATCCTTGGCACCCATCTCGTCAAGGTTTGCAAAGAAACCTGCGTCATACATGTCGCCGAGCATCTGAGGCTCACCAACAATGATGTCGGGCTCTGTCTCGCCGCCAACCAATGCGGTCTGAACCTTTGTAGGATAGTTTGCAGGCTCGATAACGACAACTTCTGTCTCTACACCTGTCTGCTCTTTGTATCTTTCAGCAAACTGCTCCAGATCCTGTGCCAAAGTCCAGATAACCAGCTTGTCATCAAGTTCAGTAGCTGTAGCCCCATCCGCGGTAACCTCTGTAGATTCGCCTGATGTACTTCCTGTGGAAGCCTTGCTTCCTGTGTCTGATCCGCCACATGCAACAAGACCTAATGTCATTGCACCGGCAAGAAGAACTGAAAGTAACTTTTTAATCTTCATAAAAAATCCTCCTATAATGTTGAACCAACTTTTTGTCTGTTGATGGTTTCATTATAGGAGGACCAAAATCCCTGAAAAATTATATAAATTTTAAAAAGGTGTTATTTTTTTAGGTCTATATCACCAGATATTTTGATGGTGTTAATCTTAATTCCGGCCTGACCAAAATAGAGTTTCACGGCATTGTATTTGTTGCCAAACCACCCGATTTCTCTGGTGATTTCAATATTTTCGCCCTTGGTGTTTCTTAAGGTTTCGGTTCCGAAATTGACACCGTTTGCATAGAAAGTTATGGGCACCTGAGCAAGGTCTGACGCATCCACCGAAAGGTTTATGGTTATCTTGTGATTGCACTGATGCTCTGCCTCGACTCCTATAAGGAATGACTTTCCTCTGGCAGTGTTGATTCCCGCTCCGTCAATGGTAAGCAAGTTATCAACCATGGGTCTGTACTCAAGGTTGAATGCCTCCTTGTCTTCCTCATCAAGGCTTTCCATTGCTTCCTTCTCTTCATCGGAAATTCTGCCAAGGCTTCTGTCCATAACGGGGGAGCGCATAACAGCCTTAAGAATTCTTACTGCGCTTTCCTCAAGCTTTCCTCTTGAGAGAATGCCCTTTTCCATGAATTCCTTAAGGTTATCAACCTTCTCGTTGGCCAAAGCGTCTCTTATTACCATGTAGACGTCGTTTCCTGCAATGACCATGTCTCCTAAGTCATTAACAGAAGGATCTGATCCCTCTCTGTTAACCTTAGCCCACCAGTCTGTCATGACCATACCGTCAAAGCCCCATTCCTTCTTAAGAATGGAGGTGTTAAGTTCATAGTTTCCGGCACACCATACGCCGTTAAGAACGCCGTATCCTGTCATTATAAGGTAAGCGCCGCCTTCTTTGATTGCAAGTTCAAAGGTCTTAAGATAGATTTCCCTTAAGGCTCTCTCTGAAATAACAGAGTCTACAGAATGTCTGCTCTTCTCCTGGTTATTTCCCGCAAAGTGCTTTATGGTTCCGGTTACGCCATACTTGGCCATTCCACGGAGCTGAGCGGCTGCGATTTTACCTGTAAGTAGAGGATCCTCGGAAAAATACTCAAAGTTTCTGCCGTTTAAAGGATTCCTGTGAATGTTGATGCCGGGGCCAAGAAGGGAATCGATTCTATTCTTTCTTAACTCCCTTCCTTCCCACTCATAGAGTTTCTCGTTTAACTCATCATCATATGTGCAGGCAAGGCAGGTTCCGTTTGGCATGGCAAAAGCTTTGGTTCCGCAATCCATTCTGATACCGCTGGGACCGTCAGCCACACATGCAGTGGGAATTCCAAAACTGACAAGTCTGTCACTTACTCCTCCGAAGGCTGCTGCCGTACCGGGAGTAACTCTTGCGGAACACATTCCCTCACCACGCACAAGGCAGCGTAAATCCTCATCTGTCAGCTGTCCCAGGAAGGTGCTCATTGCGACACGCCTGTCATAAACGTCTGAAAGCTTATATCCAAAGTCCCCTGTGTACTCATAGGAACTTACATTGGTCTGGGATTCCTTTATCCTTGGCTCATAGCTCCTGACAGGAACATCCTCGTACTCTTCTATATAATTTCCGCCGCCGATGGGCTTTGGCTTAATTCTCTTAAACTCTCTTAAAGGAGCCAGTGCTGAATCAACCTTCTTTATCACCACGTCACGCTCAACGTTGAACTCACCTATCTGGGTGGCGCTTCTTACGTTGTCGCCTGCATAAACAATATATGTACCTGCCTCGTAAAGATATGCGAAGCGATATCCCGTTACTCCTGAATCGTCATAGCTTGCCCAGGTTTCATCAGAGATATTAAAGGTTACGGTCTCAGAGTTTCCGGGCTTAATCTCCTTGGTCTTCTTGTATCCGATAAGAACTCTTGCGGCTTTGCCAAGTTTTCCCTGGGGAGCTTTAATAAAGAGCATCACGAGGCTCTTTCCGGGTACGTCACCTTTGTTTGTAACGGTAACCTCCGCCTCAAGCTTGTCATGGAGGAAGAAGCATTTTTCATCGGACTGTTCAAAGGTGGTATAGCTTAAGCCATAACCGAAGGGGTAAAGTACCTTCTCCTTGGCAAAGGTCTCAAAATATCTGTAACCAACATAGATATCCTCAGCGTAGAGATTTACTTTTTCACCGGAGAAATTCTTGGTGCTGGGATAAGCCTCAAGGCTTTCTGCTATGGTATCAGTCAAATGGCCGCAGGGGTTAACTCTGCCCATCAAAACGTCACAAACCGCGTTTCCGCCTCCCTGGCCACCCTGCCAAACGTACATAACACCTGAGGGGTTATACTTTTTAACCCAGGACATGTCAAAAATACTTCCGGAGTTAAGAAGCACAATTACCTTATCAAAGGTCCCGCAGACCTTCGAAATCATTGCCTCCTCAAGATCTGAAAGGAGGAATCCGCCCTCTCCTGCAGGGATATCCTTATCCTCTCCCGCAAGACGACCGATTATGATTATGGCCTTGTCGTTTCTCTTTCTTGCTGCCTTAAGCATCTCATCGTCGATGGGCATCTCAACCTGGCTTGAAGGCTCCGTAGCCCAGCCGTTGCCGGCATCAAAAAGGTGCTCAGAAACCCATGTCTTATATACATCAAGCACTTCCTCATCAACGGTTATATCCTTTTCATCAAGAAGCGCATCCAAAATGCTTACCACATATCGGGTATTTACAAGTCCTCCCGAACCTGTACCGCTCTTATAATAATTAAGCTGATCTCGTCCGAAGATTGCCACCTTCTCGCCCCTCTTAAGGGGAAGGACATTTCCCTGGTTCTCCAAAAGAACTGCACCTTCGGCTGCGGCTTTTCTGGCCACGCGAGCGTATTCATCCCAATCTATAATGTATTTGTTCATTTTTCCTCCAGTTGACATATAGAATCACCTGAAAATTATAATATAAATTCAGGTGATTTAGTATAAGGAATAAAAATTCATTTCGGTGTCATTTTTTTATCTTTGCATGTTCTTCCTGTACTCGGAAGGAGATACGCCAAACTCGCTTTTGAAAAGCTTCATAAAGTGCTTCTCGTTGTCATAACCCACGCACTGACTTATCTCAATAACCTTCATATCCGTCTCAGCAAGCATTCTCTTGGCCTCATCCATACGAAGGTTCTTCAAGTAATTCACGAAGTTCATTCCCGTGTACTGCTTAAAGGAAAAGGAGAACAGCGAATAGTTCATGGATATGTAATTGGAAACCACAGCCATGTTAATGTCGGAGTTGTAATTCTCCTTGATGTAAGCCAGGGCCTGCTGCATCTTCTTGTCGCTTTGCTTGGTATCATCCCTGTTGCCGATATTCTCATTAAGCTTAAGGATCCAGTTCATAAAGGAATCCCTGTACTCGACTATCGAAGGGTACAAAAGGGTATGCCTGAACATCTGAAGCTCCATGTAATCTTCCTCGCTTAAAGATGAGCGGTATGTCCTTCCCGCATCCTCAATAAAGCGCTCCTGAGCCGCCTCAAAATGCTCTTCCTTGATCTGCCTTCTCTCAACACTGATAAAGAACCTGTCCCACTGGGCAATAAGTTCATCGGTCTTGCCTGTACCTATAAGCTGAAGTCTCTTGCTCATGGCCGCATCCTCAATATAGGCCGCCGCCTGTTTAATAAGTACCTCCGCAACCTTGCCTGTTTCGTCACCGTAGATATGGCTTTTTACCATGCAAAAGGCCATTCTTCTTGCTTCGCAGGCTTGCATGTAAGCTTCCCTCAGATTCTCTATACCCCTGTGGGGACGGCTTATTCCGAGGAAACACTCCTCAAATTCGCTTGTGAGAAATCCGTCGAACTTATCTTTTTCTATGATAAAAACGTCTGAATCTCCAACTCCGGGAATAAATATGATTCCATCCTCATCCGCAGGTCTCTTATCGTTTCTTCTGCAGCTGCAGCAAACCACGTACTCGCCGCCGAAGAACTCGCCGTCAAACTTGGCCTTCAAAGTCTCTATCTCTTCTTTGGATTCGGGCTCATTGGTAAGGAGGTATTTAATCTGCTGCCTTCCGATGTCCTGCTCGGTCTTCTGCTTCCTGTTGTTATCGGCAAGCTCCGCCTCAATCTTTGTAAGGATAGAGCAGATTTTGTCCCTGTCCACTGGCTTTAAGATGTACTCTCTTACCCCGTTTCTCATCATTTCAACCGCATAGGAAAAATCGTCATATCCCGATATTGCAACAACAATGGGCTTATTCTCCAATGTGTTTATTTCCTTCACAAGCTCAATGCCGTCCATCTTTGGCATTCTTATATCCGTAAAAAGCACATCAACGTTTCTGCTCTTAACGATTTCAAGAGCCTCCTCTCCGTTGCCGCACTCCAATACTTCTTCAATTTCAACACCGCTTCTTTTGGCTATGGTACAGATGCCTCGGCGTATCATTTTCTCATCTTCAACTACAAGAAGTGTCTTCATGTTTATCCCTCGCTTTTCTTGTAAGGTATGCGAATAGAAACCTTTGTGTAACAGTCTTTGGCCGCGGAAATGGTCATTCCGTATTCCTCGCCAAAGGTCATCTTGATTCTCTTTTGAACGTTATGTAAACCAATTCCATTGCTCTTTTCTTTAACCTCAGTCAATTCTCCCTTGACCAAAAGGTTAAGTCTTTCAAGCTCCTCAGGGTTCATTCCCTGACCTGAATCCGTAATCTCCACAATTGCGTCCTTGCCGTCGGTTGTGGCCTTAATATAAATTGTGCTGTCCACTCCCAAAGGCTCAATACCGTGAAGAATGGCGTTCTCAACTATGGGCTGCAAAGACATCTTCGGAATCTGCTGCTCCATGAGATTCTCCGGCACATTTACCGAAAGATTGACGACAAAATCGTATCTCAAGTTAATGAGAGCAATGTAGTTTTTGATATATTCAAGCTCATCTGCCACAGAAACATTGCCGGAAACCCAGCGCATGCTGTAGCGAAGAAGCTTCCCAAGGGAGGTGATGGAATCGGAAATCTCGTATTCCTCATCAATCTCCGCCATCATCTTGATGGATTCTAAAACGTTATAGATAAAATGAGCGTTTATCTGATTTTGCAAAGCTCTGATCTCAGAATCCTTTACCATAACCTCACGGCCGATGTTTTCCTTCATCAGATTCTCAATACGATCAAGCATGGTATTAAGCTGGGTTCCAAGCTCGCCCATCTCGTCGTTGCCGGGATTCTCCACTCTGACAGAAAGGTTTCCGTGGCCCACTTCTCTCATGCTCTTAAGGATTGAGTAGAACTGCCTTAACATGGCCTGAACGATTCTGTTTATGAAGAAGGAAATGGCAATAAGGAGGATAATCATCATCACGATGAAAACCGACCTCATGCCGTAAATATGCTCGATTTCCTCCGTAATGTCCTTAACGAAGACAAGGCTGCCCCCAAGCTCCTTCTTATAAAGCACGGTGGTTACCAGCTTCTCGCTATGGCCCTTGTGGTAATTTACCGACTCCTCGGCCAGTTTGTATCGCTCGAAGGACTCCCTGATGACGTTCATCTTCTCGTCGGACAAATCCCCGGCGGAATAGATTCTGCCGTCGTCGGCTATGAACACGTTCCACTCGCTGTCATTATTTTCATACAGACTTGGAAAAAGCGTACTCATCTTCACTGACGCTTCAACAATTCCGATTTCCCCGGCTCTGTAGTCACTCATGGGGGTTACCAAGCAGGCCAGTGAATCCTCGGTGTTTGTAAGGAGAGCAGAAAAGGCCATGTCTGTCACTCCAAAGTGCCAGCCGTCCCTATTTGAATCACTTCTCCAGCCAAGATTAAGGCTTCTTTTGTTCTTATAAAGAATCTGCATCATCTCCTGAACGTTATCCCCGGCCGCAAAAATCCTTACGGAGTAAAGAAGAGGGTTGTTGGAAACCAGACGCTCAAGATTTTTGATGTCGGTGCTTTTGAAATCAACAAGTTCCTCGTTGGTAAGCTCCTCCCCCATCTTGGCTCTTACCAGCACTTCCTTCATTTCTTCGTCGCTTAAGAAAAACTGGGTGGCCATGTTGATGGAGTTAATGCAATTATCAATGTTACTGATGCTTTGCTCACGCCTGTACTCCATATTTGCCTTGTTGGTTTCCACAGCGTTTTGCTCGATATTGTAGAAAAGCACTCCCGCAAAAATGGCAATTGGAATCATGATTGCAATGATAATCACAACCGTAAACTTGATATTCAGTTTTAATCCCCTGAAGATTTCACGTATTTTCATGCTTATTTAAGCCCAAGTTTTTCCTTGTTGATTATCATCTGTCTGTTTTCTTCTTCGTGGACTGCCTCATATCCCATCTCTTCTCTCTTGACGAGATATTCCTCCACAATTCTGTCAAAATCCTCATCCGAGGGCGCCAGAATAAGCTGCCTTAAAGTGTCGCTCCAAAGCTTCTTCATCTTTGCGTAAGCTTCGCCCATGTCGCTGGTCTCAACCATCATAACCTCGTACTGTCCAAGGTACTCGGTGTAAGGATAAGTCCACTCGGCCAACTGCTTTAATGGCTCCTCCAAATCAGGCATCCACTGAAGCTGCATCACATTGTCCTGAAGCATCCAGTAGGTGTCGTCTGCCCCGTACTTGGCGTCGTAGGCCTGCCTGTCGGAATTAAGAAGTTCTCTGACCTCATCCTTTAAAACTGCCTTGCCCTCCACCATGTCATAGGTAACGCCTTCGACTCCAAGGCTCACCAGCTTCTGGCCGTGTTCTGACATCAAATATTCCATGAATCTGATGGCCCTCTCCGGGTCCTTACAGTTCTTGGAAATCATGGTTACGGTCCAGCCTGCTATTCCCGCTGTTGATAAAATCGGCGGATCTCCTGCCTCGTTTCTTGGGCCATCTACAGCCATATAAATGGAATCAGGGTCCTTGGCATAGAGAAGCTTTTGCTGATCCGCCAGGTCAGTTCTTTGATAAATCAGGCAAAAATACCTTCCCTCAGCAATCTTTTCACTTATCTGTGTCCTCTGATCCACGAAGGTATCGGCAGTAACATAGCCTTCCTCGTTAAGCTTTCTTATTACCTTAAGCCAATCCAGGTATTCGGGGTCTGTGTTCCTGTCGTAGAACTCTCCGTTTTTTTCATGAGGAATGGAAAGAAAATTCTGGAGGTACTGATCAAAGGAAGCGCATCCACTGTCATCAAAGGGTGTACCTCCGATGGGAATCAGGGGCTCACCGTTAACCTCCGGGCACTTTTCTACCGCATCCTTTATTGCATTGTAGAAGCCTTCCTTGGTGGTCATATCGGGCTTTCCGATGGCCTCGTAAATGTCCTTTCTCACAAGGAAAGTAAGGTTGGCGGCTATATTGTCGTGGCTTTCCACATCCGCAGGGGTATAGAAGGAATTAGGGTAACAGTAAATGTCCCCGTCCTCCTGCTTATACCAGCGAACCACATCCTCGTTGGCGTAATCAAAGAAATTGGTGCTGTACTCTTCAGCCAGGTCGTTAAGGGAGTAAACCATACCCTTATTGATCATTTCTTCGACCTGGGGCTCCCACCAGCCCAGGGTAATGATATCCGGAAGAGAGTCGGAAGCTATTAGTGCGTTCAGCTTCTCATCCTCGCTTCCGACAGGGGCAATAAAGTTCACACTTACCCCGGTCTCATCGGTTATGGTGTCTGAAACAAGGTTTCCGCCCCATCTGGTTACAAACCAGCTGTAATTAACGTACCAATCAAGGGTTATGGGGTCTTCCGCCTCATTCTTCACCTCTTTATCCTTTTTCTCTTCAGTGCTGCCGCACGCGCCTAAAAGGAGGCTCAAAAGCAGCGTTGCAGCTATATATCTGATTCTTCTTATCTTCATAATCTATTTGCCTCAAAAATGGTGTCATTTTTTTAGTTGTCTTCAATGTAACATAAGAAAATGACACCTTCAATAACTCCGGCGCTATTGTTAGTGTCATTATTTTAGAAAAGGTGTGATTTTTTTAGTTTTGTGCTGTTCTTGAAGTCTTATTGCTTCTTTGATATGATTTTTACATGAATAACTTTGACAGAGACAAGATAATTAAAGCTTTGGTAACCATATTCGGAATCATACTTTTAGTGACTGTAGCCGCAAAGATTCTCTTCAAAACCGGCGATACCTTGGACGTCTACGCCGAGAACAATCCTGAAGTTGCCTACGCCACCCCGATTCCCACCGAAACACCGACGCCAACCCCTGAGCCAACTCCCGAGCCCACCAAAGCCCCTGAGCCCTCAAAGGCCACCAACTCAAACGGTACCCCGCTTCTTTCAAACGGTGCCACCATAGAAGGTCGCTTCGAACCCCACGATGGCTTCTACTGCGAACTCATCTCCTCTAAGTTCACTGACCACTACGACCCCGACCACTACATGTTTTTACATGTTTACTACTATGATTTCGACCAGAACGTTAAGGACGGAGAGTTGATTTGTGAAGCAACTGAAGCGGAAAGATTTCTTAACACTTTCTATGCGTTCTATGAAGCTAACTACTCTATAAAAAAAATATCCCTTCTGAGCTCGTATGATTACGACGAAGAAGCTGCAATTGCTGACGGGGATACATATATAAACAACGAGGGAGAATTGGTATTAAATCCTACAGTTCCCTCTGTGTCGTCCTCTGATTTAACAGCAGATTGAGGCGTGATATATTTGATTTCAAGGGTACTCTGAGGCACTCGTTACTTAGCGAGGTCCCTCACGAGCTTAGTAACGCAAGTAGACGAAGGTAGCGAGAGCGTGCCCGGAAAGCAAATATATCACGCCTCAATCTGCGTCAACGCAGGAATAGACTATAACAGGCATAAAAAAACCGCAGGCATATAACCTGCGGTTTCGTACTTTGTCGTATTATACGAGCTCAAGAACAACTTCCATTGCTCCGTCACCCTTACGCTGACCAATCTTAACGATTCTTGTATATCCACCCTTACGTGATGCATACTTTGTGCCATACTCATCAAAGAGCTTAGCAACGAGGTCAACTTCCTTAGTTCCTTTCTTTCTGCCTGCTGCAGCTGTAGGAACCTCAGTTACAGGGTAAAGAACCTTCATCATCTGATGACGAGCGTGAAGTCTTGAAGGCTGATCCTTCTTGATTTCCTTCTCAACAGAGTCAAACTTGGTAACCTTCTTACCGTCAACTACCTCTTTAACTCTCTTGCCGTCCTTATCCTTAACGGGCACCTTAGCGGTAACCTTAACGAGATCGAAGTTGTCTTTCTCCTTAACGCCGAGAGCGATAAGACCTTCAACAATCTTCTGAACCTCTTTAGCTCTTGCTTCTGTGGTAACGATCTTACCGTGCTGAAGAAGTGCTGTAACCTGGCTTCTAAGAAGTGCCTTTCTCTGGTCTGATGTTCTTCCGAGTTTTCTGTACTTTGCCATTTTGTTTTCTCCTTTTCATGGTACATCCGGCCACGCCCTTTGGTCTTACTTACCGAATGCAGTTAATAGTCCATTTAAGAGTAACCGGGGACAAACACTTTGGAATTACTGTCCGTCGGATATCTTTAGTTAATTATTCGTCACCTGCTGTAAGCTGAAGGCCTAACTCTTTAAGCTTAGCAAGAACTTCCTCGAGGGACTTCTTACCAAGGTTACGAACCTTCATCATATCATCTGATGACTTGTTTGTAAGTTCTTCAACCGTGTTGATACCGGCTCTCTTTAAGCAGTTGTAAGAACGAACTGAAAGCTCGAGCTCATCAATGCTCATCTCAAGAACCTTCTCCTTATCATCGTCTGCCTTCTCAACAAGTACGTCTGTAGACTTAGCTGTCTCTGAAAGGTCGATGAAGAGGCTTAAGTGCTCGCTGAGAACCTTAGCTGCAAGGCTTACTGCCTCGTCGGGAGCAAGGGTTCCGTTTGTGCGAACATCAAGTGTAAGCTTGTCATAATCTGTGATCTGGCCTACACGAGTATTCTCTACGGTTACGTTAACTCTTTCTACAGGTGTATAGATAGAATCGATAGCGATTACACCAATAGGAAGATCGTCATGCTTATTCTTGTCTGCGCTTACATATCCACGGCCCTTGGTAATTGTAAGTTCCATGTAAAGCTTGGTATCCTTACCACCACAGCAGGTAGCGATTACCTGGTCGGGTGTAAGAATCTCGATATCGGAATCAACCTGGATATCGCTTGCCTTAACAACACCTTCGCCTGTGAACTCAATAAATGCAGTCTTGGGCTCATTTGTCTCAGAATTGTTGCGGATAGCAACCTTCTTGATATTCATGATAATCTCAGTAACATCCTCTTTAACTCCGGGGATGGATGAGAACTCATGCAATACGCCATCGATCTTAACCTGGCTTACTGCTGCACCGGGTAACGATGAGAGCATAATTCTTCTTAATGAGTTACCAAGTGTAATACCATAACCTCTCTCAAGGGGTTCAACAACAAACTTGCCACATTTCTTATCATCGGAGATCTCAACAACCTCGATGCTGGGTCTTTCAAAATCAAACACTGCAAATGCCCTCCTTCGCGAACGTTATTATGATTGAATAATGCAATCTTCTTATTATTTGGAATACAACTCGACGATAAGCATTTCGTTTACAGGAACGTCAATCATCTCTCTTGTGGGAAGATTCTTGATAGTGCCCTTGAAGTTCTCCAAATCAACGTCCATCCATTCGGGTACGAGTCTGCCGCCTGTGATCTCAGCGATCTCTTTATAACGGTTAAGGCCCTTAGCCTTCTCTGTAAGTTCGATTACATCGCCTGCCTTGCAAAGGTATGAAGGAATGTTTACCTTCTTGCCGTTTACAAGTACGTGCTTGTGACCAACGATCTGTCTAGCTTCTCTACGTGTTCTTGCGAAGCCCATTCTGAAGATGATGCTGTCGAGTCTGGACTCGAGCATAACCATAAGGTTTTCACCTGTCTGGCCTTTCATTCTATCAGCCTTGTCGTAGTAGTTACGGAAAGGCTTCTCAAGTACGCCATAAATGAATTTAGCTTTCTGCTTCTCACGGAGCTGAAGACCGTACTCACTGATCTTCTTTCCACCGTGAAGTAATGTTCTATTAGACTTCTTGTCATAGCCTAAGTATGAAGGCTCAAGACCTAAAGCTCTACATCTCTTTAAAACCGGAACTCTGTTAACTGCCATTTGTTTTAATTATCCTTTCTGTTATTGTTTACAGTACATTAAATGTACTTTCATCCAACTGTTTTGTAATGTAAAAATATAAAAATGTGTAATTAGACACGACGTCTCTTGGGAGGACGGCATCCATTGTGAGGAACGGGAGTTACGTCACGGATTGATGTAACCTCAAGTCCTGCAGCCTGAAGTGCTCTGATTGCTGCCTCACGTCCTGATCCGGGTCCCTTTACAAATACATCTACATACTTAAGGCCATGTACGAGAGCAGCCTTTGTAGCTGTCTCAGATGCCATCTGTGCTGCATAGGGAGTAGATTTCCTTGAACCTCTAAAACCAAGACCACCTGCACTTGCCCAGCTTAATGCATTACCTTCGTTATCTGTAAGAGTAACGATTGTATTGTTGAATGAAGCCTGGATATGTGCCTGTCCACGTTCAACGTTTTTCTTTACACGCTTTTTTGTTACTTTTTTTGCAACTTTAGCCATTTAAACTAACCTACTTTCTCCATTTAAACTAATGATTAATAATTATTTCTTCTTGTTAGCAACTGTACGCTTGGGTCCCTTACGGGTTCTAGCGTTATTCTTGGTGTTCTGACCACGAACAGGAAGGCCTACACGATGACGTTTGCCACGGTAGCAACCAATCTCCTGAAGTCTCTTGATGTTAAGAGCAGTCTCACGGCGAAGGTCACCTTCTACCATCATTGTCTCATCGATAACTTCACTGATTCTCTTAACTTCTTCGTCTGTTAACTCTCTAACACGAGTGTCAGGGTTAACCTTAGCTGCTGCTAAAATTTTGTTAGAGCTTGCTCTACCGATACCATAGATATAGGTAAGGCCGATCTCTACACGCTTCTCTCTGGGTAAATCTACACCTGAAATACGAGCCATTTACGTTTCCTCCGTTAAATAATAATGATACTAATTGATTGAGGCACTCTTGTGCCCAATTGGCGTTTCGCCAATCTTTCCGATTTTCGAAATCAAAGTCGGTATCAAGAAGTAATCTCCACGTAAGCTCTTTTATCTATATTCGAATAGACAAGAACTCACTTAATTCCTTCAAAAATACTGTAGGAATCGGTGATTATCCTTGTCTCTGTTTGTGCTTAGGATTCTCGCAGATAATTCTGATCTTTCCTTTGCGCTTGATAACTTTGCACTTCTCGCAAATCGGTTTTACTGATGATCTAACCTTCACGTTAAACCCTCCTTTCAAAAAAGACCGTTTTACATTATAGCACGCGAGTTTCTATAATGCAAGAACTAATTTATTTATCTCTCCAAATGATTCTTCCCTTGGAAAGGTCATAAGGAGACAGTTCCATAGTTACTTTATCACCGGGTAAAATACGGATAAAGTTCTGTCTGAGTCTTCCGCTGATGTGAGCCATAACGATGTGTCCATTCTCAAGCTCAACCTTGAACATAGTATTGGGAAGCTTTTCAACAACAACGCCTTCAATTTCAATTACGTCAGATTTTGACATGCAGTCCTCCTGTGATAATATCTGTTTGCCTTAACAACTGTTTCTTCTATATATAATGATTAGTAAAGTGTAAGTATCTCGGGTTCACCCTCTGTAATAAGGATTGTGTTCTCATAGTGGGCTGAGTAAGAACCGTCCTCTGTTACAACTGTCCAATCATCATCGAGCCAACATACATCCGCGCGTCCCATATTGATCATGGGTTCAACGGCAAGTGTCATACCGGGCTCCAAAAGAATACCTTTTTTCTTCTGGCGGAAGTTTGGAATCTGGGGATCTTCATGAAGATGAGTTCCGATTCCGTGTCCAACCAACTCTCTTACAATTCCGTATCCGAAGGGGGTTACGTAATCATCGATTGCATTGGAGATATCATAAAGATGATTTCCTGCCTTTGCAAACTTGATTCCTTCGAAGAAGCTCTGCTTGGTTACATCCATAAGCTTCTGAACTTCCGGAGCAATCTCTCCAACAGCATGGGTTCTTGCTGCATCTGAGTGATAGCCCTTGTAGATTAAACCGGCGTCAAGTGAAACTATATCGCCTTCTTGTAAGATTCTGTGTTTTGAGGGAATACCATGTACAACCTCGTCGTTAACCGATACGCATATGGATGCGGGAAAGCCGTTGTAGTCTTTGAAGTTGGGTACACATCCCAAATCGCGAATCATCTTCTCACCTGCCCTGTCAATTTCCAGGGTGGAGATTCCGGGGCGAACCATCTCGCCTAACGCTTTGTGGACCTGCGCCAACAATCTGCAGGATTCTCTCATTAATTCGATTTCTCTTGCTGACTTAATAGAAACAGACATTTCCTTACCTCCTTAGCCGAGGATAGCCTTGATGGCATTGAATACATCCATCATATCCACGGTACCGTCTACAGTTTTAAGGATATTCCTTTCAGAATAGAAATCAATTAAAGGTTGTGTTTGCTTGTGATATACATCGAGTCTGTTCTTAACTGTCTCGGGCTTATCGTCATCTCTAAGCACAAGAGGTTCTCCGCAGACATCGCAGATTCCTTCTTTTTTGGGGGGGACATGTTCGATGTGGTATGTAGCACCGCACTTAAGACATGCTCTTCTTCCAGACATTCTCTTGATGATGTTCTCATCGGGAACGTTTACGTCGATTGCGAAATCAATCTTATCGTTAAGCTTGTTCAAAGCATCCTCTAAAACTTCTGCCTGAGGAATTGTTCTGGGGAAACCGTCAAGTACGTAGCCGTTCTTGCAGTCATCCTTTGCTACTCTGTCAAGAAGAATCTTAACAGTAAGCTCATCGGGTACCAAAAGACCTTTGTCCATGTAGCCCTTAGCTTCCATTCCAAGCTCTGTCCCTTCTTTAATGTTGGCACGGAAGATATCACCTGTTGATACGTGCGGGATACCATACTCCTTGGCAATCATCTTTGCCTGTGTGCCTTTTCCTGCGCCGGGAGCGCCAAGCATAATAATCTTCATATTTATGTCTCCTCCAAAAAAGCTCTTCAAAATCTTATATGAATAATCCAATGTTTGGATTGTTTATATAAAACCTTGATAAAACGCGCAAAGCCTCCGGAGAGAAAATCTCTCCGGAAGACATTATATGTGCGTTATTAATCGTTCAAGAATCCCTTGTAGTTACGTACAAGCATCTGGCTCTCAAGCTGATTGATTGTCTCAAGGATTACGCTAACGATAATGATCAGGCTTGTTCCACCGAATGAAACTGAAGCTCCGAAAAGTCCCTGGAATACATAAGGAAGGATTCCTATAAATGTAAGTCCTACAGCACCGATGAAGATGATGTAGCCAAGGATTCTGTTAAGGTAATCGCTGGTGGGCTTACCGGGTCTGATACCGGGAATGAATCCGCCCTGCTTCTTCATGTTATTTGAAACTTCCATAGGATTGAAAGTAATGGAAGTATAGAAATATGCGAAGAAGATAACCAATACAACATAGAGAAGCAAACCAAGTGAAAAATACCAGGTTGACTCTGTAAACTTAAACCAGTTGCCGGAGTTAAGGAATGCCAAGATTCTTGCCCATACACCGGTTCCCGAATAACCAACCAAAGAGCTGATGATGATGGGGAACTGCATGATGGATGAAGCGAAGATAATGGGAATAACTCCTGCGGTGTTAACCTTCAAGGGAATGCTTGAGGTATTACCGCCAACCATCTTACGACCCTGTACTTTTTTAGCGTACTGTACGGGGATCTTGCGGATTGCTCTGTCAAGAAGGATGATGAACAATACCATGCCAACGATAATTGCAAGAATTATGATGGCAGCAAGAGTAGCTGTTGCAAAAGGTTTGCCCTTAACGAACTGATTGAACAGTCCTGTTAAATCCTGAGGCATACGTGAAATGATGTTGATAACAAGGACGATTGATATACCGTTTCCGATACCGTTCTCTGTAATCTGCTCACCAATCCACATAAGGAATGCACTACCTGCGGTAAGAGCGATAACTACTGTGATTACGCTGATAGCGTTGTAATTCTCAAGAAGTCCGCTGCCACCGAATCCGATAGCCATTGCTGTTGCCTGTAAAAGCGCAAGACCTACAGTGACGTAACGGGTGATGGACGCAATCTTCTTACGTCCGTCCTCGCCGTCTCTCTGCAACTCCTCAAGTTTGGGAATTGCGATTGTTAAGAGCTGCATGATAATTGATGATGTAATGTAGGGTGTGATGTTAAGTGCCAAAATTGACATACTTAAGAATGAACCACCCGTAAATGCATCAAACAGGTTAAAAGCATCTCCTGTCTGCTTAGAAAACCAATTTGCGAAATAGTTTCTGTCTACACCGGGCACGGGAAGCTGTGAACCAATACGTATTACAACCAGCATTGCAAAGGTAAACAGAATTTTATTTCTGATCTCTTTAATCTTGAATGCGTTTTTGAGTGTTGTAAGCATTTACTTTACCTCAGCTGTTCCACCAAGTGCCTCAATCTTCTCTTTTGCA
>JAFZSQ010000063.1 GCA_017619295.1 Lachnospiraceae bacterium
AAGGGCTGCCTCGACCTTGTCTTTATATCTGTTAAAAGCAATTTCATAGTTCCTCTTATTAAAGTTCTTAAGGAACTCCTGCTTATCCGAAAGCAAATCATAGGTTATCATTCTTCTGCTCCTCCTCATTCTTTCCCCTGAAGGGTACAAATTTAAATAACATAGGATAAATGGCAGTTATAGCAAAGATTACGATGCCATATCTTAAGGCTCTTACAGAGTGTGCCAGGAGAGTTCCGTTATTCAAAAACTCACCGGAAAAAGGCAGTTTCAAAAGGAAGTTAAGTCCGTAATAAATTGGACCGGCCGCAATCACTCGAATAAAGGCAGCCAGGGGACTTTTTGTCTCCTTAAATTTAACGTACTTCTTCTCGAAGGGCTCACTTAACATGAAGCCGATAAGCAATCCGTAGGAAGCAAAGTAGTCGTTGGTATCGCAGTAAAACATTCCGATACCTCCAAGCACTGCAAGGATTGCAAATATTACTCTTCTGTCACTGATTCGTCCATATAAGGTCGAAACAAAAATCATAACTACGAGACCGAGAATCCATCCGCACAGTACATCTGTGGGGAAATGGCATCCCACAACCACTCTGGAAAAGCCGACCAGAATGCAAAGCACAGTAGCTATTATAGTCAAAGCTTTCTTATGATTCTGCGCAAATCGTGCTATTGAAGGATAAGTTACGGCTGCATTGGTTGAATGGCCGCTGGGGAAGGAATAACCCTGAGCTGCAATATCATATAAATCCGCATCCGCATCCACAGGCCTTAAGCACTTGATTCCCTCATTGTCAAAATAAGGTCTTCTCCTGAAGAACAAATTCTTAATCATGGGAGCTGCACATAGGCCAAGGCAAATTGCCGTTCCTATCTTTCTGCCCATCTCCTTGTTGTAGGCCAGGTAAATAAAGCCCATAATGGCGATTAGCATAAGTTCTTCACCAAAAAGGGAGAACTGTGAAATAAATGAAATAACCCCTGCGGGAATGTGTGCCTGAAGCCACTCCATCAAGGCTATTTCCCAATCAAAAGAAAAGCTGTAGCCTTCGAATACCATATAAGGTCTCCTTTGCGTTTCGATTCTTAATCCTGTAATATAATATTATACCATTAAACCATGATTTCTTCTATCATCGGGGAATAATAGTAAAGGGATTACAACTAATGAAGAAAAACTACAAAATGGTGGTTTCTTACGACGGAAGCCGCTACAAGGGATGGCAGCGACTTAAAGATCAGGATCTGACTGTTCAGGGGAAGTTACAGGAAGTTCTTGATAAGCTTGAAGGGGCCTTTGTGGATGTTACAGGTTCCGGCCGTACAGACGCCGGAGTTCACGCTTTAAGTCAGGTTGCCAACTTCCACTTATCTGCGGATATGACCCCAAAAGAGATTCACGAATACTTAAACAGATATCTTCCAGATGACATTGCTGTCATTTCTGTGGAGGAGGCAAGCGAAAGATTCCATGCCAGATTCAACGCACTAAACAAGACCTATCGCTATACCATCCGTACTTCTCCCATTCTTGACGTATTTAAGAGAAAGTATGAGTATCAGTACGTGGACCACGAACTTGATCTTGAGAAAATGAGAAAAGCCGCGGACTATCTCACGGGAACCCATGATTTCATGAGCTTTTGCGGCAACAATCACATTAAGAAATCAACAGAGAGAACTCTCTACTCAATAGATATAACAAGAGATAACGACCTGGTTATCATAGACTTCACCGGAAACGGTTTCTTACAGAACATGGTCAGAATCCTTACAGGCACCCTTATTGAAGTAGGGGCAGGCCTTAGGGATGCAGATTCCATGCCTGAGCTTCTTGATATGAAGAAGAGAGCCGAGGCCGGCTTTATGGCACCTGCCAAGGGCCTTACCCTTCTAAAGGTTGTTTATCCTGAGGAGTCCTGATGCGCTACTACATTTCAGATTTACACTTTTTCCACGAAAACCTCATAAAAGCAATGGATAAAAGGGCCTTCGATTCAGTGGAGGCCATGAATTCATATATGATTGAACAATGGAATTCCGTTGTTCGCAAAAATGACGAGGTTGTCATTTTAGGAGACCTGTCCATTGAGCGCTGGGACAAGACAGAGCCCATCGTAAAACAGTTAAAGGGCAAGAAATACCTTGTTACCGGCAATCACGACAAGTTCGTGAAGGACAAGTCCTTCGATCAGTCCCTGTTTAAATGGGTTGGTCCTTATCTTGAAATGAAGGATAACAACAGGAAGGTTGTGCTTTGTCACTACCCCATCATGTGCTACAACGGCCAGTATAACTTCAGTAAACACGGCAATTCCAAGACCTATATGCTCTATGGTCATGTTCACAATTCCTACGACTATGAGCTTATAAAAGACTTTATAAATGACACCCGTGTCAGAACTCGAAGCATAAAAGATGCAGAGGATGAGATTTCCATCCCCTGCAACATGATTAACTGTTTCTGTATACGTTCAGATTACAAGCCGCTTACTCTCGATCAGTGGATTGCTCTCGAGGAAAATCCTTAATTACCAGTCACTGTCCCAATCGGAAGATCCCGAATCCCAACTGTCAGAGCTGTCCCAGCTCGATCCCGAATCCCAGCTGCTCCAGTCCGAATCGCTTGAGCTGTAGGAGTAGTAGGAGGATGAGTTAGAGTCATACCCCCCGAAGTTATCGCTGTAATAATCGGAATCCTCAAAGTCCGTGATGGATCTGTCCCAGTCATCCGTCTCATAGTAGTCCGGATTAACCGCGAAATCCGCCGGAAGATAATCATCCTCGATAGGCGTATAGTCGTCATCGTAGGAATCATAGAGGTAATAGTTGTCATCATAGCCCACTATGACATCATTGTCATAATTGTAATACCTTGGTGTGGTTCGATCACCCAAAAGGGACAGGCTTACTATCATGGCTATTATCAATGCGGGCCACAAAAGTTTCTTTATCTTGTTATAAAGGTCCTGCTTCTTAAGGAAAATGAATAAGAAGATCAGTGCCACAGCAATAACAGGAATCAAGCTCACAAAGTCGGAAGCCATAATTCCCATGGCCAGCATGGCAAAGATGCCCTTGAAAAGATACCCTATGGTCATAAGAGAGCATCCGGGGTTAAATCCCCTGTTGCCGGAACTTACGTTACTTCTTGTTCCGCTGCTCCTTTTGGCCATGTTATTTTCCTTCTGGTTAAGGATCTCACTCTTTAACTTAAGATAAATCTCATTTACCGCATAGGCCTCGTCAGTGCCCTTATACCTTACGGCACGGGTTCCGTCGGCCTTGTTCTTGTAAACTATGAAATTCTCCCCGTCCTTATAGATACCGAAGGCCTTGGGTTTCTTATAATCGATTCCAAGGAAAAATCTTGTGATCTCATAAGGGGGCAAATTGTGGGCTGCATACCATGCAAACAAGTCGTCCATAGTCTGGGGTGTCTTGTCAGCCATTCTCTTAATGTTGGCATTTACGGCACCACAGTGAGGACATTTTTCCATGGTATCTTCGAACATTCCGCCACAGTATTCGCACTTAATCTTCATAAAGTCTGTCCTTTATATCCTTTATATCCGGAAAAAACGTTTCTATCTCATCCGGCTTCACACCTGAAACAAACGAATAACAATAGTCATCCATAAAGTGACTTTCAAAGTAAATTTTATCACAAGACTCCGTAAAGGGAAAGGAATCCGCAATCCCCTTTATGCCTTCGCCATTAAGCTTCACATAGCTTTCCTTAAGAGTCCACAGCCTGTAAAAATCGCTGTTCTCCTTAATACTCTCATATTCTTCTTTGGAGAAAAATCTTTTGGCCACTCTGAGATTCGGCTGTTTTTTCATAAGTTCAATATCGCAACCGACACTCATGTCAGAAATTACACACATTACCATGTTCCCCGAGTGGGATAGATTAAAATATACCGGATTCCCTTCAAGGTAAGGCTTGCCGTTTTCCTCCACTTTTATGGGGGTGGAGAGGCTTATGTCTGATTTTGCCAGAGCATACATAAGAAGGGCGCCGACTGCCAAAGATCTATGTTTGTCCAAAACGCACTTAAGCCTATCGATTTTCTCCCTTCGATAGGCCGGCATAAGTTCGTATAAACTTTGATAGAGCCCCTCGTCTCCAAGGGGCTCTATGTTTGTTATGTAAACTTTCGTTTTCATCCTTTATTCTTCGTTTGAAGAATATGTGTTAGCAGGCAACTCGTCGAGATCACCTATGTCAATGATTGTTCCTTCGGCACCCTGTACTTTGGGAAGCTGTCCGTTCCATTTCTCAATGGTTGCATTCTTAAGTACGTTGGGGGTTAAGGATTCTTCAAGGAGCTTGTTAGCTTCAGCCTCTGCCTCTGCCTGAACCTTTAATGCATCAGCCTCTGCCTGTGCATTACGAAGTTTTACTTTAGCATCTGCTTCAGCTTTCTCAACAGCTGTCTTGTTCTCAATCTGCTGTGTCTCATAAGCCATCTGAGCCTGCTGCTTCTGAGCGATCTTGTTGTTGTACTCATCATCGAAGGTTGCGTTGGTAACAACTACCTTGTTGATTTTAACAACTTCTGAACCGTACTTCTCATCAAGAGACCTCTGGATGTTGTCCTTTACAAGGGGCTCAAGGATGTTACGGTTTGTAACGTCATTGGGCATCAGAGACTTTGATGATCCTTTAAGAGCTGATGCAACCAGGTTCTCAGATACAAGGTTGTTCTTGTAATCCGAAACGTTTGCATAAATCCATGAGCTCTTTGAAGGGTTAATCTGGTAAGTAACTGTTACTCCGCTGAAGAACACTTCGTTACGCTCTGCAGTCTCAGCTGAAATTGTATCGCTGAATGTGATATCCTGCTGTTTGTTGTTTACCTTCTGAATTTCCTGTACGAAGGGAATCTTGAAATTGATTCCGTTAGGTACTACTGAGTTGGAAATCTGTCCGAATGTTACTCGAACTCCGGTGTATCCTGTGGGGATAATGGCAAAGCTGTTTGATATTACGATAAGTGCCAATATAGCAATCACCACAATACTTACAATCTTTCCAAAACCTTTTTTCTCTTTCATAGTTTTCTCCTCTTTCTTAAGGACCGATGATTTGTTGTTTTGTTGTCGTCCTTATGTTTATATTCTACTGCGGCCCCATACCCGGATAAAGGTATACCGCCGCGAATTATATGCATTTATTTCGCCATGCATCTGCAATAAAGCCCCAGACCTTGCAGTTTTACAGGAATTTCTCTATAGCTTCCTGAAATTCCTTTAAAGCTTCCGTGTCATTGTCCTCTACGGCGTGGGTAATGCAATGAGTTACATGCTCATTGATTATTTCCTTTCCGAGTCCGTTAAGGGCAGATTTGGACGCAGATATCTGGATAAGTACTTCTGCGCAGTCCACGTCATCTTCAATCATTCTCTTAACATATTCCAAATGTCCGATAACCCTGGAGAGCCTGTTTAACTGACGCTCCTTCTCTGCGGGATCGTGATGGTGGCTGTGCTTGTGTTCTGTTTTCTCTTCCAATAATTCCTTCTTAGACATAATATCCTCCGGTTCGCTTATACAACAGTATAGCACAAACCGGAGGTTATTTATATTTTTACTCCTCCCAGAAGATTTCATCCAGGGTCTTGTTAAGTTCCTTGCATATTGCTATGCAAAGGTTAATCGTAGGGTTGTAATCCCCCTTCTCGATTGCATTGATAGTCTGCCGGGAAACCCCCACTTTGTCAGCCAGCTCCTGCTGGGACATGTCGAAGGAAGCCCTTGCAGCTTTAAGCCTTAGGTTTTTCATTTTATTCTTCCTTCTTGTCTAAATAAGCTTTAATCCCCAATATTGCAATTACATAAAACAGCATAAGTGCTGCTATAAGATTACATGCGCCATGGAATGTTACCACTCCGTCCACAATGAATTTCCCGTCAGCAATCTCCTTAATGGCGAAGAACAGATTACAGATTCCTATGATTGCCAGACTTATGGTCATAAATTTCCTGTTCTCATTAAGCTGGAAATATGCATCATGAAGAATCATATGTGTGGCTGCCACAGCAACCGGAACTTCGATGATGATGAGAAGCATTATGGATTTTTCCAAATGAAGGTCAATGCCCGCAATGTCAAACACCAGATGCATCGCGCAGATTATCAAAGCTGTGAAGAATCCGTACTTGTAGGATTTGCCCTGCTCCGCAATCTGTCTCTCGTCGTACTTGGGCGCTCCGGCCTTTCGCCCCATGGTGCCCAGGGTAACAATGAGAAGTACCAAAAAGAGTCCGAATAACACGCCAAGGCATACGGCGATTGTGCTTCCAAGCTTGTCATTGTTGTCTTTGGCAAAAACGTAGAATCTCCTCTCCCAGGATCCGTTCTTAAATAAATCCGCGGGTTCAGAATCATTCTTATATTGATGCTCTTCACAGTATTTATCAAACTCCTCTTGACTGCAAAGGAATTTAAACTCCAGTGAATATGAGCCCTCAGCAAGATTATAATCGATTGAGTCTGCCGAAAGGCTTTCGCCCGTGGTCTCAAAAAGTGTAAGGCCCTCGGAGTTCTTAAGGGTAAAAACTGTTATAAAGCCCGATTGTGTGGCAGGATCATAATTCTGCCAGTCTCCCCACTCGACGTGTAACTGATAAGTCCCGCTCCTTCCTATTTTCAGGCTGTCATTAAAGCCTGCGGGATCTGCCTTACCGTCGGTAACGGTAATGGTTTCCGTCCTGCTGTACTCAAATTTGCCATCCGGGTAATAATTGATAAGCAGAACGAATCCCAAAACAGTTGCTGCCATACCAAGAATCGCAATCTTGATCTTTGTGGCAGTCTTTAAACACTTCTTTTCTTTCTTCTCTTCCATTTTATGCTTCCTCTAAAGGCTGCTCGGTTTTCTTGCTAAGATTGCTTCTTGTCCAAAAGAAAGCTGCAATTGCTGCAAGTACTACGAACATAACAACATAGATAACAACACTTTCGTCGGGATTAATGTATGAAGCGATTGTCATTCCGATAAGGTTATTTACAAGATGACAAATAATTGTAGGAATAACTGAATTATATTTGTAAGCAACATATCCCCAAAGAAGACCCATGGGCAATACGTAAATTCCCTGAATAAGGTTCATGTGGAATACTCCAAAGAGCACCGCACTGATAATTGCAACGCCAACGATGGTAAATACCTTCTTTGAGCGCTGAACGATAATACCTCTTACTGCAACTTCCTCACAAACAGGAGCAAAGATTACTGCCGAAATCAATCCAAGAACCACATTTCCGCCAAGGGAAAGATTTAAAGCATTGTTCATCATTTCTGCCTGGCCGGGGAAAAGGGTTGCTGCCGCAATCTGTAAAAGACAAGCCAAAGCCCAAACCGCAACGGTTCCGATAACGAAGAAGAGAACTCCGTTTACATCCTTTAATTTGGGAAGTACCGGTTCATACTTGCCTGCTTCCTTGTCCTTCTTAACATATCCTCTGTAATACCAGATAACCATTACAATTGCTGCAACCATGCTTGCTACAAACTGTGCAATTGTAAGGAAAGGGCCTTCTGTAGCAATTCTGGTGTATTCCTGCTGATAAAGCGTCATGTCTCCGCCTGCAGCCTGGAAAGCCTTAAATGCTGCCGGAATGGCTGCGATAATGCTGACTCCCACCTGAATCAGAATAACTGCTGCAATTACCCAAATACAAAATAAGATTGTGCCGCCCTTGGTGGGCTTGTTCTCCACAACCGGTGTCTGATTTACCATGTTCTGATTATCCATTTCTTTCCTCCTGTTGAATATATATGTGTTACCTCATATACACCATATCATCACAGATTACATTTTGTCAACTATATTTTACATTTTGTCATTAAAAAATTAGGGCCTTCCTTCAGGAAAGCCCTAAACTAAAGCATTTTCAATATTATTTGGATGTGAAGAATCTTCCTTTTCCCTTTCTCTTTGCATCGTAGAGAAGGGCGTCTGCCATCTTTATGGTGTCGGTTATGGCCACCATGGGCTCCGGTACCGCAATACCTCCGGAAATATGAATCGGAACATCACCGGGTACTCTTGAAAGTCTTCTGTTGACCTTCTTAAGTCGCTCCAGAGTCTCCTTGTCATCAAAGCTTGAGAGAATAAGGAATTCGTCTCCTCCGTATCTGATTAACTCTTTGTCACTAAAGTATTCCCTGAACAGTGCCGTCACACGTAAAAGTGCGTTGTCTCCGTTTTCATGACCGCCGGTATCGTTAATGACTTTGAAATCATCGATATCGATAATTGCTACGGACTTAATTCCTTCGAAATCATCCTCCACGATTTTCTCTTCCAGGGCACGTCTGTTATGAAGTCCCGTAAGACCGTCTCTCATGGACAGTTCCTTTAACTTATTCTCCATATACATGTTGTTATAGAGAGTAAAGTAGTTCTTCATAATAACCGTGACGTCAATCAGGATGAAGATAATAATATTCATCATTCCGGTGGAAAATCCGCCATTGGTGTCACAGCTTAGATAACACAGATATGCTCCTGCAGATACAACAACCGCCGTACTGTGAATGGGGTTAAGATTCAGGAAAACCGAAACTGCCATCATAACCGTGGCCGCAACCCAGTATGAGCCTCCGCCATGACGAACATCATAAGTTGTTATGGTACAGCCCCAGGCCACTATCAGTGTATGGTAGCCGTATCCCACAAGGCTCAGACGCTTTCTGTCATAGAGAGCAGGATTTTTCTCTGCTGCCGAAAGAACCAGGTCCGTCCCAAGAGATGCCAATGCCAGAATTGCATACAAAGACATATACACCTTCATCAGAGGATTCTGATGGTTGTAATTAAAGTAACCGAAAATCAGCATGAACACTTCCATTCCGATAATGAAACGCAGAATTACATGTTCGGACTTTGCAGCCTTCTTATACTGTTTGTGTGTGAATTCCGTAATGGAGATGAAGTCTTCTTTTGTGAACTTCGCAAGCAGTTTCTTAATCATGATACCTATTATACATATATAACAGGGAAAAACAAACTATTTTCCGTTCAAATAATCACCCATATGGCCTATCATCAGATGATCCTCCGTATCCTGAGAGGATTCCCAGACGATGATACCCGCACATTTATAGCGCTGAATCATATCAAGCTTAAGCTGGAGAGTAAGGGGATTTTCGTAGGAAACGTACCATCCGTAATACTCTGACTCAGGGTCGTTGTTGTAAAGGTATGTAGCTCCTGCGACCTTGTCGTAGCCGAAGTTCCAGCCGGTCTTGGTGCCGTTTTCGGAGTTATCGAATTTCTCACCGAATACATATGTATCGCCCTGAAGGTCGTAGGTGTAGCCCTTAACAGCCTCCTTCTCCCAGGCCTGTGTGTCCTCAATCGTCGCAGAATCGCCGTTGAAGTGAGCGGTGTCGTCAATCTCGACGTTTACAACGCTTGAAGGTATTTCATCGGACTTGATCTTAAACCAGGTGGTGTACATGGGTGAGCCGATGTTAATCTTGGACGCAGGCATTCCTCTGTTTACAAAGTAAGCAATTCCGCTCTTTGTAAGGGCTGTGCTTGATGCGTGACCTGTAACTCCGTCCCAGGTACCTGCCAGATCATAGGTCATTATGTTGATAAAATCCAAATAGGGCTCAAATGCCGGCCAATCCTGGCAGGGAAGAGTCCAGCCTGTAGAACCGGATGCACAGGAGGTAATAAGTTTCTCCCCGTCACCGAATTCTGCAGTGAATCTCTCTCTCATTTCTTTCAAAAGAGCCGCATAGTTTTCGTTGTCTTCCTTAGGTGTTCCCCAGATAGGACAGCCTTCGTCGGATTCATCCTCGGGCCATCTCTCGCCGTCAGGGTCACCTGCAGGATACTCCCAGTCAATGTCGATACCGGCAATCCAAGGGTACTCCTTCATCAGATCAACACAGCTGTCGATGAAGCTTGTACGTCCCTCAGGGGTATAACACATCTCTGAGAAAAATCCGCTGTCGCTCCATCCACCCACGGAAATCATAATCTTCACATCGGGATATTTCTCAGCGTAAATTCCGTACTGTGTAAAGTGGTTTCTGGGTGAATCGTTAAGTTCAGATTTCTCCTGATCTTCAAAATCAGCTTCAGGATAGGTTGATACACAGGCAAACTGGGTTCTGGGCTCGTTTCCTGCGCTTCTCCAGTCAAATGTGGAATCTGTGGTTCCATCATCAGGGAAAACCTCAAAGAAAGCGTGGTTAACCATTGTAATGGAATCCCAGGCAATGCTTCCTACTTCTCCGCCTGCCATAGCCTCTTTATCTCCAAGATTCCAGTTGGGATAGTAAGTGATAATCTGCTTACCGCCCTTTTCAAATCTGGGATCGGCCTCCTCGGTGGCTTCAGTTGTAGATGCTTCCGGTTTTGCCTCTTCAGAAACGGTTTCTGTACTCTCCTCGACGGAAGCTTCCCCTTGTGTGTTCTCGGTGGCTGTCTTAGATGTACCGGGAGAACATGCAAAAAGTGATGCGGTCATAACCGTGCAAAGTAATACTGATAAAAATCTTTTTCTCATAAAAGAATCCCTCCAATACACTAATTGTATATTGAAGGGGTTCGGATTTACTATTTCTAATCTTGGTATTTTTTGTCTAATCTTGTTCACTTTGCAAAATCAGACACATTCTCCCATTATGATAAGGGCACTTCCATGGCTCCACTATGGGAAGGTTCTTTATGGGCGAGCCATCCTTATCAACCTGTGAATACCACTCAAGTCCCGTTCTTTGGTCTATCATATTCTTCTTAATAAACTTCCAGATATCCTCGGCTGCAGCGGCAAATTTTTCTGCCTCCTTCGTATTCCCGAGAGCAAGGGATTTCTTTGCTGCATTGGCAAAGCCTAAAACCGCCTCGGCCTGAACCCACCAGATTCTGTTGGTGTCATCCACTCCGGCCTCGTTCTCATTTAAAAGAGAATGGTCGACATATGCGGTTTCATATATGTTTTGCGCCAGATTCCTGGTAATGGGACGGATTGATTCGGTATATTCCGTGTCTCCCAAAATATCAAGGCCTCTGTCCGTAAGCCAGGATGTTTCTATATCATGGCCGTAGGAGTGCAAATCAATAAGGGACTGGTAATCTTTATCGAAAAATACCTCCTGCCTTGAAAGGCCGGGATTATAGACCTTTCCTTTGAAGATATCAAGGATAAATCTTATATCCTTTGAAACGCTCTCTGCCTCATTTTCGGGAATGCCACAGTAACTTAAACATACGTCGTTTTCTTTAATTACACGAAGGTATTCCGTGTAAGCCTCGAAGACATGCAAAAGGGTATTCATGGTTCTTCCGGCTTCCACACCGTTCTCTGAAAGCTTCTCGTTGTCCGCGGGATTAAAATCCCTTGTGAAAGCCTCAAGATATCCCTTCTCATCCCTGCATTTTTCTTCGATGGTGCGCCTTATTTCAAAGGCTTGTTTTAAGGCCTCGGTGTTTTTGGAGGCATCAAAATACGATGACAGGGCATAAATCGCAAAAGCCTGATTATAGGTATGCTTGGTGTCATCGTCCACTATTCCGTCGTATTGCAAAGCCCAGTAAACTCCGCCGTTTATGTTATCGACGCAGTACTTCTTTAAAAAATCGTAGGCATGCTTTGCTTCTTCCAAAAGACTTCTGTCTTTTATAAGCATATATGCATTGGAAAAGAACCAGAGAATACGGCTGTTTAAAATACACCCTTTTACCGCGCTTTTATCAAGCTTCAAATCATAAGATAAGAGGCCGTAATAACCGCCGTATTCGTCGTCTCTAAGTCCTTTCCAAAAAGGGATAATTCCATGTGTGAGATGCGAGTACATCTCTTTTTTCATGGTATCAAACATTTTGTAACCCCAACCCCAATACTAATTATTCGTCTCAAAAATTGCTCTCGCTATGGAGTAATCCTCCCTGTTATAAGGAATGAGCATGGCCTGGAATGCATGATATACATCAGATTTGCCGGGCCAAACCGTACCCTTTAACTCATTGTTTTCATCAAGCTGATGGAACCATGAACCCGTGGCATGATCCAAAACCACATTGTCAAGGTATCTCATAAAGGCGCTGTAGTCTTCCTTATACTTGCCCTGTCCCGTTAATCTGAATAAAACAGCGGAGGTATTAATGGCCTCAGCCAAGGTCCAGTGCATTCTGTCTCTAACCACAGGCTTTCCCGTCCAGTCGGTGGTATAAACTATACCTTCCGCACCGTCGCTGTTCCATCCATCCTTTACGGCTCTGTTATAAAGTCTGCAGGCGCTCTCCACATAATAATCCTTATTATCGGGATTAACGCTTAATGCCCACTGCACAATAAGTCTTGCCCACTCGATTCCGTGTCCCGGAGTTGCTCCGTAGGGTTTAAAAGGATCGTCGGGTTTCTCCTTATTCCTGTCCAAATCCGGTTTCCAGTCCTCGGTAAAGTGCTCGGGAATTCTGTATTCGTTATACTTGGACCAATCCAGTACGCGGTCGATTATACGTCCTGCTCTTTCTTTGTATTTAAGAGCTTTCTCCATATCTTTATCAACTGCTTCGAAAGTATCTGCAACCGCAAGGAAAGCCTCCACGGTATGCATGTTGGCATTGATTCCGCGATACTCATCAAGCACTGTAAACTCTGTATTCCAGGTGTCAGCAGATAAGCCCTCTTCCTCGTTCCAGAAGTACTTATCATAGGTTTCAAGAGCATCCGTCAAAAGTTCCCTTGCTCCTTCCACCCCTGCAAGAAGGGCACTTGAGGCTGCAAGGATAACAAAGGCGTGAGCATAACACTGCTTGGTGGGAACAATCTCGTTATTGCAGGTCAATCCCGCATACCAGCCGCCGTTGACCTTATCCTTTAACTCTCCTCTAAGGCCCTTAACAGCAGCCTCAGCCAGTTCCTTGCTTCCTTTTACACCCATCATGGCGCCTATGCTGTATACATGAGCCATTCGACAGGTTATCCAGGTTTCTCTGTTTCTGTCCGTCCAGGGAGTGCCGTCGTCTCCAAGATAATAGCTTCCGCCTCCGGGTGAAGGAAATCTTCTTCCAAATTCAAGAAGATTCTTTGCTCCTTCTTTCAAAAAATCTTTATTCTCCGATGTATCCAAAACATATTTGCCCATCATTATGACAACGTCCTCTCTATCTCATTAAGAGTCGGTAATGCCGGAATTCCACCGGGTTTCTCCACACAAAGCCCGCCTGAAACGGCACCGTATTTTCCTGCCGTTTCAAGAATGGCCATTGTTATATCGGAAGTCTTCTTAACTCCCTGACGAAGCAGGCTCGAAAGAAAACCTCCCCAATAGGCATCGCCTGCTCCTGTTGTATCTGTCGCTTTTACCTTCATGGCAGGGATCCTTACGGATTCGGTTCCACCGCCTTGTCTGCCGAAATAAATCTCGGCCCCGTCACCGCCAAGAGTAACCACAACAACTTTTATATCGTTCTCTCTCATGAATGAAGGAATATTGGCCTCTCCACCCACGAAATCAAGTTCTTCATCGGAAATCTTAAGTAAATCCGTCAAGGGGAAAATCTTCTCGGACTCCTTCTTGCACTCATCAAAGCTCCAGATTTTGTCCCTGTAGTTAATGTCGAAGCTGACGATTTTGCCACAATCCTTTGCTTTCTTTAGAGCTGTCAAAACCGCATCTCTCTCAGGTAAACCTGACTGGCTCACGCTTCCCGCATGGACTATGTCCCACTCACTAAAGTCAACCTTTGCCACGTCGGATTCGGATAAAAGCATGTCGGCACCGGGCTTTCTTGCGAAGGTAAAAGAGCGGTCTCCACTCTCATCCAAAGTTACAAATGCAAGTGTGGTGGTGGCTTCATCGGTAAGCTCGGGAGCAAGGATTTCCACGTTATCCTTTTTAAGCGTGTTAATAAGGAGTTTTCCGAAATCGTCGTTTCCGAGTTTTCCAAGAAAACCTGCCTTTATTTCATTTCTTGCAGCACTCACAGCCACGTTGGCAGGAGCACCCCCGGGATTTGCAGTGTAGGAATTTAGCATTCCTTTTACCGGGGTAAAATCAATCAGCATTTCGCCAATACAAAGTATTTTCATATTATTCTCGCTTTAATCGTTTATTGGTTGTACCGAATGTCTTTCGATAAGGGTTCCCGCTACCAGAACACGTCCAACCGAATAGTCGGGATTCTCAAGTTTCTCTAAGATTATTCTTATGGAATTTCTGACCAAAGCGTCTGTATCTACGCCGTAGGTTGTAATCTTGGGAGAACTCATCTCCGAATATATAAAGTTATCGAATCCCACAACGGAAATATCCTCGGGAACTCTGTAACCTTCTTTCTGAAGTTTTTTGACCAGGTCAAAGGCTATGGCGTCGGAGTTGCAGACAAAGGCCGTAGGCATATCCTTTGGAAGAACCAGTTCAATCTTGTCTCCCTCATCGTCTCTGTCCTCAATAAGCCATTCCTTCTTGGTTTCAAGGCCTGCTGCCAGCATTGCACGGTAATAACCGATGTATCTGTCCATGATGCTGCTGGTGCTTCTGATGCTTCCCACAAAGGCAATTCTTTTGTGTCCCTTATGGATAAGATAATTTGTAAGGATTCCGGAACCGAATACGGAATCACTTATGACCGCATCTTCTAAGATATCCTGATCATAGAAATCCATGTAGAGAATGGGCTTGTCGAATTCTCTTAACATGTTTAAGTACTGCTTTGACATCTGTCCGAGAACAATGATGCCCTCTATTCTGTCGGAAGCCAAAAGCGCAGGGGCCTCCAAATCCTTCTCCACCTGCCTCATAATGATTTCCAGCATTCCCATCTGCTTCTGCTCTGAAAGCATCATCATGGTTCTCTCATAAAGTCTGCTGTAATAGGCATCCTTCGTGATGAAATGCTCGCTTATGAGTATTCCTATGGTATGTTTTTCTTTCTCTTTAACCCCTTTGCTGCCGGTGTAGCGATAACCCATTTCCTCCGCTTTCTTCACAATCAATTCGCGGACAGCTTCACTTACGCCCTCTTTGCCTGTAAGGGCCTTGGATACCGACACTGTACTAACCCCAAGTTCTTTTGCAATATCACCCATGGTAACATTTTTTCTGATCATACCGTCTCTCCTTGCATGATTAATCTTCACTTAATAATCCTACCATAGATAAATTTACCTTACAAAGGTTAAATTAGGTCATTAGTTTACTTTATTTAATTCCTTTATTATTCTTTCACAGATTAAGTCTGCGGCAATCTCATGTGCCACAGGTCCCGGGTGAGATCTTGATCCAAGAGTCTCATCGGTAACTTCAGGAAGTTCTAAAAAGCTTACTTTCCTGTCTCCTGAGCCATGAGTATAAATCCTTATGGCTTCGTCTATTATGGCTGACAAGTCATGACCTGCCATGCCGTAAGCCCAGATTATGTGGGCTCTTTTATTGTTTCTCCTTACGGTTTCGAGGAATGAAACAATTGCGTCCCTTATATTCTCGGGCTCTTCCGATAAAACTGCCTTATCGTTGGTTCCAAGGTTAATCACCACCGCATCCGTGGAGTTCTCACTCCATTTTGCCCTGTGGAATTTCTCATATATTCTTGGTATTACATTTTCTTTATTCTTATCCCAGGCGGAGTATACCCCATAACCACCCTGGGATATAACGATGCAGTCGGCGTTTAAGCGGGCGCTTACAAGGTTAGGATATGCCTTTGAAAAGCTCATGATATAGGCTGCCCAATCATCTTCTTCCCTTGCTCCGTAGGTTCCTTCTCCCGAGGTTATACTGTCTCCGATAAACTCAAGATTTAGGTCATAATTTTCATACTTCTCTACGGTTCCGGTGAATTCAAGGCCCTTTATGGTTACGTAGTTTTCCTCCATAAGCATGGCCTGAAGTTCCCTGTAAAGTCTGACCCTCGTTGGTTTCCCTAAAGCTTTGCCCTTTAGGAGATTTATTCTGTTTTTACCGGGAAAAGGGGCAAATCTGCTTACGAGTTTCCCGTTTACCTCAATGGCAAGCCAGGGCTCATAATCGCGGTAATTTGTTTCTATGTCAGCGAAAAGCTCTGAACCGGTAACTATAAGGTCAAGACCCTGTCCGTTTGCTATAAGTTTCTCGTTAATCTCAAGATACATACTCTATCCTTTGACCGCTCCTGCGGTAAGTCCCGAGTAAATCTGCTTCTGGCAGGTGATAAATACTATAAGGGCAGGTAAGAGAGAAATAATTACACCTGCGCAGATCAGATTATATTTGCTACCCAGTGGCCCCACGAATGTGTATAAAGACGTGGCTACCGTGGCCAGACGGGTTTTGTCCTGGAGGTACAGGTTTGCACAGTAATATTCGTTGTAGGTTCCCACGCCCTTTAAGATGCACGCTGTAACAATTGCGGGCTTCAAAAGAGGGAAGAGTATTTTATAGAAGATGGTAAAATACGATGCACCATCTACTATTGCGGATTCATCCAGAGAAATATCAATGTTTTCAAAGAACTGGATGTAAATGTATATGGCTATAACGTCGGTTCCGCACATCATTACAATGTATCCCGGAAGTGAGTTTATGAAATGGAGCTTATACATAATCTCATAAACAGAAATCTGCATTGCTACGCCGGGAAGCATTGATGCAAATAGGAAAAGATTCCTTATAAGGGTGTTCCCGAAAAATTTAAATCTGTCCAGTACATATGCAAGCTGCGTTCCTATTATGGTTGAGAAAAGCAGTACGCAGACAAGAATTATTGTGGAATTTAAAAATGCACGTCCCATGCCTGCTTTATTGAAGGCATCCACGAAGTTTCCGAAATTAAACCAGCTTTCAGGCAGGGTCATAACATTGGTGTTCTGGTATTCCGCATCCGTCTTAAAGGCGGTTATCACGCATGACACAACCGGCAGTAATGCCACAAAGGAGAAGAAAACCAACGAAAAGTATTTAAGAAATATCAGTATGTATTTACCTGTTTTTTCCAATGCTGTCATTTTCTCTCCCCCCTTACTGCGTTGAATCTTTGAATACGTATTTAAAGAACAGTTTCTGGAATATGGTCACTATGAAAATAATTCCCAGTAAAACCACCGCCATTGCGGAGGCAAGTCCAACCTTCTGTTGCGTGTGGGCTATTTCATGCATGACCACAAAATATGTTCCCGTTCCGTTTGCACCATCCGTGATAACGTAAGGCGGTTCAAAGGCACTTAAGGATCCGGAAATCGATAGAATTACGTTTAAGACAAATATGGTCTTGATGCTTGGCAGGATAATGTACTTAAACTGCTGGAACTTGTTGGCTCCGTCAAGCATTGCGGCCTCGTAAAGTTCGCTGTCCACCGACATGATTGCGCCGATGAAAAGTACCATGTTTTGTCCGAAGTATCTCCAGACGCTGGTGCCCACCAGAGAAATGTTGTTTATGCTTCGATCCTTCAGCCAATAGGGTAGGTTATCAAGCTGAAAACCGCACCACTGAAGCACTGTATCGAAAACGAATCCTCTGGTATAGAAAAATTTGAATATAAAACCGATGGCAATACCGTTAATAAGGAAAGGGAAGAACATAAATCCCTTGAATAAATTGCCACCCTTGACTTTAAAACTTAAAAGAGTCGCCAGATAAAGAGCAAGGCTTAGCTGAACCACCGAGCCTCCCATATAGTAGAGGGAAAGCTTTAAGGCTCCGAAGCAGTCATCCCTTGAAAATACCTTGGCATAGTTTTTAAGTCCCACAAACTTTCTGGCTCCGATGTATTTCATGTTGTAAAAACTGAAATTCACCATTTCACCAAAAGGGATGTAAGTGAAAACTGCAAGAAGAACAAGGGGCACAATCATGAATGCCACCATAACCAGGACTTTCTGTCCATCTCTGCTTTTGATCCATTCAGAGAAGGTTCGTTTTTTCCTTCTTCGTGTATTCTTTAATTGTGCCCCCATTATTAACTCTCCTTTTATGTCTTACTGATTACTGATCTGCAGAAATACCAAGCTCAGCCTGAGCGTCATTCCATGCCTTGGTCCAGTCTGCGTAAATATCATCAAGTGTTTCTGAACCTGTAGCTGCTGCTTCAACGATTCTCTGAACCTTATCGTTTCCGCCTGCGTTGAATGAAAGCTCTGACTCTGAGTTCATGTCATTTAAGAATGTCTCTTCGCCGGGAAGTGAAGGCTGATCTGATGTAACCTCACATCCGTCAAATGCTGCGTACATGTCAGGGTTCTTGCCGCCCTTAACAACTGTGTAGCCACCCTCATTGAAGCACCAGTCTGACTTCTCAACCATCCACTTTACGAAGATGAGTGCTGCCAGCTTGTTCTCGTCTGAAGAAGCAACGTTAATGCAGTAGTTATAGTCGCCGCCTGCAGATACGTACTGCTTTCCGCCAACAGTCATGGGAAAAGGCATATATCCAACGTTTTCGGGAGTGTCTCCTGCTTCCTGCATCTGAGCGTAAGCCCATGAACCAAGAACCATGGTTCCGATTTCGCCGCGGTTAAGCATGCCCTTGCAGCTCTCCCAGTCTGTGGTTGTGTAATCGTCCTCAATAAGGTCATTTGCCACTGCGTCAAAAAGAATTCTGTAAAGGTTGTAGATACCTGTGTCATCTCCGGGATCATTGAAAGGCTCAGCTGTGTGAACAAATTTCTGATTCATGTAGGTGTTGTCGCCGTTTGAAACGATTCCGATGTAAGCATCCCATGCACCCATGGTCCAGCCTGCTGCGTAATTGGTGTAAAGAGGAATAGCATCGGTGTTGTCCTTGATAAGCTGTAAATCCTCAAGGAACTCGGTGGGAGTCTTAGGAAGATCCTTAATTCCTGCTTCCTCGAAAACTGCCTTGTTGTAGAGAACGCCCTGAGCGTTAGCCATGTAAGGGATACCGTAGCAAATTCCGTCGTACTCCCAACTGTCAACGAAGTTAAGCTTTGCGGATAGATTGTCAAGAGTGTCGAGAGGCATGAAGTACTCTGCCAGGTCAACCTTGTCTACTGCAGGGATGAACATTATATCGCCCCAATCCTTTGTGGAAAGACGAAGAAGTGCATCCTGTGCGTAATCTGTAACTGCTTCCATCTCAACTGTGATGTTGGGGAATTCGGAATTAAATGCAGCTACCATCTTATCCATTGTTCCGTCTTCTGCACGGTCTGTCTTGTGATGTGTAAACTTGATTGTTGCTGAAACATCCTTGTAATCGTCAAGGTTCAGCTCGGTGTATGAAGGAATACCCTCCTCAGTGTTTGCTTCCGAAGTCTCTGCTTCAACCTCGGTTGCGGTGTCTTCTGCCGGTGACGCATCAGACGCCTCGTTTGTTGCTGTTTCGCCACAGGCAATCAGTGATAATGTCATCACTGACGCCAGGCAAATCGCCCATACTTTTTTGAACTTCATAATAAACCCTCCTATTGATTTAAGTAGAAAAGTGTAACGCTTACTTAATCATCATATATATTTTAAGTAAATTATACAAGTAAAATCTGGTAATTTAATCTAATTTTACCTAATGCACAATTTCTTTTACTTAAAATTGGTAAAATTTCATAATAACACCATGCACACTAAGTTCGTCTTCGCTTCGCTCTGACTCACTAAGTGTGCAGGTATTGTTCGCACATAAGCGACCAAAATACGGTCGCTAAATGCTCTACTAAAAAAAGGGGCGCCGCCCGAGCTAGTGGACTCGGGCGGCGCCCCGCCTTGTGAGGTCTTATTAAAGGTTATCCTTCAATAGCTATGTACTTATTTTCTTTTACTTCAGGTTTGGCTTCAACCTTAGGAATGGTAAGTTTCAAGGTTCCGTTATCAAACTTGGCCTTGATGTCTTCCTGCTTAACATCCTCGCCAACATAGAAGCTTCTGGATGTTGATCCTGAGTAACGTTCACGACGGATGTACTCACCTTCTTTGTTCTTCTCTTCCTTCTCATCGTTTCTGGTTGCGGTGATTGTAAGATATCCGTTCTCAAGTTCTGCACTTAAGTCTTCCTTCTTAACACCGGGGACATCGATGGATAATTCAAATCTATCTTTGTGTTCCTTAACATCAGTCTTCATAAGAGGATTGAATTCGTTCTGGTGATGGAAGACAGCGGGTCTTGCCAAATCATCGAAAAAGTTATCAAATAAGTTCTCACCAAAAATACTGGGCATCAACATAAGTCATTCCTCCTTCTATAGGGAACTTAAAAGTTTTCATTAGGGGAAGCTTTATTGTTTCCTCTCTGTTCCCTTGTTCTATAATCGTTATAACACCATTATTAGCACTCGTCAATAGAGAGTGCTAAAAGTTTATAAAAATTTTAGAAATATAAGGTTTTACCAAAAAGCACAAAGACTCCGGGTGGCATTTCTGCACGCCCGGAGCCTTCTCTAACTAACACAACACCTTAATGGAAGTACGCTATAGTATCTTTCATGTTCTGAGCCAGGTTGTTCAAACCTTCGGCATCATCGTTAATCATCTGGAAGGTTGCTGAGAGCTCTTCAACAGAAGCATTTGTCTCCTCTGTGGAAGCTGCGTTCTCTTCTGATATAGCGGAGAGATCTTCTATAATCTGTCCAAGTCCCTCGTTGTCGCTTCTCAAGTTCGAAATCTTGTCTGCGATGTCGTCTGCAGAATCTGCAACACCTGTGATGTTGGTCTGCATCTTATCCATGTCATCCTGAGTAGCTGAGAGCTGCTGTTTTTGCTCTACAACGTTCTCGGAAAGAACTTTCATAACTTCTACAGATTCGCTTGCGTCCTTGATAAGTCTTACAACGATTTCATTAATCTTGTCTGCACTCTGCTTACTTTGATCAGCCAGTGTACTGATTTCGCTTGCAACTACTGCGAAGCCCTTACCTGCCTCACCTGCTCTTGCTGCCTCAATTGAAGCATTGAGTGAAAGGAGGTTGGTCTGAGATGCGATGGAGTTGATGGCATCTGTAAGTTCGCTGATTGCATTTGCAGATTCGTTTGTGCTGCCGATCTTGGTTGCGATGCTGTCAACGCTTTCTGCAACCTTTTCGGAATGTTTAATAAGGTTATTGAGGGTTTCCATTGCGGTCTTGCAGGAATCCTTCATCTCAACTGATGCGCCGTTCATAACGCCTACGCTGTCGGAGATGCCTTCAATACTCTTACCGATTGACTCTGTATTGTTAACTGCTGTCTGAATGCTGTCTGCCTGTGAAACTGCACCTTTGGAAATATCATCCATAGCTGCTGCAACCTGACCTGCTGCATCGTTGGCCTGAGCTGCTGATGCGGAAAGGTTTGCGCTGTTTGCACTTAAGTCTTCCGATGCACTCTTAAGTTTTCCTATAATGTCGCTTATCTTATCAACAAGAACCTTTGTGGAGTTACCGATGATTCCAAGTTCATCGCCTCTTACAAGGAGTCTCTCATCTACTTCAACGCTCAAGTCGCCGTCTGCCAGCTGCTCAAGGTTTTCTGCCACTTTGTGCATCTGTGCTGAAAGAACCCTGTTAAGGAAGAATCCGAGGATTCCTACTATTACTACAATTACGATGCCGGATACCAGGCACATCATAACTGCCTTTGCTATACCTGCACTTACATCTTCTGCAAGACGTCCTGCGAAGCACATTCCTACGATGGTGCCATCGCTGTTCTTAAGAGGAATATAGTAAGCGAAATAAGGTCTGTTGTTGATTACAACGTTGGTACCAAGATAATCCTGGCCGCCCTTTAATGTTTGTGCAATAACTGCATCCGTTGCTTTTGTTCCTACAAGTCTTCCGGAGCCGTCACTCTTCTCGATTGTTGTGATAATACGGGTATCACCATAGAAAAGTGTGTACTCAAGGCCGGTTCTCTTATGGATATCATCCATCTCATCCATGTATTCCTGCTGAACTACGTATCCGCCTTTTTCCATTTCACCATCGGCTGTGAGAGCCCAGTCACCGTCGTACTCAAAGGAAAGTTTGCTGTCAAGCTCTACGCAGGCTACCTTGAGTTCCTCTTTAATAAGGTTCTCGTAGGTGCTGCTTAACTGGGATCTGCTGATGAGAATCATCACCAACGCGGTAAAGCAAACGCCACCGACTGCGATTAGGACGAGTTTAAGAATTAAACCCAAAGATTTCTTCTGTTTCATAATATTTACCTCCATGTAAGTGTGTGTAGTGTTATTTCTTCTATCTCGGGAATTAGATAGTTGTGTTTGTATATCATTAGTTTAGATATTATTGTCGGATTATTCAAGCAACTAATGGTTACATTTTGAAAATTTCAATATTTTATATTGCAAATATTACGTTGTGGGTACATTTTATGCAATCTAATTTATTGCAATAAAAAAATGTTCGCGACTGCGAACAACTAGGATTTGTGGGTAAAAAAAGGCGCCGCACAAAATGCGGCGCCTTAAAAACTTAAGCCTTTAAATGAATTAAAATTGAAGCAAAATCTCCTGCCTTTTTATTTAGATACTTGCGATCCACAGGAATTCCTATTCTCATTATCTCACTTCCGTACATCTTATAAGTGAAATCATCATAGGTAACATCGTAGAGTTTGTCGGAATCTATGCCCTCGAGCTTAACTTTGAGCCAGGAACCGTTTACCTTGTTTAAAGTCTGGTAATAGCCCGCGATGGCCTCACTCTTATCCTCGTTGACAACAATCCAGCTGGTTTCATTGCCTTCATAAGGGCTTAAGATTCTGTAGAACTTGCCAAATTGGAAAAGTTTCCTGTATTCTTTGTAAAATTCTATCTGCTTCTTAACCTGTGCAAGCTCCTCGTCGGAAAGCTTGTTCAGATCAAGCTCGTAACCGAAAGCTCCATAAAAAGCCACATTGGCTCTTGTATCAATAGGAGTCACTCTTCCTACCTGATGATTCGGAACTGCGGATACATGAGCACCTGCACTGCGAAGAGGATATACGAGGCTTGTTCCGTACTGAATCTTAAGTCTCTCTATGGCATCCGTATCATCTGAGCTCCAGGTTTGAGGTGCATAGTAAAGCATGCCGGGATCGAAACGTGCTCCGCCGCTGGCGCAGGACTCAAACAAAATCTCGGGATATTTGGAGGTAAGCCTCTCATATAGACTGTAAACACCCAGGATATACTTGTGCATAATGGTGCCCTGCATCTCGGCAGATGCGGTTCTGGAATATACTTCAGACATGTATCTGTTCATATCCCACTTTATATAGGTTATCTTTGATTCCGAAATAAGCTTGTCCAAAAGGCCAAAGATATAGTCAACAACCTCTTTTCTTGAGTAATCCAAGGTATGCTGTGTTCTGCACATGGATTCGTATCTGTCCGGAGTTGAGAGAATCCAATCGGGATGAGCTCTGTAAAGGTCCGAATTCTTATTGGCCATCTCAGGTTCAATCCATATACCAAACTTAAGGCCCAAAGCTTCGACCTTCTTTGAAAGTCCGGATATTCCCTCAGGAAGTTTCTTCTTATTGGGATACCAATCGCCCAAAGACCTGTCGTCAATGTTTCTTTCGCCATACCAGCCGTCATCCAAAACAAAAAGTTCTACTCCGGCCTCCCTGGCTTTAGAGGCGATATTTAAGATTTTACCTTCGTCAAAATCAAAGTATGTGGCTTCCCAGTTATTAATAAGGATAGGACGTTCCTTATCTCTCCAGGTACCTCTTACAAGTCTTGAGGCATAAAGAGTGTGGAAGGTCTGGCTCATGCCGTTTAGACCGGTGTCAGAGTAAACCATTACCACCTCGGGAGTCTGGAAAGACTCTCCCTTATTTAAAGGCCACTTGAAGTTAAAGGGATTGATTCCCATAATAACCCTGGTGATATCATGAGGCGTAACCTCGACTTCACCCAGGAAGTTTCCGCTGTATACGAAGGAAAAACCGTATACCTCTCCGCTAAACTCTGTGGTGTGCGGTCTCTTGAGAGCTATAAAAGGATTGTGCTCCGCGCTGCTGGCTCCTCTTATGGAACCTATTGCCGAAACTCCCTCCTCCAGCTTTCTTACCTTAATCTGTCTTTCTCTTCCCCAGGCTCCTGAAAGATGAATCATCTCAAAATCCTTGTCGGGGAAATCAACGCAGGCTGAAAGGGCTTTTTCAAGAACCACTTTGCAGTCGCCCTTTTGCTCGAATCTGGCGCTTCGTGTGATTACGGGAAGCGCTTCATAAATAGTATAGGTAAGAACAAGGTTTGTGTCCGTCACATGGTCGTACATTACAATGTCGATACTTGTGGCCTCGCTCTTTTTCTCAACATATGTTGCAGGCAGGCCCTCCAGGGGTTTCTTGCCCTCATAAATTGTATGGGTGGAATACTCGAATCTGGATACGTGGCTTCCGTTTTCCTGACGCAAAAGGAATGCAGACTCCCTGAAATCTCCGATACCGCAGGCCGGATACTCCTGCCTCTGATGCTGCAAAGCCAATCCGCCGTCCACCGAGCATACGCCGTGCATGAGAAAACCGTCGTTGCTCTGATAAGAGAAATCATCCCTGTCGTGGATTCTTTTGCCATAGTAAACGTTCTTAAGCATTCCGTTCTCCATGACTTCAATGACATAGCTTATATAGTCGTTGTAGATATGAAAATCCCTGGATTTTTCGTGAAAAACAATAGGCATAGGCTTTCTCCTTTATGACTCAGATAAACTCATTTTTTTCTTGGTGGATATTCTATCCGTAAGTCGATGGAACGTGGGAGATGTAAGGAATACGATTCCCAAGAACAATCCGCCCTTTATTAAGGACATGGCTGTTGAACTTACTCCCATGAGAAGCATTCCGTTGCTAAGTACATATGTGGTAAAACTTCCTATAATAGGTGCACTGATCTTGGCCTTGGCGCCGCCTCCGAAGGGGAAACCTCCCAAGGTAAGGGCAACCATTACGTTAAACATAAGGTCTGAGCCGGTGGAAAGGGCCGCCGTTCCTGCTCTGATTCCGATAAGGAAGGCTGCTACCGCTGCCAGCCCGCCATTGATGACAAAGCAAAGGACCTTTATCTTTGTAACCTTTATTGCGGAAAAATGTGCTGCCGTCTCGTTAGAACCAATCATCCTCACATAGTGACCAAAAGGTCTTAAGTAGAAAAGACCTGCTGCCAAAATCAGAAGGGCAAGTATAAGAGGAAGTTTAAATCCAAAGGTGTTAAAGCTGTACAGACTTAAAGGCACCATGGCAGCCGAACTGGCAATAAAGTGCGTCATAAGTCCCGTACAAATGTAGGCTGTACAAAGAGTTGCCAAAAACGAAGGAACTTTAAGTACAGATGTAATAACTCCGTTAAAGAGACCCAAAAGAAGGCCTGTAACAAGCATCATTACAACTCCCAGAACCGGATTGATTTCACCGATTTTGGCAAGGATAAAGCAGCATACACAAACCACGCCGCTTATGGACAAATCCATCATTCCGGTGGTCATTACAAAGAACACTCCCGTACTGGCCAGCATAAGGGCCATGGACTGTTCCATAACTATTTTGATGTTCTTTGTTGTAAGGGATTGTCCCTTAGTGCCGATTGCAAAAACCAGTATCAGAATTATCAGTGCAAGATATGGTTTTACGGCTTCAAATATTTTATCTTTTGAAATTCTTTTCATATTTTCACCTCACACCATGCACTGAACCAGAGTCTCTTCACCCAGTTCTTTGCTTCTTGCAAATTCTCCGGAGATTTCTCCGTCCTTTAAGATTATTATTCTGTCGCACATTCCGATAAGCTCCAAAAGCTCTTCAGAAATGATAACAAGAGACTTGCCCTGCTTTCTTAGATCATCAAGCATGCCATAAATTACGGCCTTTACTCCTACGTCTATTCCTCTTGTGGGAGAATCCATAATAAAGATTTCCGTGCCTCTGGCTATCCACTTGGTAAGAACCACCTTCTGCTTGTTACCGCCGCTTAGGGTTCCCACCAGCTGCTCAACGTCCTTCATCTTAATGCTTAAGACCTTTGCCTGTTCATCGGCAAACTCTCTTCTTTTCTTTGCCGTCACGAAGCCCTTTGAGCCAATCTTTTCAAGGCAGGTGGCTGCGATATTGTCGTTGATATCCATCTGATTGAAAAGAGATTCCGTGTCTCGATTCTTTGAAATATATCCGATGTCGTGTTTTACGGAATCATCAATGGTCTTAATCTCTTCACCGTTTTCCAAAGTGACGGATCCCGACACGTCATACTCTATTCCAAAGATTGCCTTTCCAAGCTCATGCATGCCGGATTCACTAAGGCCGCCAAAACCTAATATCTCTCCTTTGTGAAGATCAAAGGATACGTCTTTAATTCTCTTTCCGGCTTTGAGGTTTCTGACTTTCATTACAACCTCATCGGAAATCTTTGTGTCATAGTCTTCCCTGTAATAACCACCTGAAACGGTACGGCCTACCATCAGGTTCTTAAGGCCGGTTTCGTCGATTTCCGCTGATTTTACCTCAGAAACAATCTTGCCATCCCTCATGACAATAATACGGTCGCAGAGGGTTAATACTTCCTGAAGGTCATGGGAAATAAGAAGAACGCTGTCTCCCCTCTCCTTGGTATTCCTGATTAATTTGTAAAGCTCGTCTCTTCCGGTCTGGGAAAGGGCTGTGGATGTTTCGTCAATCATTAAAAGCTTAGGTTTAACTGTGGCTGCTTTTACCAGCTCGATAAGCTTTCTTTGCTCCATGGAGTAATAGATAACATCATCCTTTTCGTTGATGTCCTTAAGACCAATGGCATCAAGGCGCTCCCTTGCCAGAGTGTTCATCATCTTGATATTTCTTACGCCGTGTTTTGTGAACTCGTCCTCGATTCCAAGGAACATGTTCTCCGCAACGGTAAGGCCCTTAATGGTGTTGGCCTCCTGAACTATCATTGAGACTCCATGCTTATTGGCGTCTGTGAGGTTCTTGGGATTATAAGATTTGCCCTCAAGTAAAATCTCACCCTTATCCCTTTTTTGGATTCCCGACAAAAGGGATAAAAGGGTGGATTTACCTGAGCCATTTTCCCCCACCAGGCCACAGATTTCGCCTTTGTTAACCTCTATTGAAACACCGTCAACCGCTTTTGTGGCCCCAAAGTGTTTGTAAACGTCTTTAACCTGAACCAGTACTTTTTCGCTCATATCCCCCTCCTTACTTCACCACGTCAAACTTTCTGGCCATGCTGGAGAAACGCACGAGAAGAATCATGGCAATACCTACAACCACGTTCTGAAGTGCAGCTTCGAGTCCATTGGTCAGAAGTCCGTTTGAGATGATATTAAGAATGAAACAACCGATAAAGAGCGATATCATCGGATTAATATATTTCTTAAAGGCTATGGCAAACATGCAGGCCATAACCGGCTTGAAAATCGAAGTAACCGAGCTTAATCCGGTGGCATAGGCAACGGATGCCGAGTAGCTTATGCTGTTTAACGCATATACACCGGTACAAAGACCACAGCAGATAAAGGCTATTGTCTTGTATTTCTTAACATTGACGCCCACATTCTCCGTAAGCTTTGCATTGGAGCCTATGGCATCAATATATACGCCAAGTTTCGTATATCTCAAAATCAGACCATTGATTATCAAAATCACGATTCCGGGAATCATATCAAAAGGTGCCTTGCCGAAGAATCTGAAGGCCGGGTCCACGGAAAGAGTTGTGTTTCCTGAACAAAGAAGTACGGAAAAAGCCTCATAGATAATAGTCAGGGCAACGGATATGATTATGGGCGGAGCGTCGATATTTACCATCAGGAAACTTGAGATGAATGAAATCAAACATCCTGTAAGAATTGTTCCTATAAAAAGCCCCGGCATTCCTATAAGGTTCGAAAGGTAGATACCTATCATGGAGCTTATGATGGCATTGACACCAACGGTCAGATCGTAAATGTCCATAGAAAGAATATAATAAAAACCACAGGCCAATATCGAATGGATAAAGGTCTGCTGTATCAGCACATACATGCTGTTAGGGTTACCGAATCTTTCCGGCTGAAGAAGCCTGAAAATAACATACAGAAGGATTACGGTCAAAAATGGCAGTAAACTGCGAATCAGTTTGGATTTTTTCATAATTCCACCTTTAAAATATGGGGAAGGCCAAAGCCTTCCCCTATTGTATGCAAGGCATTTCTTATCAGAATGTTCCTGCGTGACGCTTCTTTACATCCTCTAAGGACATATTTCCTGCCATATCGGCAATATCTTCAATCTTGGTGTCGGGATTGAAAAGAATGCACAGATTCTGGATTTCCTCGGTGTTGAGGTTCTGTCTGTGATAGAAGTCCTCATCATATCCGATACACCACTTAAGGTAATCGGCATACTCCTCGGCACCTGATATCTTCATCATAGCATTTTCGATATCAAGAGGGAAATCTGCCTGATCATAAGCACCGCTTAATGCGTTAACAAGGGTAATGAGTGAGAACGTTGCATCTGCATGGTGTCCGCCTGCAACTGCTGTAATCTGGCCCTTTTCGATGTTCTCGCCGAGAGTGGTGTCAAAGTCAACACCTACAACAGGAAGGTAATCTGTAATACCTACTGTCTCCTCTGCTGTAACAAGGTATGTAACGTAGTTTGACTTAACTGCAAGGATACCATCGATTTCGGGATAAGCGGTAAGCATGTTAACAAGTGTCTCTGTTGCTGTTGCATCATCGGGAAGATCCCACTGCTCAACAACAAGGTTCATACCAAAGTCCTTACATGCATCACGATAAGCCTGAGCTCTTGCTTCGTATGCTGTATCGCCGTGATATGAGCTGATCATGGCAACATTCTTTGCACCTGTCTTTGAGAGTTCTTCTGCAAGTGAATAAGCTGTGCCATACTCATCTTCGTGGAAACGTCCAACATAGTAAGGATTTGCCTCAACAACCTTTGCAACTTCTTCGTCATTGATTGTTCTGGTTGCCTGGATGAACATCATCTCGTTCTCCTGGCAAATCTGGCTGATTGTTACAAGAGATGCTTCTGAGAAGTTAATAACGATAACGCCGTCACAACCTGATGCTGCGAAGTTCTCAACTGCAGCAACTACGCTCTCTGCTGAAATATCATCGTTGTTGGGGTTGAATACAAGGTCAACTCCCAGTGCTTCTGCAGCAAGCTTAATCTGGTTAGCACCATCGATACAGATGCCTGCAACGGGTAAATCCCAGAATGTATAACCGATTTTAAGCTTCTTGCCCTCTGTGGCAGGGGCTGCTGTTTCTGTGGTGGCTTCAGTTGTTGCTTCGGTAGCAGCTTCTTCAACTTTCTCCGGTGCGTTATCGGTTGCGGGTGCCGCTGCGCCCTCTGCGCCGCAGGACATTAATCCGATACAAAGTACTGCACTGAGGAGTATTGCCAACAATTTTTTCATTTAGTGTTCCTCCCATTCTTAATTGCAAAGTTTACAAAATGCACAATTGCATTCTGTTACAATACTATTTTACTTACATATTGCACAAATAACCATGTTGAAATGTTAAATAGTATTATCAAAATGTTAAATGGTTGTATTTTTGTTTCAAAATTTCACTATAATGTAATAGGATATATTCTGTGCTAAAATAGTGGGGAGGTATATCGGTATGGAAAGGGAAACTACTTACAAAAATGTAGCGGGCTTCAAGTGCCTTCGCAATATTAAGCGCCAGACAAACGACTTGTATCTGGTTCATTGCGGTATGCAAAAATGCCCTCCCGGCTACACCTATGACCATAAGATCCCCAACGAAAATCACGTTCATTTTGTTACCGACGGAAAAGGGGTTCTTACGGTAAACGGCAAGGAATATTCCATAAAGAAAAATGATATCTTCCTGATTCCCAAGGGCGCCAACATCAAGTACTTTGCCGACATGGAAAAGCCCTGGACATACATGTGGGTTACCTTTGACGGAGAAATGGCCGACACTTACCTTACAAATGCCTGCCTTTCCGCCGAGACACCGGTGGTCCACTCCACAATTCCCACCGAATCCTACACTCCCCTTATCCAGAGCATCCTTGATGCCAACCATCTGACCATGGCAAACGAGATAAAGAGGGTAGCTTATCTTTATGAAATTCTTTCCATGTTAATAGAAGCCCAGGCATCCGCAAGAAACGCCGACGGTTCCTATGACTATTCGGCTGATGCGTACGTGGACTACGCTCTTCAGTATATAAAAATTAACTATAAGACCATTAAGGTTGGGGACATCGCCAACTACGTAGGAATCAACCGTTCCTACCTCACTTCACTGTTTAAGAAGAAACTTAACGTCACTCCCCAACAGTACCTTATAAGACATAAGCTTTCAGAGGCTGCAAGAATTCTTAAGTCCACCGATATGAGTGTGGCTGAGATTGCCGAGGCAGTCGGCTATGACGATTCGGGAAACTTCGCAAGAGTATTCAAACAAACCTACGGACTTTCCCCACAGAACTACAGATCTTCAGAAGTATAAAAAAAGCGCCGCATCTGCGGCGCTTAATATTTTGGTTTATACTTCAGGGTGCTTATTGAAGAAATTTAAGAACTTAGCCTCGTCTTCCTTGTCATCGCACCAAAGCTCAAGGTCATCACCGTGGTTGCCAAGAAGTGCGCCCATTGCAATGTACTGGCTGAAGTTTGACTTAAGGTTGAACTTGTCGCCCTGAGGAGATGTGAGATATACATCACCCCTACATTCTTTAACTACGTTCAAGAATTCATTAACCTGATCAATGTTTGATAATTTCATTTCTAAATTCCCTCCTAATAAAATTTGATTAAAGTCCCTCTGCCTCTATTCTATATCCTTAGGGGCACTTCCGTAAAGTCTAAAATGCTGCGAATTGTCGGACGTGCAATTTGGGGACAGACCCCTTTTTGCACGTTTCATGTGCAAAAAGGGGTCTGTCCCCAAACTGCACATCCTCTAAATACACAACCAGAAATGCTACGGCATCGGCCGTAGCATTTCTAGTTGTGTATTATCTCTTTCAAAAGCTTATCGAACTCGTTGCTATCTTCAGCTAACTTCTTATTCTGGGATTCGTCGCTCCTTGCCTTCTCCTGAAAATCTTTATATATGGGATACATGCGGAACGCTTCCCGATACTCCATCAATACGCCACTCATAATTCATCCTCCTTGATATACGAGACCGGTTCCTTGGTTACATGTTGCTATATTTGGGGTTCCAGTATATATATCGGACACAACATGTAGTATCTTAACCCCTAATTTTGAAAAAATCATGATATTTTTTTCATAATATTTCAAGGAGAATTATTTAGTTTTTTATGCACCTTGCATAAGTTTTGCTGTATTGGTAATTATCATCTTGGCCAGGTTCTTACCCTCGGCGGCAAGACCTGCAATAAATCTTCCATATAATACGAGAGTGTTGTCTGAGTAGGTGGAAAGTTCACCACGAAGGTATGTCTCGTAGGAGGTGTTGTACTCGGTGTCCTCGCTGGTGTGAATTGAGCGGGCATTGGCCGCCGCATCCGGGAATTCCTCCGCGAACTCTTCCATCATTCCCACCTGAATCTGCACAATGGATTCGATTATGGCCTTCTTCTCGTCGCTTAAAACAGGGAAGTTATCCTTAATCTCATTCCATCTTTCGGGAGCTGTGCTCTCCTCCATTCGGCCGTATTTCTCGGCTATGAGGTTTCTGCCTGTGGCGTTGGCCTCCATGAAATCGGCGATGTAGCTATTAAGCATCTCCTCAGTCCATGTCATATACTGGCTCTTTCGCATTATCTCGAAGGTGGTCCAATCGTCCTGGCAGCTGGCTCTTCCGCCTTCATTCGTTGCCTTGTCAAAAGCCACCCACTCTAATCTTGTGATTGTGTTAACCAGATCCGCCTTTGTATCTGCCCCGGAAATGACATCGTGGTGGGCAAGATAGGAATCATTTAACTCGGTCAGTCCAAGTTTCTTAAGCTTTCCTACTATATCCAGTGCAATTTCTTCAATCAGCTTCTTATTGCTGTCAAAATCGTTTAAATTCTCCGCTATCCTCTCAAGGCTGCCTTTAATGAAGATATCCTGTTTCTCCATGCCCTTTGAAAGCCACTTGTAAATGGGGGCATACTGCCTGTTTAGAAGATAAACAAGCTTCATGGTATGTTCTATGAAGCTTCCAAGACAGATGGCTGCGGATACTTTATCGCCTCTTTTTGAAACCCTTTCGTAGTTGTACTGTCCGTACTGGGAAACTTTGGCAAGCTCTGTTGCTATCTTCTTTCTCCATACGGTATCGGGATAGTAGTTAAGGAGAATATTTCTGATTTTGCTAAATTCTCCGTAAGAATCAGTGAATACTTCACCGTTTGTGGCCTTGTTGAGGTTACAGTCCTCCAAAGCCATCCAAAGGTGGTTCTGAACATAGTTGATGTCGCCGCGCTCATCCCTTATATCAAGGCCAAGAACTTTGGCGTACCACTCACTTATTTCAAATACGCCCACGCGCCTTCCGGCTTCCTTGGTGGTAAGCCTGGTGTAGCCCTTATACCTTATGGGAAGCTCCTCGTAGGCATTCTGCAAATCTTCCCCGATTTCTTTATAAATGGGGCCGGGGAGCCACATCTGAAAGCCCGGTCCAAAGTCATGGTCTGCGGACGCATCATCGTCATACCCTAAGCATTCCGAGCCTTCTCCAACAAGTCCAACGGCAATAAGGTCTTTGTAGAGGG
>JAFZSQ010000064.1 GCA_017619295.1 Lachnospiraceae bacterium
CAGCACAGGATACTATCAGGAAATCAACAGGCTTGTGGAAGGCCTGAAGGAAGAGTACAGGGATTACATACAGGTATGAGTGTAAGACGAATACAGAACTTTTTCGAAGAAAAAAGAAAAGAATGGTACAGTGATGACGCCGACTTATGGGATGAGGTTATATACGACCATGAGGATGTGGCCATCCACAACAAGGAGGAGCGTAGAAAGTACGTTAAAGAGTGCCTGGGTCAGATGAGGGACGCCTCCGATACCATCGACGAATTAATGGGCGAGTACTCCACAGTTACCGGGTATCTTGCTGACATAGAGGAATTTGAAAGACTTCCCGATTCAGAGCTTAAGCATCTGAGGGAGGTTTGTCGCGGTGTGGACAATCTTACCGAAGAGCAGGAGGATTACGAGAACCGCGAATGCCGCATGAGTGACGAAGAGTATTACAACATGAAGGCAAGAGAGGATGAGGTGGAGGAAGGAATCAACAAGATTGATGAAGCCGAGAATCACCGTGTCCTTATTAAGAAGGATTTAAAGCGGCTTGATAACGAGAAGAGCGCCTACAGATACAGACAAAGAGAATTGATGAACGAGCAGGCAAACCTTAAGGGCATGGTATATATTGTCCTTGGCGCTTTGGGTGTTTGCTTCGCCATTTTATTCTTCCTGCAGTTCGGCTTAAAATTCGATGCCAAAATTGGATTTTTGGTGGCCGCAATCGCAGGAGCAGCGGCTTTGGTTTTTGCTTTTGTGAGATATAACAATGGATCAAGGGAACTTTCGGGAATAAATCGTGGATTAAACCGATTGATTCAGCTGAAAAATACGGTTAAAATTCGATATGTAAACAATACAGCCCTTCTTGATTATCTTTATGTGAAATATAAAGTTAAGGACAGCAAGCAGTTAAGGGCCATGTGGAACCGCTATAAAGAAGAAAAAGAGGAGCGCTTAAGATACAACAGAACCAAGGCCGAGCTTGACGGAACCAAGAAGAATCTGGCAAGAGAGCTTTCCAAGTACAATCTTAAGTATCCTGAAAGATGGCTTAATCAGACAAAGGCCATCATAGATTCAAGAGAAATGGTGGAGGTGCGCCACGAGCTGATTTCCAGGCGACATGCCTTAAGGAAGCAGATTGATTACAACAAGGAAATCGCCGCAAACGCCAAAGATGAAGTTATGGATATAGCCAGAAACTATCCGGAGTATGCCTCCGAGATAAAGGAACTTATTGAGGGTTACGAGAAAATTTAATCAGGAACCGGAGGGTAAAATGAGTAACGATGTTTATGTGAGTCCGCTGTCGGAGAGATATGCCAGCAAGGAGATGCAGTATATTTTCTCCCCCGACATGAAGTTTTCCACCTGGAGAAAATTATGGATTGCTTTGGCGGAGACAGAAAAGGAACTGGGTCTAAGTGAGAACGGCAAAGAGGTCATAACCGATGAGGCTCTTAAGGAAATGAAAGAGCACATCTATGACATAAACTATGACGTGGCTAAAGAGAGAGAAAAGGTTGTAAGACATGACGTAATGAGCCATGTTTACGCATACGGCCTTCAGTGCCCCAAGGCAGCAGGTATTATCCACCTTGGCGCAACATCCTGCTACGTTGGAGATAACACAGACATTATCATCATGTCTGAGGCTTTAAAACTGGTGAGAAAGAAACTTGTTAACGTAATTGGGAAATTAGCTGATTTTGCCAATAAATACAAGGATCAGCCCACATTGGCCTTCACTCACTTCCAGCCTGCACAGCCCACAACAGTAGGTAAGAGAGCAACCCTCTGGCTTCAGGAGTTCTCCATGGAGTTGGAGGATTTGGAATACGTTCTCAGAAGCCTTAAGCTTCTTGGTTCAAAGGGAACAACAGGAACACAGGCATCATTCCTTGAACTCTTTAACCACGATCAGGAGACAATAGACAAAATCGACCCCATGATTGCAAAGAAAATGGGATTTGAAGCATGCTATCCCGTATCCGGACAGACCTATTCAAGAAAGGTTGATACAAGGGTAGTAAATATTCTGGCAGGAATTGCGGCCAGCGCTCACAAGATGAGTAACGACATTAGACTTCTTCAGCATCTTAAGGAAGTTGAGGAGCCCTTCGAGAAGACACAGATCGGTTCTTCTGCAATGGCTTACAAGAGAAACCCCATGCGTTCCGAGAGAATTGCTTCCCTTTCAAGATATGTGATGGTGGATGCACTTAATCCCGCAATCACATCAGCCACCCAGTGGTTTGAAAGAACTTTGGATGACTCAGCGAACAAGAGACTTTCCATAGCAGAAGGATTCCTTGCAACAGACGGTGTTTTGGATCTTTGCTTAAACGTTGTGGACGGACTTGTGGTTTATCCCAAGGTTATCGAGAAGCGCTTAAGAAGCGAGCTTCCCTTCATGGCTACAGAGAACATCATGATGGATGCCGTTAAGAAGGGCGGAAACAGACAGGAATTACACGAGAGAATCAGAGAGCTTTCAATGGAAGCAGGTGCAAATGTTAAGGCAAAGGGCCTTGATAACAACCTTCTTGATTTGATTGCTGCGGACGATGCTTTTGATCTGACAGCCGAAGAATTAAAGGAAACCCTTGATCCTGCGCTTTATACCGGAAGGGCATCAAGACAGGTAGAGGTTTACTTAAGAGATTTCATACAACCCATATTGGACAAGAATAAAGACATCCTTGGAGTTAAAGCGGAAATTAACGTATAGAATGTATTGCGGGAAGGGTTATTAATACAAAAGACGAGGAGTAACAAATGGGCGGATTTTTTGGCGTAGCAGCAAAGAAGGATTGTGTGTTTGATTTGTTCTTCGGAACAGACTACCATTCTCACCTTGGAACCAGAAGAGCAGGAATGGCGGTTTTTGACAAGAAGAAAGGATACGAGCGCGCTATCCACAACATCGAGAACTCACCTTTCAGAACCAAGTTCGACGGGGACGTCAACAAGATGGAAGGACAGATGGGTATCGGTGTCATCTCGGATTATGAGCCTCAGCCTCTCATAATTCGTTCCCACCACGGCACATATGCCATTGCTACAGTGGGCAAAATCAACAACATGGAAGAGCTGGTAAATGAGTTTTTCAAGAAGGGTAACTCTCATTTCTTAGAGCTTAGCGGAGGCGACATTAACCCCACGGAGCTTACAGCCGCTCTTATTAACACTAAGGACAATCTGGTGGAAGGCATTCAATATGCCCAGGAAGTTATCGAAGGTTCCATGACCATGGTGCTTCTTACGGACAAGGGAATTTATGCCGCCAGGGACAGGATGGGCCGAACGCCTATTGCAGTCGGCAAGAAGGAAGACGCATACTGCGTGGCTTTCGAGAGCTTCGCTTATCTTAACCTTGGATATTCCGACGTTAAGGAACTTGGTCCCGGCGAGATAGTGGTTATCACTCCCGAGTCCTGCATCACCCTTGTTAAACCCGGAACAGATATGAAGATCTGTACCTTCCTCTGGATTTACTACGGATATCCCTCATCCTCCTACGAAGGAATCAGCGTAGAGAAGATGAGATACAACTGCGGTGCTTTACTTGCAGGAAGAGACGATGTGGAAGCCGACACCGTAGCGGGCGTTCCAGATTCCGGTATTGCCCATGCCATCGGTTACTCAAATAAGTCCGGAATTCCTTTCTCCAGACCTTTCATCAAGTACACACCCACCTGGCCCCGCTCCTTTATGCCTACGGTACAAAGCAAGCGTGACCTCATCGCAAGAATGAAGCTCATTCCTGTTCATGATCTCATTAACGGAAGAAAAATGGTTCTTATCGATGACTCAATCGTCAGAGGAACCCAGTTAAGAGAGAAAGCGGAATTCTTATACACCAGCGGAGCAAAGGAAGTCCACGTAAGACCTGCCTGCCCTCCTCTTTTGTACGGATGTAAGTATTTGAACTTCTCACGTTCAACATCTGATATGGATTTGATTACAAGACGAGTAATCAAGGACATCGAGGGTTCAAACCCCTATCCGAACCTTAAAGCATATGCAGATCCGGATTCAAGCGAATACAGAGAGATGATCGGAAGAATCGGCAAAGAGCTGAACTTCACATCCCTCCGTTTCCACAGACTGGACGACATGATAGAAGCAGTAGGGCTTCCTAAAGAGAAGCTTTGCACCTACTGCTGGGATGGAAGAGAATAAAATCATAAAAATCCGACCACAAATATGGGCGGATCCTTGAGTGATCTCATTGCTGTAATTTCACTTTGCGTGACAATTTACAGCGTTGGTTACGCACATGGTAAACATGCAGCAAATAAAAAAGCACAAAAATAATCGCCTTGTCCCTGAGAATGATTAGGCGATTATTTTAATCCTTATTAACTTACTCGGGCTAACCGTCTATCGGTAATGCCTTTGCTCTTTTATTATAGCACATTTGTTTAGGTTTGCAATACTACCTCAGTGTAATTGCACCTAGTTATTATTCTCCGCATAGTAGCAGGTTTCGCCTTCCACTATGATAAAGCCCTTCGGGTGAACCACGCGCCCCATGGAATCGATGGTACAATAACACGCGCCGCCATCCTCAACATTCGGGATATAAAGGCCGGTGCCGTCGGGGCAGACGAAAGTGAACCAGAGATAATCGGTGTTTTTCAAAACAGTATTATAGTAGTTGTAATACTGAGTAGGCGTCAGGGAGGCAAGCTCCGTGGGGCCTACCTTTATGTAGCCACGCTCTCCGAGGTACTCCTCACCGGTGGAGTCATACACCTTGGCGGAGTAAATCTTTGCATTTGGTAAAAAGTCATTCTCCGACTCTACCGCCCAAGGCCACTTTAGGGTCTTGCCGGAGAAATGAGAATACAAAATAAAGCACACGAGAAGTATGGTGGGAACAACAATTATTCCTACTATGCGATAGAAAAGTTTTCTGACTGAACGCATCAATACCTCCGTGGCAAAAATCTGACTTTATATAGATATTTTAACATTTATGAATCAATAGTCAATATAAGCAAAGCTTATGGAATTCTTTGACAAGCCGCGTATTTACTAATATAATGGCACGGGAGGTAGGCATATGAAAAAGAAAAAAAGTGCAAAACAAATCGCAGCATTGGTATGTGTTATTTTGCTGGTTTTATTGTATATAGTAACCCTTGTGGCAGCGTTCTTTACAAAGGCCGGGGGAATGCAGTTGTTTAAAATCTGCGCAATCCTTACAATAGCCATTCCTGTTTTCTGCTGGGCATTCATTTGGATGTACGGAAAGCTTACGGGAAAGAGAACCATCGCAGATCCCCCTGAACCCGAGTTACCCGATGAGGATGTAACGGATGACCAACAATCTTGAGTACTACAAGGTTTTCTATTATGTTGCCATAAACGGAAGTATTACCAAGGCAGCCAAAGAACTGAATATTTCACAACCCGCTGTGAGCCAGGCCATAAGGCAACTTGAGGACTGGCTTAATGTGGTTTTGTTTGTAAGAAGTTCCAAGGGCGTTGTGATGACCAGTGAGGGTAAGGTTTTGTTTGACTATGTTTCAAAGGGCTATGAGTTCTTTGAAACAGGTGAAAGAAGAGTCAGACAGATGCTAAACCTTGAATACGGCGAGGTAAGAATCGGAGCCAGCGATATGACACTTAGATTCTTTCTTCTGCCATACTTGGAAAAGTTCCATGAGAAGTTCCCGGGAGTTAAGGTTTCTGTTACAAACGGTCCCACTCCCGAAACCCTTAAGCTTCTTGAGGAGGAGGTCATTGATTTCGGCCTTGTAAGCACCCCCATCAAAATGAATGATGATATCAAGCTTACAAACGTCAGGGAAATCGAGGATGTTTTCGTGGCGGGAAGACATTTTATCGGACTTAAGAACAAGACTTTGGACCTTTCGGAGCTTGAAAAGCTTCCTTTAATCTGTCTTGAAGGTGAGACCAGCACAAGAAAGTATATGGAAGACTTCCTTGAAACCAATAACGTTCATATCTCGCCGGAGTTTGAACTGGCAACCTCAGATATGATTGTTGAGTTTGCCTTAAAGAACCTTGGAATCGGTTCTGTTATGAAGGATTTTGCAGCTCCTTATATTAAGGAGGGGAAACTCTTCGAATTGAGATTTAACAAGATGATTCCAAAGAGACGTTTTTGCGTCGCAACCAAGGTGGCGGCACCCTTATCCTATGCCGCAAATAATCTTTTGAAATTAATTGAGGAGTAGTTTAATGATTAAGAATGTAATTTTTGATATCGGAAACGTACTGACGAACTATCGCTGGCATGATTTTATGGTAGATAAAGGATTCACGGAGGAGCAGATTGAGCGTCTTGCCAAGGCAACGGTTTACAATGTGGCCTGGAATGAGTTCGACAGAGGCGTATACACTGAAGAAGATATTTTAAGAGCTTTCATTGAAACCGATCCCGAGATTGAGGACTGGATCAGAAGCTGCTTTAAGGATGTAAACGGTCTTGTTACCAAAAGAGATTTCGCTATTCCCTGGCTTGAGGAATTAAAGAGCAAAGGATTTAAGGTTTACTACCTTTCTAATTTCTCTGAGAAAGCAAAAAATGAGTGTGCGGAATCCCTTGATTTCATCCCCCACATGAACGGCGGATACTTATCATACACAGTTAAAATGATCAAGCCCGACCCTGCATTTTATAACCTGCTTCTTTCTACATATGATTTAAAGGCGGAGGAATGCGTTTTTATCGACGATACTCCCAAAAACATCAAGGCCGGCGAGGAACTTGGCATAAGAGGCATTGTATATAAGGACCTTGAGCAGGTTAAGGCAGATTTGGCTGCTATGGGCGTGTGCTAAATAGAAGTTTACTAACGTAGCGATTTGAGATATACTTTTACATATCTATTATTGAGAAAAGGTGGTTTTTACTATGAGTTTATTAGATACCTGGAGAGAGACCGCGTACTCTCCCACCGCAAGCAAAGATGATTTAAGAAGATTATGGAAGGCTTATTTCGAGAAAGAGAAAGAAATCTATGCAAGCCTTCTTTCAAACCCTGATGAGGTTGTAGAGGGAACTGTTGATGAATTGGCCGACAAGTACGATGTTGAGCTTATGACCATGGTTGGTTTCCTTGACGGAATCAACGACAGCCTTAAGAAGCCCAATCCCATCGAGGAGATGGACGAGAACACCAAGGTTTCTTTGGAATTCGACAAGGAGCTTCTCTACAAGAACATGGTTGCAGCCAGCGCTGATTGGCTTTACGGTCTTGAGCAGTGGAACGACATCTTCTCAGAGGAGAAGCAGAAGGAGCTCTACAAGGAGCAGAAGTCCTCAATGACAATCGTTAAGGATGCAAAGGTTTATCCCAACGATCCCTGCCCCTGCGGAAGCGGCAAGAAGTACAAAAAGTGCTGCGGAAAGAATAAATAAAAGCAAAAAATAATCGCCTAATCTTTTCCAGGGACAAGGCGATTATTTTTGTGCTTTTTTATGTGGTATTATTAATAAAGATACGGAAAAAGGAGGACTGTAGAGATGTCTTGGATAAACAAATACATGAATATAAAAGGGATAAGAATTCTTAGTGCCATATTGATTGCAGCCATATCCTTTTTTCTTTTGGCTACAAAGGTCCCGGAAACCAAACCGGTGAAGAGTACACTTCAAAATGTTGAAGAAAGCAAGGAGACCGTATTTAAGTTTGCAGGTGCTGTTGTAGCTTCATCCCTGGCAATATCGGCCCTGCCCGATGACTTTGCATCGCCCCTTGCCAATTCCTTTACAGACATGAACAAGTATTTCGTCATAATTCTCGCTGCGCTGATGATTGAGAGACTTCTTATGGTCGTTGGCGTTGACCTTGTATTTACGTGGGTTATTCCCATCGCATGTGCCATATACATCATTGCAATCATTAAAGATAAGCGCAATTGGAGAGTGTTTTCATATAAGGTTGCTGTATTCGCAATGCTGCTGCTTCTTGTGGTGCCTGTAAGCACACACCTTTCAAAGGTGTACGGAGAAGAGTATTTGGATTATGTTGATGAGACCATAGAGGAAACATCAGCAGGTACAGAAAAGATAAATAAGGCAATGCAAAGCAGTGATGGAGATTCAACTGTTTTTGACAAAATAAGCGAAGCCTTCAAAAACGCCATGAGCGGCATTGATGACCTTATTACATTTTTCAAGAACGGAATTAAGAAGTGCATGAACTCCATCGCAGTTCTTATTGTAACCACATGCGTTGTGCCTGTTGTGGTTTTGTTGTTACTGGTGGTTGTATTTAAGATGATGTTTAAGACGGCCATAAGGCTGCCTGAGGGCTATGCCATTACGAAGAAAGAAGACGGGAAGCCGGAGGTGACGGCTGATGAAGAATAAAATTATTAAGACAGTTTTCATCGCTCTAATTGTTGCGATTATAGTAGTAGTTATTATCGGCGTGGGATTGCGCCTTAACAGGAAAAGCAGCTCGGATTACAGTGATGGCGTAATCCAGATTGGCCCCAACACCATATATCTGGAGGGAAGCGGAGTTGAGGTTAATTTCTCAGAAGTCCTCTTATCCAATCAGAAAGAGCAGCGTAAGCTTATCGTCAGTGAGCAGGAAGCTAAGGTGGAGACTGAACTTACAGACAGGTTAATCAAGAGCTGGGATTATGATTTCCTGAAGAAAACACAGAAGGTGTCTTATGAAGGCAAAGGCTACTTCGTAGTTGACCTTGATAACATTACTGAGGACAGAATTGTAGATGATAAAGATGCGAAAACCGTAACGATTCTCATCGATCATTCACGCCTTGAGGTTGTGGACATCGACCCCAATAAAGTTTCCATCGGAGAGGTAAAAGAAGGTTTTCTTGCCAGAGGGGATATAGAACTTACTCTAAAGGATTACAACGAGATTGAGAAAGAGTTAAAGAAGCGCATGGAAGAAAAGTTTAATACCGTATCAAACGGCCAGACCGCCGATGACCTGGCTCTTAAGATGGTGAAGGAAGTTTATGAGCCCATCGTAAAGGCCATTGATGCGGAGTATGAGGTTGTTGTTGCGTTTAAATAGGGGGCAATGTGGTTGACATACCCCTTGAAACTCTTTAAACTAAATAAATGTGACAATTGGGGCAAATCTCAAATTTCACATAGACGCCATAATATATAGAAAAAGAGGATTTATAGATGGAAAGTAAACAGAAGGTCATACTTACCGGCGACCGTCCCACAGGACGACTTCACATTGGTCATTATGTTGGAAGTTTGCGCCGTAGAGTGGAACTTCAGAATTCCGGTGAATTTGATAAGATTTTCATTATGATTGCTGATGCTCAGGCACTTACCGACAATGCGGATAATCCTGAGAAGGTCAGACAGAATATTATAGAGGTTGCATTGGATTACATGTCAGCAGGCATTGATCCCCAAAAGTCCAACATCCTGATTCAGTCACAGATTGCTGAGCTTACAGAGCTTTGCTTCTATTATATGAATCTTGTTACTGTACCCAGACTTGAGCGTAACCCTACCGTTAAATCCGAGATTAAGATGCGTAACTTTACGGGTGTTCCTGTAGGTTTCTACACATATCCCATAAGTCAGGCTGCTGATATTACTGCATTCCAGGCAACAACTGTTCCTGCGGGCGAGGACCAGGAGCCCATGCTTGAGCAGACAAGAGAAATCGTAAGAAGCTTCAATTTCACTTACGGCGACACCCTGGTAGAGCCCAAGATTCTTTTACCTGAGAATGAAGCCTGCTTAAGACTTCCCGGCACAGACGGTCAGGCCAAGATGAGTAAGTCCCTTGGAAACTGCATCTACCTTTCCGATCCTTCCGATGAAGTTAAGAAGAAAGTAATGTCTATGTACACCGATCCCCTTCACTTACAGGTTTCCGATCCCGGACACCTTGAAGGCAACACGGTATTCACATATCTTGATGCATTCTGCAAGGATGAGCACTTCGAGCGTTACTGTCCCGATTATGCTAACCTTCAGGAGATGAAGGATCACTACACAAGAGGTGGTCTCGGAGACGTTAAGGTTAAGAAGTTCCTTCTTGCGGTTCTTGAGGAAGCTCTTGAACCCATGAGAGTTAAGAGAGCAGAGCTTGAAAAGGATATTCCTTATGTTGTTGATGTCCTTAAGAAGGGAACCGAGGCAGCAAGAGAAGTTGCTTCCCAGACACTTCGCGACGTGAAGAACGCAATGAAGATTAACTACTTCGAGGATCCCGATTGGGTTAAGGAACAGGAAGAAAAATATAAAGGTTAACAGTGAACCCCGAGGAGCGCTTAAGCGCCTCGGGGTATTTTTATGAGTTGTTTCACAAACTTGAAAAATAATATTCCAGATGGTATAATGACACGAAGTGAGGCACAGTGTCCCACGACAAATAACAGGAGGATATAGAAATGAAAAAGTTTTTATCACTCGTACTTGCAATGTGCATGGTATTCGCACTCTGCGCTTGTGGCAGTGAGCAGGCAGCTACTTCTACAACAGAAACAGCTACCGAGAACACAGAAGCTGCAGTAGAGAGCACAGAAGCAGCTGCAACAGAGACAACTGAAGCAGCAGCTACAACTTACACAAAGGGAAATGACGTTCCCGATGAGATGACTTCCGCTGACGGAAAGTATCAGATCGCACTCGTTACTGACGTAGGTCAGTTAAAGGATGGTTCCTTCAACGAGGGTACATGGAACGGTGTTAAGCTTTATGCTGCTAACAACGGCAAGAGCTACAAGTATTATCAGCCCGCTAACGGTTCTGAGGCTACTGATGATGACCGTTACGATGCAATGGCAGCAGCTTGTGAAGCAGGCGCAGAGCTCGTTGTAGCTCCCGGCTTCCTTCAGGCTACAGCTCTTGAGAAGGCTGCAAACGCATATCCTGATTCACACTTCCTTTTCATCGATGGTTGGGATCTTGGTCTTGACAACGTTAAGGCTGTTGCTTACCAGGAAGAGCAGTGTGGTTACTTCGCAGGTTATGCAGTAGTTAAAGAAGGTTACACAAAGTTAGGCTTCTGCGGTGGCGGCGGCGGAACAAACCCTGCATGCTGCAGATACGGTTACGGCTTCGTTCAGGGTGCTAACGCAGCAGCTGCTGAGCTTGGCGTAGACGTAGAGATTCAGTACACATGGTTATATGGTTCTTCTTACTCACCTTCAACAGAGTTACAGACTCTTGTAAACGGTTGGTATGAGAACGGTACAGAAGTTGTATTCGCATGTGGTGGTACACTTTGCCAGTCTGTATTCGCAGCAGCAGCTGCAAACGACGGCAAGACCATCGGTGTTGACGTTGACCAGTCAGGTGATTCTGACACAGTTATTACTTCAGCTATGAAGGAGCTTGCTAACTCTGTTCAGCAGATGGCTGCTAAGAACGAAGCTGGTGAGTGGGCTAACCTTGAGGGTTGTGTAGTTCTCGGCGCTGCTGATGGCGACACAGGTATCCCTACAGAGAACTGGCAGTTCGAGAAGTTCACTGTTGACGAGTATCAGGCAATGTTTGACAGCGTAGCAAACGGATCTCTTAAGATCGATGCTGACTACGAGGCAAACTTCGGCCAGGATTACAGCAACGTTACAGTTAACGTAGTTGAATAATTTAAGCTTTTTCAAAGGGCTGTGGAGACTACTCCACAGCTCTTTTTTTGTAGAGGAATTAGCCCATTTGGGAAACTTTTGTAATTGCAATTAAGGCGGCCTACAATTATAATTAATAATAGCGTGGGGCTTTATAACCCCGAAGATTATTAAGGGAGGTCGAAGCATGGCAAACAATTCAGAATACGTAATTGAAATGCTTCACATAACGAAAGAGTTTCCCGGAATTAAAGCAAACGATGACATCACTCTTCAGCTTAAGAAGGGTGAAATTCATGCGCTTTTGGGAGAGAACGGCGCGGGTAAATCTACTCTTATGAGCGTTTTGTTCGGTCTCTACCAGCCGGAGGAAGGAATCATCAAGAAGGACGGAGTTGAGGTTAAGATCAACAATCCCAACGATGCTACCGCTCTTCATATCGGAATGGTTCACCAGCACTTTAAACTTGTTGACGTTTTCACAGTTCTCGACAACATTATTCTTGGTGCCGAGGATACTAAATTTGGTTTCCTTCAGAAGAAGGAAGCAAGAAAGAAAGTTAAGGAACTTTCGGATAAATACGGACTTTACGTTGATCTTGACGCAAAGGTTGAGGATATCACTGTAGGTATGCAGCAGCGTACCGAAATCCTTAAGATGCTTTACAGAGATAACGAGATTCTTATTTTCGATGAGCCTACGGCGGTTCTTACCCCTCAGGAAATCGAAGAACTTATGCAGATCATGAAGAATCTCGCCAAGGAAGGTAAGAGCATTCTCTTTATTTCCCATAAACTTAACGAGATCATGGAGGTTGCCGACAGAGTTACCGTCTTAAGAAGAGGTAAGTATGTTGACACCGTTAATACTGCAGATACCAACAAGCAGGAACTTTCCAACATGATGGTTGGCCGTCCTGTTCAGCTTCAGGTTACAAAGGATGAGGCTAAGCCCACTGACGTTGTTCTTGATATTAAGGATATGTGTGTTTACAACGAGATTCACAAGAAGGACGCCGTTCACAACGTAACCATGCAGGTTCGTAAGGGCGAAATCGTCTGTATCGCAGGTATCGACGGAAACGGTCAGACTGAGTTCATTCACGGTCTTACAGGTCTTTCAAAGATTACCGGCGGAACAGTTAAAATCTGTGGTAAGGACATTACCAAGGCTTCAATTGCAGGCAAGAGCGAGAATATGTCCCATATTCCCGAGGATCGTCATAAACATGGTCTTGTTCTTGACTTCACATTGGAGAACAACATGGTACTCCAGAGATTCCAGGACAAGGAGTTCCAGAATCATGGATTTATCAGATTTGACAATGTAAGAAAATATGCAGAGGACCTTATCGAGCAGTTCGACGTTCGTTCAGGACAGGGCCCCATCACCATTGCACGTTCCATGTCAGGTGGTAACCAGCAGAAGGCAATCATCGCAAGAGAGCTTGACAGAAACAAAGCCCTTGTTGTTGCAGTTCAGCCTACCCGTGGACTTGACGTAGGTGCAATCGAATATATTCATTCACAGCTTGTAAAACAGAGAGACGAAGGAAAGGCAGTGCTTCTCGTATCTCTTGAACTGGAAGAGGTTATGTCTCTTTCAGACAGAATCCTTGTTATGTACGAAGGCGAGATAGTTGCGGAGTGTGACCCCAAGAAGGTTACAGCTCAGGAACTTGGTCTTTACATGGCAGGAGCCAAAAGACAGGATAAAGAGGATAAGGAGGTGGCAGGCGCATGAGCGGAATAAAGAAATTCTTCGCGAAAGACGGAACCAAGAGCGTTATTTCATCTCTTATTTCCATCCTTATAGGTCTCGTGTTTGGTGCCATAGTGGTCTTCATTGTAGGAATGAGTAAGAAGACCATCGGAGTTAAGGGAGCATGGGAAGGAGTGAGATTGATCTTCTTCGGCGTGCTTAATACAGGTCGTAGTGCAACAGGTGCTCTTACCTGGGGCTTCAACGCATCAAACTTAGGAAACATGCTTTTCAGATCCACACCGGTTATCCTTACCGGTCTTTCCGTAGCAGTAGCTTTCAAAACCGGCCTTTTCAACATCGGAGCACCCGGACAGTATCTTATGGGAACCCTTGCAAGCCTTGCACTTGCGCTTTCACTTCCCTCAGATAAGCTTCCCACCTGGCTCATTTGGATTATCGCGTTTGTGGGCGCAATGGCAGCCGGAGCTATCTGGGGCGCAATTCCCGGACTTATGAAGGCTGTGTTTAACATCAACGAAGTTATCGCATGTATCATGACCAACTGGATAGCGGCCAACCTTGTTACCTGGTTCTTTGACGGCAGCGCCTTCTGTAACGTAGAGGAATATGGCAAAACCGGCTACATCTATAAAACCAGCTTTAACAACGTAGCTACCGCCAAGTTCGGGTTGGATAAGCTTTTTGCGGGCTCACAGGCCAACGCAGGTATTCTTATCGCAACACTTCTTGCAGTTGTTATGTACATCGTAATGAATAAGACAACCCTTGGATATCAGCTTAAGGCCTGCGGTTCCAACAGACACGCAGCTCGTTATGCAGGTATCAAGGATAAGAGAAACATCGTTCTTTCCATGGCTATCGCAGGCTCCCTTGCAGCAGCAGGCAGTGCTCTTTACTGGCTTTCAGGAAACACCGAGTTTTTCTGGTCCACATATCAGTCTCTTCCCGGAGACGGATTCAACGGTATCCCCGTTGCCCTTCTTGCTTTGAACAACCCCATCGGCGTTGTCTTCGCAGGAATCTTCATGGCTATGCTTAATATCGTAGGTATGCAGTTATCAAACCTTACAGCCTACAACGAATATATTACCGACGTTATCATCGCGGTTATCGTTTATATGTCAGCATTCTCACTTGTAATCAGAATGCTTTTGAACGGACGGCCTAAAAAAGAAAAAGCCCCTAAGAAGTCCGGAAAGGAGGCGAACTAAATGTCCTTCTTAATTCAGCAGACTTTATTATTCATGGTTCCCCTTATGATCGTTGCTCTTGCAGGATGTTTTGCAGAGCGAAGCGGTATCATCAACCTGGCACTTGAAGGTATTATGATTTTCGGTGCATTCATCGGCGTATTGTTCGTCCGCATAATGCAGGAGAAGGAAGTCTTCGAGGCAGCCAAGTCCGCAGGAAGATGGGGATCATTACAGTTCTTTGAAATCCTTGCAATGTTGATTGCAGGACTTGCAGGTGCGATTTTCTCACTGTTACTTGCTTTTGCGGCTATCAACCTTAAAGCAGACCAGACCATCGGCGGTACAGCACTTAATATGTTAGCTCCCGCACTTGTTCTTTTCCTCGTAAGAATCATGGTTAACCAGAATACTCTTATGATGGCAAAGGGCGACGCAGCAAGCTGGTTCATGATCAAGAAGTCAACCTTCGGAATCGACAAGAAGACAGATATCGGTTTCCTTGGTGAGACTCTTATTAACAAGGTTTATATCGCAACTTACATCTGTATTTTGATTTATATAATCCTTGCGGTTATTCTTTATAAGACCAAATTCGGATTAAGACTTCGTTCCTGTGGTGAGAACCCTCAGGCAGCTGATTCACTTGGAATCAACGTAGTTAAGATGCGTTACATCGGCGTTGTTATTTCCGGATTCCTGGCAGGTATGGGCGGATTCGTATATGCCCTTACTTCATCAAACTGCTCAGCAAACGGAGACGTAGCAGGTTTCGGTTTCCTTGCTTTGGCAGTTATGATCTTCGGTAACTGGAAGCCTTTAAACATTGCCGGAGGAGCTTTGCTCTTTGGTTTGTTTAAGTGTATTGCAGCTTGCTATTCAACTCTTGATATTAACGGCGACGGAGTATTCTGGCTGGCAGAAATCGGAATCAGTACTCACGTTTACAGGCTTCTTCCTTACGTAATTACACTTCTTGTACTTGCATTCACATCCAAGCAGTCAAGAGCACCTAAGGCAGAGGGTATCCCTTACGATAAGGGCAAGAGATAATTATTTTGGAATTGGGAGATTAAATCATGGCTGTTGTTCAGACCTATGTTTATTCTGAAAACCTGTTGAGGGCGGTTCATATAACCGCCCTTATTCCTGTAGAAAATATAGAAGCAAAGTATCCTTTGAAGACTCTTTATCTTCTTCACGGAATGCAGGGTGGAGACGAGGATTGGCTCGTAAATACAAACGTTAACAGAATGGTGAGAGAACTGGGACTTGCGGTTATTATGCCGGATGGAGAGAACGCTTTCTATATCGACGGACCGGGATTCCACACTGACTACGGCAAGTTCGTGGGAGAGGAACTTGTGGATATAACAAGAAAAATGTTCAATCTCTCCCATAAAAGAGAAGACACATTTATAGCAGGCCTTTCAATGGGTGGCTTCGGAGCCATAAGAAACGGCCTTTTCTACCATGACACCTTCAGCCATATAGGTGGCTTTTCCTCAGCTTTAAACATTTTCAGACTTCATGAGAAAAACGCAATCTGCCACTATGTGGGCCAGGACAAGATAATCGGAGCCGATTACGAAGCCCAGATTGAGACAGTGAAGAATCCTGAGTATCTTATGAAGGAGCTGATGAAGGAACATGAGAAGAATCCTGAGGTTAATATTCCAAAGTTTTATCTAAGCTGCGGAACGAAAGACCCTCTCATGAGATTAAACAAGCCCTTTAAAGATAATCTTATGGCATTGGGGTATGATGTAACCTGGAATGAGGCCGACTACGGTCACGAGTGGCCATTCTGGGAGCAGGAATTGGGACATTTACTGGAGTGGTTACCTGTAAAGTAGAAGATTAAGTTTTTACCAAGGAGGCAATATGTCAGACGTACTGGTTATCGGAATTGCAGGAGGTACAGGAAGCGGCAAAACCACCATCACCAGAAAACTGGTAGAGAAATTCGGTGATGAAGTTTCCATTATGTATCACGATAATTACTATAAGGCCCACCACAATCTTCCTTACGAGGAGAGGGCGAAATTAAACTATGACCATCCGGACTCTTTTGACACGGATTTGTTTATTGAGGATATCAAGAAGTTTAAGAACGGGGAGACGGTTTATTGCCCGGTTTACGACTATTCTATCCATGACAGGTCCGATGACGTGGTGGAGATTAAGCCCACAAGGGTCCTGATTATTGAGGGTATTCTGATTTTCCAGAACCTGGAGCTTGCCAAGCAGATGGATATTAAGATTTTTGTTGACACCGATGCGGACGTGCGAATCCTTCGAAGAATTGTCAGGGATATCAACGAAAGAGAGAGAACCTTGGAGAGCGTTATCGATCAGTACCTTACTACGGTTAAGCCCATGCATGAGCAGTTTGTAGAGCCCAGCAAGCGTTACGCCGACATTATTATTCCTGAGGGCGGACACAATCTGGTGGCTCTTGATATGGTTCTTGAGAGAGTCAAGGCTCACCTTAGCAACAGTAAGTAGATAACAGGCTTAGAATAAGAGATTGAAAAGGGATTTTAAATATGGCAAAATTGTATTTCAAGTTTGGAGCAATGGGCTCATCAAAGTCAGCTCAGGCACTGATTACAAAGTTTAACTACGAGGAGCTTGGCATGACGGTTTGGCTTATAAAGCCAAGCATCGACACCAGAGACGGTGCAGATATCATTAAGAGCCGTATCGGACTTCAGGCCAAGGCTCAGATTATCACTCCCGAGCAGGATGTTGTGGAAGAGTATCATAAGGCCGGAAAGCACGATGTTATCATCTGTGACGAGGCTCAGTTTATGACTCCCGAGCAGATTGACGGATTAAGAAGCCTGGTTGATGATGAGGATTTGCCGGTTTTATGCTTTGGACTTAGGACCGATTTCCAGACCCATTTCTTCCCCGGAGCAAAGAGACTCATGGAGCTCGCAGATTCCATGACTGAGATTAAGACGGTTTGTTCCTGCGGCAGAAAGGCAACGGTTAACGCAAGAATCGACGGAGAAGGCAACATTATAACCGAAGGAAGCCAGGTACTTATCGGCGGAAATGACAGCTACATTGCCATGTGCCATAAGTGCTGGAAAGATAAGATCAGAAGACAAAAGAATGCTTAGAGAAGTAGACTTAAAAGATATATCCGACGGAAGACTTTATGGTTCGGGCGACATGGTCAAGGCAGACTGCAAAGATTGTGTAGGCTGCAGTGAGTGCTGTGAGGGTATGGGAGACAGCATTATCATGGACCCTTATGACGTATGGCGCATGACCACGGGCCTTGGCATCTCTTTCGCGGAACTGATGACTAAAGGGAAAATAGAATTGGGTGTGGTAGATGGAATCCTTCTGCCACACCTTTGTATGTCCAAAGAAAAGGATGCCTGCGTGTTTTTAGGTGATACGGGAAGATGCAGTATTCACCCTTACAGAACGGGATTTTGCAGGCTTTTTCCTCTTGGGCGATACTATGATGAGAATGGGGATTACAAGTATTTTTTGCAGGTTAACGAATGCCCTAAGACTGACCGCGCAAAAATTAAGATTGAAAAGTGGATGGATACCCCTTATTTTAAGAAGTATGAAGGGTTCATCAGAACATGGCACAGTATAACCAGAAATCTTGCAGACAGCTTGGATGAGTCAGGGGACTATGAACTTAGGAAAAATCTGACTATGGATCTGGTGAAGATTTTCTTCATCAAGCCCTACAGTAGCGAGGATTTCTACCCCCAATTTGAAGAAAGAATTAAATTATGGACGAGAGAATGACATCGGGCAAGCCAATGCCCATATTGCTTAAATTTGTTCTGCCTATATTCTTAGGCTTCGTATTCCAGCAGTTTTACAACATGGTGGATACGGTTATCGTTGGCCGATTTGTAGGCCCCGGTGCCCTGGCAGCAGTAGGTTCCACAGGTACCATCATGTTCCTCATAATGGGAATTGCCAACGGAATGACCACGGGATATACGGTTCTTATAAGCCAGAAGTTTGGAGCCGGCGACAGGGAAGGCACCAGAAAATCCTTTGTTAACGCCATACTTCTTGGCCTTATCAGCACTGCAATAATTACAGTTATTGCGGTGACCTTGATGCACCCGATTTTGAGGGTTATGAACACTCCTGCGGACATTTACAATGATGCCTACGATTACATTTTCACCATTTGTGCAGGAAGCATCGTTCTTATCGGATACAACCTTTTTGCGGCATCTTTAAGAGCCATCGGAAACAGCAGAACTCCTCTGTATTTCCTTATTTTTGCGGCGGTTCTTAACATTATCCTTGACCTTGTTTTGATTGTTGGATTTGGCATGGGTACCTTTGGTGCGGCTCTTGCAACCGACATTTCCCAGGGCGTTTCCGCAATCCTTTGTATCATTTATATTGTGAAAAAAGTAGATGTTCTCCGCCCCAAGAAAAGTGATTGGAAACTGGATGCCAAGTATTCTGCATTGCAGTTAAATATCGGTATTCCCATGGCTTTGCAGTTTGGTATCACAGCATCGGGTACTATGGTAATGCAGTCATCCATCAATGTTTACGGCTCAGTAGCGGTAGGTGGTTTTACCGCGGCAGGAAAGGTTGTAAACATTATGACCTCCGGAATGCCTTCCATCGGACAGACCATGGCGGCTTACGTGGGCCAGAACTACGGCGCCGGAGATCTTGACAGGGTAAACAGGGGAACCAGGGACGCCATGATTATCATGACCATTTACTCGATTGTTACGGCGATTTTGAGCGTGGTTCTTTTGCCGCATATTATCGGGCTTTTCTTCGATAGTGGAGTGGATTTGAACGTTTACCTGCCTTACTCAAAGACATATTTGTATCAGTGCGTGCTGTTCTACATACCGCTTTCAATGATATTCATTTACAGAAATGCCATGCAGGCCTGCGGTTTCGGAAAGACCGCCCTTACCCTTGGATTTATGGAGCTGGCGGCAAGGCTTGTTACTGCGGCGGTTTCCTTTAAAATGGCTAGCTACGCGGTGGCGGTTGCAGGTGACGCGGCAGCTTGGCTTAGCACAGGTATTTTCTCATGGATCCTTTACCTGTTTGTTATGAAGAGCCTTCGAAAGCAAATGGGTGGTTTGAAACAGGCGTAATAATAAGATATTATCGTAAAACGATATGTAATTTATCGTAATACAATAAAAAGTTATTGACATTTGAAATTAAGGGTGGTATTGTTTGATTGTAAAACAATATCACCCTTTTGCGCGTAAGGAGATAAATTCAGTTATGGAACATTCCAAAATAGGTTTTTTGCTTAAAGCTGTTGTCGTAGGATGCGGCGTTTTGGCTATAGCGGCATATTTGATTACCGCTTACCCTTTTATCAACCGGGAGATACTGATTTTTTACCCAACAATACATCAGTACTATCCTTATTGGTTCTGCTGCTTCGCACCGTCCCTCATTATTATTCTGGTGGCACTTCGAAGTGCCTGGGTAATTGTGGGCAACATCGGCAACGACAATTCGTTTTGCATTGAGAACTCAAAGAGATTTGACAGGATTAAGCTTCTGGCTCTTATGTATGCAGGCTACATCTTCTTGGTGGAAGTTATGTGTTTCCTGATTTTCGCACATAAGCCTTTCCTGTTCATTTCGAGCATGGTTCTTACTCTTGTGGCTGTGGGCATTGCCATTGTGTGCAAGGTGCTTGCCATTCTGATTAAGAAGGCCACGGATTTGCAGGACGAGCAGAGCCTGACCATTTAGAGAGGAGAGCGACGTATGGATGAAGATGTAAAAGGCCGAATCATTTTTAACATCGACGTCATGCTTGCCAAGCGCAAGATGTCCCTTACGGAACTTTCCGAGAAGATGGGAATAACCATGGCGAACATGTCGATTCTTAAGACAGGCAAGGCGAAGGCAATAAAGGTTTCAACACTGGCTAAGCTATGTGATATCTTAGACTGCCAGCCCGCCGATATTTTGGAATATCAGAAAGACGAATAGTATTTGAGGATACGAGGAGGAGTACTATGGATCAGCAGACATTACAGAACGTAAATGTACAGGTGGAACAGCCTCAGGTGAATCCGCCGCAGGTTCAGAAGTTCGAGACAGGTTACACTAAGACATTAAAGTCGAAGTTTATGTTTTTTGCACCGCTGACACTGGCATATGCAATTTTCTACACATTCTGCATGTACAAGAATCAGGGAGGAATTACGTTCCCTTTTTTCATCGCCGGGACCGTCGCATATTTGTACTTATGTGTTACAAAACTTGGAGCTACCTTCAAAAAAAGCAGCTATTTTTCACTGGCTTGCGCGGTTCTTATTGGTATAGCAACGCCTCTTACAGGTAATGAGCAATTTTGGTTTTACAATAAATGCGCTATCTTTATGCTTGTCGTAAGCGTGGCTTTGGGGCAGTTTTATGACACCGGTAATTGGGGACTTGGTAAGTACTTTACAGCTTTCATGAGACAGTGCTTCGGAAGTTTTTCATGTATTATAAGGCCCTTTACCGATGCTCATGAGTACAACAAGGATAAGCCCAAGGGAAAGAGCAAAACCTTCCTTTATGTTACTCTTGGCATATTGATTTCCATTCCTTTGTGTGTGGTAGTTGTTTCACTTCTTGCAGACGCCGATGCAGTTTTCAGAGAGTCTGTGAGAATGATTACAGAGCTAATCAATGTGGAAGATGCTACAGCCATTGCCTTCAGAATTCTCTGGGGGTTTGTCGGAACCTACATGTTCCTTGCTTACATCTGTAAGAAGATGGTTAAGGAGAAGACCGGTGACAGCAAGGTGTTTGAGCCAATTATTGCTATTACCATAACGAGCATTCTCTCATTTATTTACATACTTTTCTCGGGAATTCAGATAGCTTATTTATTCCTTGGAAATCTTAAGCTGCCCACAGGTTACACCTATGCACAGTATGCGAGAGAGGGTGTGTTCCAGCTCTTTGGGGTAAGCCTTATAAACCTTGTGATTGTGCTTATCTGCATCTCTATTTTCAGAGAGAGCAAGGCGTTAAATGTGATACTGACGATTTTTACAGCGTGTACATATATAATGATCGCGTCAAGTGCCATGAGAATGTACATGTACGTAAACGCTTACTACCTGTCAGTGGACAGAATCCTGGTTATCTGGGCGTTAGCTACCATGGCAATCCTTTTGGTGGGAGTACTTGTCAATATATACAAGAAGGACTTCAAACTTTTCGATTTCTTCAGAATCGTGGTTACGGTTTGCTACATCGTGCTGGCTTTCGCAAGGCCCGATTATATCTGTGCCAAGGTTAACCTTGCGAGACCGGATTATAAGGACTTCTCTTATATTGTGGAGTTGAGCTCTGATGCGGCTGAGCCGGTGTATGAACATTTAAAGAGCATTAACTTTGGGTTCCCTGAGGACGGGAATATTGATACCTACCAGAGAATCTTGGATTCCAGAAATATATTCATGTATGACCACGATATCAAAGAGGACGAGTACGGCTATGCTTATATTTACAGGATAGCTGATGATACAGAGGGCATGACCCTTAGGAAGTTCAATTTCTCGTTGAATAGGGCTATGAAACTTTTCGGACTGTAGTCCGGTTGGTGCAAGTGGGGACAGGCCCCAACTGCACCGTGCAATC
>JAFZSQ010000065.1 GCA_017619295.1 Lachnospiraceae bacterium
GAAAGCCCGGTCCAAAGTCATGGTCTGCGGACGCATCATCGTCATACCCTAAGCATTCCGAGCCTTCTCCAACAAGTCCAACGGCAATAAGGTCTTTGTAGAGGGGGAATTTTTCCTCAATCATGGGCTTTCCGAACTCTTCGTAAAAAGCTTTTGAAAGCTCCAAACCCTTTATGGTCTCGAAGGTTTCGCCCTTTACGGCAGCTTCTTTCTTTCGCTGTTCCATGGCTTTCTCCGAAGCCTGGTGAAGGTTTGCAAGAGTTATTTCATAGGCCTGTGAATAGCCCGTGTTCTTCTTTACTTCTTTAAGGGCTCTCTCATAGTACTCGGCAGATTCCTCAAAATCTCCCGTCAGATACTTGGCTTCAGCCATGGCTGAAAGAGCCGCGCCGTAGTGATAATCCGGCTCAGGCTTGGAATCGAATATCTTAAAGGCCTCCGTCAGATTGTCCATGGCCTCGCCGTACTCGCCGTTTTTGAGTAGAGACATGGCGAGATTCGTATGGCTAATGGCAACCTTGATATCCTCTCCCGGTTGCGATAATGCGAGAGATAACGCTTTTCGCAGGGTGCCTGATGCGCTCTCAAAATCCCCCATCTCCTGGAACAGGAGGGCAAGATTGTTGTAAAGAGGCGCATAAGAAAAATCCGTGGGCTCCAGATTCTCATCATAAATACGAAGAGTCTCATTGTAGTAGGCCATGGATTCCTGTAAAAGGCCTGCTGCGCGGCAGGCGTTGGCAATATTAAGAAGGCAGGTGGCATAGGAAACCGTGCCGTTAAGCCCCGCCTCTTCAAGGGTTATAAGAAGGTCTCTGCAGGCAGTGATGGACTTGGCGTAGTCGCTGATCTCCCTGTTGAAACCGATTATTTCATTATATAAGGTAATTGCACTTGATGTGTCGCCCTCGGCCTTTGCCTCGGCAAGCTTCTCATCAAGGAAATTGTTTATGGCTTCGAAATCATGTGTTGCCTCAAGGGCATCATATTCGGCAAGAACTTTAGCGATATCCATACTGCAATCCTCCTTGGTATGATTATACTAGGTCTGGCCGATGGTGTCCATGAAGGCTATAGAGAAGCTTCCGATGCCTTTGGATTCCTTCGCGGCGATTCGACCGGCGAAGTTGAAAAGGTCCACGCCCTTTCTTAATCCCTCCCAGCGGTCCTCAAAGGATGCGATAACTGTTGCAAGGAAGGCTGCCTGCAGGCATCCGCCTCCGGATAATCTGGTAAAAATCCTGCCTCCACCGGGCCTCTCAACCACCTGATCTTTCCACACAAGGCGGTCTGTCTTACCTCCGAGCAGAATCATGGCTCCGGTTCTTTTGGAAAGAGCCATAAGTTCCTCATCCGTCAGGGAAATTCTTGATGTTTCGGCGCCGTTATAAACCACGCGTCTGTTACACAAGGAGCCGATTTCTCCTACATTTCCTCTTATGCAGGTGATTCCACCGATTAACAATAGCTCGTTTACAAGGTTACGTCTAAAGCCCGATGCTCCAACCCCAACAGGGTCCAAAACCACCGGGATTCCTCTCTGGCTTGCAAGCCTTACTGCGCGCTTCATGAGCTCTGCTTTCTCTACAGTAGGCATTCCTATATCAATGTAGAGTCCGTCTGCAAGATTTAAGATTTCATCGATTTCTTCTGATGTTTCGGAGCAAATGACACATCCCCCTGCAGCCAGGATGATGTTCGTGCATATTTCTCTCGAGACATCGTTTGTGATCATGTAGATCAATGGGTGTTTGTTTCTGATACGGTTCATGTGCTCCCCTTTTGTGGCAGAAAAAAGGGACGTTCAATCTCGGATTGAGCGTCCCATTAATTACATAATCTCCTGCCCCACCAAATTTTATTATGCGCAAAATGTGGGAAAAGTGCAAGAAATTTTTACTTTATTTTGTGTTTTTTATTACGGCATATCCATTGGCGGCGAGTTTTGTGCCTTCAAGGCCCTTGCTTAAAATAACCTGTCCTTCGGGATTCGGGATATTTACGTTTTTACCTGTGTTAATAAATACCTTAAAGCTGTCGTTTCCGAAGTTTCTCTCGAAACCGTACAAGCCGTCTTCGTGGGCAACGGTTCTGAAGTTTCCGTGGCCGAAAGCTTTGTTCTCGTTTCTTAATGCCAGGAACTTTTTATAGATTTCAAAGAGAGGATGCTTGTCCTCAAAAATCATTGGACGTCTGTACTCAGGCTCCTTCACGCCAGTGAGGCCCTGCTCGTCTCCGTAGAAAATGCTTGGCATTCCGGGGAAGGTGAGTAAAAGAAGCACCGAAAGCTCCATCTTATCAAGGTTCTCATCACAAACCGAGTAAAATCTGCTGACATCATGGCTGTCAAGAAGGTTGAGCTGTGAGTAGGCTGCCTGTCTGGGATAGCGAAGAAGCATGTTCTCGATTCTTGCCGCAAATTCCGCAGTATCAATGGATTCGTCAGCGATATATTGCATTAAATAACGCCTGAAATCATAATTCATGGCGCCTTCCATCATGTGGCCGTTTACGTAGTGGGAAGCGTTTTCCCAGATTTCTCCGAGAACAATTGCGTCCTTTTTCACAGACTTAACCGCATCACGGAATGCTCGTAAAAACGCATCATCCACTTCGTTGGCAACGTCAAGTCTCCAGCCGTCCACATCGAATTCCTTTATCCAGTGCATGCCAACCTTGCAGAAATAATCCTTTAAGAAGGGATTGGCTGTGTTGGTTTTGGGCATGTGGGCTACATATGCAAAGCATGTATACTTGGGTAATTCGTGGTGCCCGGGGAATTTAGGATTGTCACTTCCAAGTTCGTAGTAGCAGTCGAAATACTGAGAAGCTTTTCCTTTTTCCAAAACATCCTTAAAGAATTCGTGGTCGCTTGAGGTGTGATTGAAAACTCCGTCAATTAAGACCTTCATGCCCATGGAATGAGCCTTCTCAACCATCTCCTTAAAATCCGCGTCCGTGCCTCTGCAGGGATCCACGTGGAAATAGTCGATAAGGTCATATTTATGATAGCTGGTGGCCACGAAGAAGGGGTTCAAATAAACCACGTTAAAGCCCAGATTCTTCATGTAATCCAGGTTTTCGGTAATGCCTTTGATGGTTCCGCCGAGATTTGAGCGGCAGGTGATGCCGTTATATTTTGTCTCGGAAGGCTGTCCTGAAATGTGGCGCTTTCCATCCGCAAAGCTGTCGGGGAAAATATTGTAGACAACGGCGTCCTTAACCCACTCCGGAACCTCCATGCGATCAACTCTTAAGTTGAAGGCAAACTGGAAGTAGTCGGGGCGCTCCGCATCCCAGTCCTCTGAGAAGCAGTCGCCGTAATAGTAGGCGGTCTCGGCTCCGTCGTTTAGTTCAAAATAATATGCGATTCTCTCGAAGTCGGACTTTAAGGTAATCTCCCACCAATCATAATATTTGTTGGAAAAAATCCGCTCCATCTGTCTTATGTCAAAGGTGAATTTCGGCGTCATTGTAGCTCTGTCGGCGAATCCGAACTTCACACTCTTAAGGTCATCCTTTGCGGTACGAAGGCGAAAAGCGTACTCTTTCTCGCTGATTGCAAAGGCATATTCACTTAAAGGTCTATGGAAAATCGCAGCTTTATTCATGGTTTTATATCCTTTCGCGTAAAACGTTTTCTTGCCCTTAATTCGATTAAAACATTGGATTTTATAAATGTCAATGATTTTTGCGAAAACGTTTTCCTTTTCTTTCGTGGTTGCAGTTACTACTAGATGTGGTATTATGTTTAGTGTGCTTAAAATCTGCTTTAGCGGGTTTAAAAGCGAAAGGAAATTATATGAAGAAAGTATTTGTTGTGGGATGCGGACGATGGGGAACTTTCATCGCCTGGTATCTTGATAAAATCGGACATGACGTAAAACTCTACGGCCGTGAAAGCTCAGAAAACATGAAGGAGCTTATGAGCAAACGTCGCAATAAATATATGGAAATTCCTGAGAGTTTGGCTCTCACCACTTCCATAGAAGGTGCAAAGGATGCGGACTACATTATTATTTCAGTAGGTTCCCAGTCTCTTGCGGCTGTGGTTAAACAGCTTGATGAAACCGGTATTAAAGATAAGATTGTAGTGCTTTGCATGAAGGGAATTGAGATTGATACAGGCAGACGCCTTTCCCAGATTGCTTCAGGCGGCCTCGACGTTAGCAATGAAGTTGCCGTTTGGCTTGGACCCGGCCATGTGCAGGAATTCTACCGAGGAGTTCCCAACTGCATGGTTATCGATTCCACCAACGAAAATGTAAAAGATGAGATAATAAAGGCTTTTTCCAGCGATTTAATTCGCTTCTATTACGGAACTGACCTTATCGGAAACGAGATCGGTGCCGCTGCCAAAAACGTGGTGGGTATCGCAGCCGGAATCCTTGAAGGCCTTGATCTTGCATCCCTTAAGGGTGCTTTGATGGCAAGATGTACCAGAGAGATTTCAAGACTTATTGTTGCCATGGGCGGCAAGGAAAGCACAGTTTACGGCTTATGCCACTTAGGCGACTACGAAGCCACACTCTTCTCACCTCACAGCCACAACTTAACCTTCGGTAAATGCGTGGTTACAGGAGAACCCTACACAGACCTGGCTGAGGGCTATTACACAGTGCTGGCATTAAGAAAACTCGCCAAATCCTACGGCGTTGAGCTTCCGATTTGCGAGTCCGTTTATCAGGTTCTTTATGAGGATAAAAATGCCAAGGAAATGATAAATGAGATGTTTGAGAGAAGTCTCAAGACAGAATTTGCATAAAATGCTGTGTATTTGAATTTAATAACAAATGTTATCGGCGTGTTAAATCTAAATTTAACACGCCGTTTTCCTTTATTTTACGAGGATTATGCCCGTCAGCATGCTCTGACGAATCGGGTTGTCTCTTCTCCAGGAGCAAAGGTTGTCACTCTCCTTGGTGCAGGGACAGGAATCGAAGAAGTTTTCCTCCTTCACTCCGGCCCGCATAACTGCGGCCTTTATGGCCCTCGATAAATCAAGATTTAATTTTCCGTCAGCCTTTCTTGTAAGGAATTTCTCTCTTTCTGCCTCTTCAAACAGTTCTCCAAAGTCTTCCCTTAATTCTTCACCAACTTCGTAACAATTGCCGCAAATATGGGGCCCCAAAGCCACCATCAGGTTCTCGGGTTTGCTTCCGTACTCTTCTCCCATAAGCTTTATGGCCTTAACGGCAATCTGTTTGGCGGTTCCTCTCCATCCTGAGTGAACCATTCCTATGGCAGGAGTCACCGGATCCAGAATATATACGGGCACGCAGTCCGCCTCCACGGTACAAAGCATCAATCCCTTCTGGTTTGTAATCATTCCATCACAATCTTCCGTCTCGTTTGGCCTTGTAACCATCTCTCCGGCATGTTTTTTCGTGACAATCTTAACTCTGTCAGTATGGGACTGATACACTCTCGTAAGGTCTTCGGGCTTAATATCGCCCCCAAACTCCTTCGTAAGCCACTTGAAGTTCTCCGGGCCATTCTCCCCGTCAAACCTCCAAACCGCCCTGTCTTTTGTTGTATATACTGTTCGAACCAGTCCTGTCCGGTCCAGCTCCGGAATTGAAAATATCATCTCTTGCTCCTTTTGGTGCAGTTGGGGACAGTCCCCAATTGCACATCTCTGTATTCGAATCCGAGGCTTGATATTTTGCTAAGGCAGACTTTATCGAGCCGTCGGTACTTAGGTGCTGTATTTTAGCACCCTATGTACCGCTACGTGCGAGATATAAGTGCAAACGTGTCTGTCGTGCAAAATATCAAGCCTCGGATGAAAAATTATCGTGAATTCTTGCGGATAATGGTGATGGGAATCACGGAGATGAGGGCCACAATGGCTGCTGCCATGAAGAGGCTGTAGGGGGGAACGAAGTCACTTCCGTTAATGCCCATGGCGTCAAGTCCGAGAATAAGGGAAATAATGGGTCCGATAATCATGGGAATGAGAACTGTGAAGCACATTCTAACGCCCTGGAAACGGCCCTGGCTTCCCTCCGGAATCAAATCCTGGAAGTTTGCATTGAAGGCGCCGATTAAGGACAAAATACCGCCCATCATAACGATACCGCCGATAAAGAGCACTGCGGTCCTTGCGCCACCCTCAAGGAACTGAAGACTGAAGAAGGAAAGGATTCCCACAACAGTCATGGCAAGCATGGGATAATAGAAGTTTTTTCTACCGTGCTTATCAAACATGAAGCCGAGGATTCCCGTAACCACAGCGGAACCAACGATAATAACCGCCATGGGGATTACAAATCCGTCTCCAAGGCCCAGTGTAACAATCAGGAAATTGATTAAGTATGAGAAAAACGTCTGCTGCGCAATACCGATAAGACATGCAGCAAGAAGCGTAATATACAATAATTTGTTGTTCTTTATGGTCTCAGCTCTGAAGCCATAGAAGGTATCCTTCACTGTTCCGGAAGTATCCTTTGAGGTTAAGGCCTTTGAATCATTAAGGGTAAATAGGGCCAAAACGCCTGCAATCAAAGGAATAAGTCCTATTACGATAAAGAACTTCGCATTGCTTTCATTTGCGGAGTTATAAAGACTTCCAAGTCCCACAAATACAATAACAACGGCAATGACAGGCAGAATCGAAAGGATTCCGTTTAATTTACCTCTGTTGGTGTCGTCTGTGTTGTCTGCAACCCATGCGTTGAAGGCCGCATCGTTTGATGTGGATCCTGCGAAGGTCATAATGCAGTCAAACAAAACAATGAGAACTGCCACCATCATAAGTGACCCTGCCTCTGCTCTCATGGGTAAGAGGGCAAAGAGCATGATTGTGATACCCCAGAAGATGTAACCGAAGGCAATGAAGGGTTTTCTCTTGCCCACTCTGTCAGACCATGCACCGGCGAAAATCGTGGTGGCTGTGGCTGCTATGGCCGAAAGAATAACCATCCATGTGGTAACCCAGTAGGACATGTCGCTTCGACCTGAATTGGCGAAGACGTCCTGAGCGAATGTGGCAAAATACATATTCTCCACAATCCACGCAATCTGTCCTATAAGGCCGAAAAATACGGCTGCAAACCAGATTTTGCCCCCAAGGGGTGTTGCTTTTTTAGTGTCCATTTTGTAATCCTCCCATTATTTCAAAGATTCGCATGTTTACCTCTCGCATGTGATCTTTATTTACTTTACATACCTTTCGATCATACGTGTAAAAACCATTGGTCTCATCTTCCACATCACTTACCTGTGTGTAAATGTTTCCGCAAAGCCCCTTTGAAATATAAGGCAAAACCTCATCCTCATAGAGCTTTATTATGGCGTCTGAAAGCACATCTTCATCCGTGAAGGTCTTATATCCGTAGTTGTCGTTTTTGTTGTAATAATGGCCGTCTATTCGCATGGAATAGCCACCCATTTCGCTGACCACAATGGGCTTGTCGCTCTTTATGGGCTTAATGGGTTTAAAGTAGCAGTGGATGCTTTCCACATCGCTCTTATTCTGCTTAAACCAGCCGGAGGTGGAATCAACGATTCTTGTGTGGTCCCAGGAGCAGAACTTGTCGTACATGTAATCCGCGTCAAACTGGCCCCAGCCCTCGTTAAATATGGTGTAATAAAGAATGCAGGGGTGATTGTAAAGATGGGCCACAATGGCCTTTGAATGCTCTTTAAAAATCTTCCTGGTCTCACTCTTTTTATGTCTGTTTTTGTCGCTTACACGCCCTTTGAAAACAGTAGGAATGGCTGTGTCCTTAATAAAGCTGTAAGGCGCATTGTTGACCATATCCTGGAAAACCACCATTCCAAGCCTGTCGCAGGCCTCATAAAAGCACTCAGGCTCCACCTTGATGTGCTTTCTTAGGGTATTAAAGCCAAGCTCTTTCATCTTAAGGATATCGCCTTCGTAGCCAGCCTCATTATTGGGCAGGAATATACCCTGGGGATAGTAGCCCTGATCCAGCACTCCATTGAAAAAATACGGTCTCCCATTTAAACAAATCCTTTTATAGCCGCCAACTTCCCTGATGTCGATAACGCGAAGGCCGAAGTAGGAAGAAACCATATCGGCACCGCTCTTTATCATTACGGAATAAAGATTAGGCTTTTCGGGACTCCAGACCTTGGGGTTTTCTATGTCGATAACAAACTCAGGAGAATCATATGTTTTTTCCAAAACAAGGTTACCGTCGGCAGGGTTCTCGGCATCGTAAACCTTGACCTCATACTTTCCGGTGCCGCCCTGAATTTCCACCTTAACGTCCGTAAGGGAGGGGGTCAGCTTAAGGGACTTGATGTAATTTTCAGGCACGCTTTCAAGCCAGACGCTGCCCCAGATTCCGGAAACGGGGGTGTACCACATGCCGCCGGGCTTTTTTGTCTGCTTGCCGTAGGGGTAATCGGTGGAGGTTTCGTCTTTCACCTTAACCTTCAGTTCATGAGTTCCGGCGCCAAACTTTGTGATGTCAAAGCCAAAGGGCAGATATCCGCCAAAATGTGTCCCCAACTCCTCGCCGTCCACATAAACCTTGGCTCTGCAGTCCACTGCTCCAAAGTGCAGGAAGATTCTGTCTCTGATAAAATCTTCGGGAATCTCAAACTTTCTTCTGTAGGTATAGCGGGTTGTGTCGTCGCCCTTAAAGCCCGAAAGCTCGGATTCTAAGGGGAAAGGCACCAGCACACCATCGTTCCATCTGCCGTTTAAGCAAATGAAAGAATCCCTCTTTAGCTGAGGCCTGGGATACGACGAGAAAGGAATGGCATCCACCTTCTCATACATGGTAAGTCTGTTGAACTCTCTTTTCTTTGTCTTGAAAAACATGCTGTTCATAGAACCTCCAAAGTCAGGCATTTATATAGCAGTCGTAGCGGATAACCTTGCCCTGTACTGAGTGGGAAGGCTTACAGCCTGCCAAATAGGGCCCCTTGGCAGGGCGCTTAACCACAATTTTCTTAGGCTTGGCCCCTTTTGCCGCCGCAAATAAATCCTCCTCGTCGTCACAAGGGCTCTCAAGGAGCTGTAAAAGCTGGAATTTCTTCTTGATAAGACCCGACTTCTTCCTCTCGGGAAACATGGGGTCTAAGTATATAACATCAAAGCCCTTCTCAGGCTTCATCATTTCCTTGCTGTCTCCGGCAAAAACATCTAATCTCTCCGCATACTTCGAAAGATTAGAATCCTTCAAAGCTCTTGCATGGGCGTCTTTAAGAAGTGCTGAGATAATTTCGTTTTTTTCACAACAGGTTACATCAAAGCCTGCTGCCGCAAGAATCAGGGAATCTTCCGCAAATCCCGCTGTGGCATCAAGGACTTTAAGTGTTCCCTCATGGCCCTTTATCCTTACCGCCTTAAGAAGAATTTCATGCTCAAGATTGCTCTGTTTAAGCCTTGGCAGGCTGTCTGTAAAGTCCGCCTTGAGGCTTAGTTCTTCCTTGCACAAAAAAAGACCGCAGTCTTCCTTCCAAAGGTACAGTTCGCCCTTTGGAATTTCTCCTCGGTCCCTTATATATGTAAGATTAAGTTTCTTTGCTAATTCATCGTCATTACAATACATATTTTCTGACTTCACAATTCTTGGGCCTCGGTCTCCACCTTATTCCCTTGAATCGATTCTCCAAAACTCCGCAAAGTGCTCGGATTATTCCACCATGGCAGACAATCAAAACGTTCTCGTAATCCTTCTTCTTCAAATCCTCAATAAAGGATCTGGATCTTGCCACCATGGATTTCACGCTCTCCACAGTTTTCGGTGCAGGAAAGATTTCAGGGAGAGCCCAGTAAAGCGTCATGGCCGCTCCCAGCTTCCTGTAGGGCTTCAACTCATATTTTCCGAAGTCCACCTCAATGATTCTCTCATCGATAATCAAATCTTCTTCGGGAACATTTCCCACAATGGAAGCAGTCTGTCTTGCCCTTATAAGAGGGCTTGCGTAGACAGCGTCAAACTTTAAATCCTTCAGAGTTTCCCTGGTTTCATGGGCCTGTCTGATGCCAACCTCCGACAAGGGTTCATCGGTTAATCCCTGCATCAGTTCAACCTTGTTATACCTGGTTTCTCCATGTCTTGTAATGTAAACATTCATATATTAATTTTACAACAGGTCAAGTAATGCCTGCAATCCTCCACGTCTATAAATCTCTTTGTAGTAGGCAACCTCTTCCTTGATTATCTCATCGATAACTCTCATGCCAAGAAGCTCCACAGGAGCCTTATCATCCGTCATGAGATAGTCCCCTGCTTCATACTTTTCAAGGTTAATGTAAACATGCTCCATCATGGATGTGAGCTCGGGGTCGTTTTGGGTGTAACCATCAAACAGGTTTAAGCCAAACTTCTCAAGCACCAATGGGTTATTTGAAGCAAAGAGCTCTCTGTTGGTGGAGCCCCAGACATCAACCGTGTATACCTCATAGAAAACCTGGGAAATGGTGTCTGAAAGGTACTGGTTAATATTGCCTTCCTTGCCGCCTCTCATGTTCATGTTAACAACCATGACACCGTCGTCCTTTAAGTGGTCTTTCACCAGGGTAAAGAACTCAATTGAGGACATCTGGAAGGGAATGGTTATATCCTGATAGGCGTCAACCATGATAACGTCATATTTCTCATCAATTGCATTAAGATACGCACGACCGTCGTAGGTTGTGACTTTCACATCATTGGGGAGTTCGAAGTATTTTACCGCAAGATCTGTAATCTTCTGGTCAATCTCCACGCCCTCGATATCGCAGTTGTCAAAATACCTCTTACACTGGGTGGCAAAGGTGCCGGTGCCGTTTCCGAGAATCAGAATGTCCATGTCATCCTTCTCGTTGACGCCGCTCATAAAGGGCGCTGCCATGGCATAATCGTAATACATGCCTGTCATTCCCTTATCCTTAAGGTACACGGACTGGACGCCGAAAAGCACGTTGGTGGAAAGCACCACCTCTTTGTCATTCTCATAAACCTGCAAGTAGTTATAAATTGACTCTCCCTCGAAAGTCAGATCCGTCTGCCAGAAAGCAAAGCTGTTGTTATGGCCAAGAATGCAGCAGACGATGAAAAGCACTATGCTAACAGGTACTTTCTTGGCCTTTAGAAAATTTATCTTTGAACTTACGAAATAGATAATGCAAAGGGTTAACAGGATTCCTGCGAAAATAAGGAAGGTCACGCTGGTTCCCACCGCCGGAATACTGATGAAGGTGGGTACGAAGGTTCCGATGATACTTCCTATTGTGTTAAAAGCGTTAAGTTTCCCAACTACACTTCCAGAGTCATCCAGACTGTCAACCGAAAATTTAACCAGGGAAGGGGTAACTGTTCCAAGCAAAAATAAGGGGAATACAAAGATTACCATGCAGGCAACGAATCCCGCGATAATAAGGAAATTGGAGTTAACTGCAAGAATTAAAAGTCCTGAAATTCCTATAATTATATATTTGCCCACCACAGGAATGGCTGCAATCCATATGGCCGCAATAAGGATTCGACCGTAAAGTTTGTCGGGATTGGGATCCTTGTCTGCTTTTTTACCGCCATATAAATTACCCAGGGCCATTGCAATCATGATGGTTCCTATGATGATGGTCCACACAATCTGGGATGAACTAAAATAAGGAGCAAGTAAGCGACTTGCCCCTAATTCTACTGCCATAACCGACATGCCTGCGAAGAATTCCGTCAGGTAAAGGTACAGCTTGTTTTTCAAAATTTTTCTTTCCATAATGGGTGCCTCTTATTCAGTATAACTTCATACAAGATTATACAGAATATCCATTGCCGGCGCAATTCTTAACTTCCAGATAAAGCAGTCCCGCCATAATAGCCTGAGCAATCATCATGAAGCCTGCCACATAGATGCTTCCAAGCTTGACTCCGATAACCAGCGCCGCACCTGCTTCAACAAGTGAAAAAGTGAAGTACGTTCTTGAGTCATAAAGCCATGCAAAGGGGAAAAGATGTGCCGCAAAAACTATAGCGTAGATCATTACCATTTTTTCCGGTGCCTCGGCGTAGGCCCACATAACAATCAGTATGTAGATCATCTGGGTCAGAGTGAGCTTGAAGCCCAGATTTGAAAGAGGATTGCCTGATTTATCTCTTATTTTGGTTCCAAGCATCCTCGAAAACATAATTGCCAAAGGCATAAGAAGGCATGAGCAGCAAAATGTGCTGAAGTTCTTTTCGGTGAGACCCGGCACAAGGTACTGTACCGCAAGGATTGCTCCCCAGACGATAATCGATGCCATCATAAAGGGCAGGCCTTTTTTCTGGGTAATTATGTTTGCTCTCTTTAATTCGTAGAAATCTCTTGTATTTGTGCTATTTACACTCTCCTGTGCTGTCATTTTTCCGTTCCTCCTGATATTTCATCAATTGGAAGGTATACTCTTCACCCTTTTTCATAAAAATGGTTTTGTCGATAATAATGCAGGCACTGTAGAGCAGAAGTACAATTCCTGCGAATATAAGCCAGGTGCTTAAGCTTCCTTTTCCCTCAAAGAATCCTCCCAGGTAAAAACCAAAGATCTCCGCGGGAATAAAGACTATCAGAGCAAAGTTCAGTCTGAAAATAAAGGACTTGTCCCTTATAAAAACATCGGAGAAGAATACTATAAAGCATATCACCGCCACAAAGCTTATAAAGAAGGCGCTTAAAAGTGTGGTTAACTTGATTGCCAATGCTCCTGTAAGCAAGCCGCTTAGCATTATAAGAATCACCAGCCAGGTGAAGCATAAAGCCACGCCGTTTCTAAGGAGAATAAACGCTTTTTTCAAATCTGCTTTTCTCATGCCTTGTCACCTCCGCCAATTAATTCCTTAAAGGCTTTCACGTAGCGCCTTGATATGGTGATTACTTCTCCTGTCTCCAGTGTCGCCAGAATGTTTCTTGTGATTTCGGGCTTTAAAGCCTTTATTGCATTCACATTCACAATTACTGACTTGGAACATCTGAAGAAGTCTTTATTATTAAGGGAATCTTCCAGCTCATAAAGCTTTAAGTCGGCCTCGAGAACGATTTCTTTTGTGTACATGAAAGTCCTGTTGTCCACAGATTCGAAGTAAAGCACATCTCTGGCGTTAACATACATTGTTTCGCCGTCGTTCTTTCCCTTAAGCCTCGAATCAAACTCCATGATATAGTGCTCAAGCCTTTTTACCTCAGGGCTTGCCTCCACACAGGAAATTTCCACCGTAGTCTCGGTCACTGCATTATTCTCGGTAATGTATACCTTCATATGTTGTTGTCCTCGTCGTTTTCAAACATGTTTGTCTTGACACTTTTTATTTTACACATGTTTCCGAGGATGGCAATGGGTGTAATGGTAAGCGGTACAAAAGAGATGTGTAAGCGGCCAGAATCTTTCTCTTTAAGTAGTTTTTACGGCTTTAATATGCTACAATTTCATTACACAAAGGTTTTTCAGACATTGATATGGGGTGTATTCGATTTTCTTTCTCAGAGAGCAATTTCAAAGAAAGGAGAATACAGTCAATGCAAGGAGCGAGTGTTATGAGTTTATCTCAGAATTATTGTGGAGATTATCCCTTCAAACCGCTGACAGCGGAAGATATTTATTCAGAACTGGCTGAATCCAGAGATTGTTATGCCAAGGGCGAGTACGAGGATTTCGAAGATGCATTAGACGAGATCAGTACGAGGTATGGCTTATAAAATTGTTATCACTCCACCTGCCAAGCGCAGGTTAGATATGTATGTTGGTTATACCGCAAGACGTCTAAAGAATCTTCCTGCAGCCAGAAGCATAATCAAGGATGCGCGTCTGACCTGCAAAAAGCTATCTGAAACAGCTGACGCTGTTAAGCTGTGTGACAATCCGGTTTTAGCTGAACATGGTTATAGGAAGTTTCATTTCCTAAGACACGATTTTGTCATTCTGTTCAGAATAGACGAAAACACGGTCATCATCGATGGAATGTTTCATGAGTTGCAAGATTACGAAGCAACATTTGTAAATGAATTGAATCTGTTGTAGAAAAAGAGCGTCTCATATGAGACGCTCTTTGTAATTATTTTATATATACCCTCTCCCACTCAGTTCCGGGATTCTCCCAGACAGCTGTATAGAAAATCGTATCATACTCGAGCTGGTTAGGGTTTTCGGAGTTGTAAGAAACTCGATGACAAAATCTTGGTACACGATTAAACTTGGTAACTGCCAAATAATCCGTCAATGAAAATGTGGCAAAAAGAAGAAGCGCACATCCTGCTACAGCCGCCAGGCGCACCAATATTCTGTTCGTCTTATCCCTTAGTGCACAGAAAACTCCTATGAGAAGAAATATGCTTCCAAGGAATGAATATATGCTTCCCCAGCTGCTATCATTAGGGAAAATAGCCAATGCCGAAAGAATCACAAACAGGCCAAATATAATAAGCAGGCCGCTTATCATCTTCCGTTTTCCCTTCTTGACTTCATTCTTACTGTACTCTGCCATCTTAACGGCAGTGTCTCTTGTTTCATCATTCATATTCTCGCTTTTCCTTTCTCCATTTATTATTTCAGGAATACTTACGCCATAGAAATCAGCTATTTCAACAAGCATACCAATGTCCGGCATGTTGCAGCCTGTCTCCCATCTGGAAATTGTCTTGTTTGAAACGCTAAGTTTCTCCGCCAGGCTTTCCTGAGTCAATTCTTTTTCAGTTCTTAGTTCTTTTAAGAATCTGCCAATCTTAACCTGATCCATATTGGCCCTCCTTTCACTGAAATAATAAAAAAGCATGGAGATTTCTTACAGGACATAAAGCGAGAATGTCTGTATTTCCATTATAAATCACTTTCCATTACTCGGGAAGGCAACAAAAAAGAGCCGGGGCGCTGCCCCGGCTCTTAAAAGCCCTAAGCTATGTAAATCTTACAGTTTGAAGAAGTCAATAGCCTCTGTCATATCCTTATTCGTGTCGCTCATTTCTGTAGCGGAATGAAGGGTATCTGTACAAGCCTCTGTTACGGTCTGGCAGGAAGCGGCAACTTCCTCAGCGGAAGCACCAAGCTCCTCGGAGATGGCACCAAGTTCGCTGGTAGAGTTGGTAAGCTCTCTCTTGAGTTCCTCAAGCTTGCCGGCCATTTCTTCGATTGTCTGGATCTCAGCGATGGCATCTTCAACAGATCCGGAAAGAACGTTGAATTTCTCTCTTGCGTCCTCAATGTCGGACTGCTCTTTGCTAACAACTTCGTAAACTCTGTTGGAAATATCAACTGTACCGTTTGAAAGAGCGATAACGTTGTCGATGATCTCCTTGATCTCTCCTGCAGATTCTGCGGAGGAATCAGCAAGGGTACGAATCTCTTCAGCAACTACTGCGAAGCCTCTGCCTGCCTCACCAGCTCTTGCTGCCTCAATTGAAGCATTGAGTGAAAGGAGGTTGGTCTGTGAAGCGATGGATTCGATTGCCTGTACAGCACTTCCGATCTTCTCGATTGCTGCGTTGGTCTCGCTGATCTTATCACTGATGTTACGCATAGCCTCAACGGATTCATTAGCTCCGTCATATACGGACTTCATGCAGTAGGAAGCATCGTTGTTGGCGTTCTTGATGCTCTGTGAAGCCTCAAAGAGGTTACGTACGTTGTTGTTAAGAGTTTCAATATCGTTACCAAGTTCAACTGCCTGCTCAGCCATGGTCTGTGCATTCTCTGCAACGGACTGTGAGGTTGTGGCAACTTCGTTGATGGCGTTGTTGATCTGAGATACGGATTCAACGTTGTGAGATGTCTTCTCATCCACGCTTGTGATAGCTTCACTAAGCATGTTTGCTGAACTCTTAACTGCACCCATGGAGGAATTAAGTGCTCCTCTCAAGGTCTTAAATGCAGTGATTATACTTAATGTCTCGTTGATTGAAGACTTGGCATCGGTGTCCACTGTAACATCACCGGTACTAAGCTGTGTAATAGCTTCTGAAACCTTGGTAAGAGGAGTGGAAATCTTTCTCTCAACAAGAATTGCAAGAGTTGCAAATACTACAACTGCCAAGATACAGAATACAAGAGTACTCTTCTTTGTGGCATTAACGCCGGCCATAACATCAGTCTCATCTGCTGTAAGAACTGCGATGTAGTTCTCGTTCTCACCTATATAGTATGCAGCGTACTTGTTTGCGCCCTTAAATACATAGGTGATGCAGGCAGGTTCGGGATGCTCACCGTTTGCGATTCTTGCTACCAGCTCTTTAACTGCAACGTTCTCAACGGGATTACCAATCTTCTCGGGAGTGGGATGATAAAGCATTATACCGTCTCTGTCAACAAAGTAGATGTAAGCTGTTTTTAATCCAAGTGATGATACATCAGAGATTCTTGCAGCCACGTCATTAACATATGTAGCACCGCCTACGAATCCGATGGGCTTGCCGTTAACAATTACGGGATAGTACAGTGACTGTACAAGGTTTCCTGATGCAGGAGAGGTAAGAATTCCGGTGTTGTAAACGCCGTCAGCACTAAGCATGGAATTCTGAAGGGCGGCACGGCTGTCACCCTCTCTTAAAATCTTGCCGATTACGGCATCAGTCTCATGTGTGAGAACCTTGGTCTCCCATGTGGCAAGATAAAGTCCTTCCCAGCCTTCAAGCTTTGCAAAAAACTCGTTGGTATACTTGTTGGCCTCTGCAACTACAGCAGCATCATCGGGATTCTGAAGCGCTTTGATTACAATCGGGGCAGTGGCAAAGCCCTGTAATGTTCTCTTTGCATTCTCTGTTGTGTAGTCAAATGCATTACCTGTTTCGGTAATAATGGTTACCAGTGAATTGCTGGTGTTATTGTTCATTTCTGAACTGGTCTTGCTAATCAGTGCGATAGCAAGAAAGATGGTGGAAAAGAGCATGGGAAGCATTGCAAATAAGATAAGTGTTACACGAAGACTTATTTTGCCATCGCCCTTTACCTTTGTTTTGGGTTTGGTGTTGGGTTTAGTTTTGGATTTCTTTTCTGGCATGGTAGTTTCCTCCTGAATATTTTGCCAAAATGATTGTGCTTTTATATTATACCACTTTATTTTGTAAATTTTTCAACAGTTTTACCCAATTATTCTATTTTTAGTTGACAAAACTGCGAAAAAGCACAAAAAAAGGCCCCTCAAATCACTTTGAGAGGCCAAACAATAAAATTTTGTTTCAGGATAAAAAACTTTTAAATCAACCCTGCTTACCTGCAGACTGTCTGATCATATCCTCGACTACGATGTCGTAGATTTCTCCCAGTGTGTTGCAGTACTCCAAAATCTTCCAGGGTTCGTTGGTGTGGAAGTGAATCTTAATCAGATCCTCATCACCTGCTGCAATAAGGCTGTTGCCCTCAAAGTGCTCGGTGATGTAATCTGCGATTTCATCCTCATCCAAATCCTCATCTCTTCTGTCGATGAGAAGCTGTGTGTCATAACGATAGGCGAACTGATCGTCCTCGGCATCAATGCTTACAAAATCTGCCATTTATACTACCTCCATTTATAATTAATCTTTTTTTCTTTCGTCTGTCATATAGAATACTGCCAGAAGTCCGGGGCCTGTGTGGGCTCCGATTACAACTCCCAGATTGTTGATTGAGATTTCCTTAATTGAAGGATAGGTTGCAAGAATCTGTTCCTTCACAAACTCTGCATCCTCCAGACAATCTGCGTGATTAATTCTAATTACCATTCCGTCGGGATTCTTAATATCGCTGATAACTCCCGCTATAATCTCCGCAAGAGCCTTCTTTCGTCCTCTTGCTTTGCTTATAGCCACAAGAGCTCCCTCGTTGTCCACGTAAAGTACCGGCTTGATGGAAAGAAGTGTTCCGATAAGAGCGGAAGCGTTGGAAACTCGTCCGCCTCTCTTAAGCCATGTAAGATCGTCAACTGTGAAACGGTGAGCGATCTTTAGCTTGTTTTCCTCAATCCAATCAAGGACTGTCTGCATGGATTCGCCGGCTTCGTAGAGTTCTGTGACTTTTTCCACCAAAAGGCCAAGACCTCCGGAAACGCAACGTGTGTCAACGTTAATGATTCTTCTGTCAGGGTACTCCTTCTTAAGCTCGTCAATTGCCTCGTTACAGAATCTGTAGGAAGCGGAAAGAACCCATGACATGTCAAGGAAAATAACATCCTTGCCCTGTTTAATAAGACCCTCAAAGAATTCCTTGTAGGTAAACATGTTGATTGCGGAAGTTGTGAGAATTTCCCCGTTTCTCATCTTCTTGTAGACTTCATCTCTGGTGGAGTCCAGGCAATCATCCTCATAAGAATCATCACCGATTACATAGCTGTAACTGATGAACGGAATCTTATGGCCCTCAAGGTATTCTCTTGTGCGATCGGCTGTTGAAGCGGTCGCCACAATATAGTTTTGTTCCATACTTAATTTATACCTCCAAGTTATCGTCTAACAACTCAAGACTTAGAATAACACAAAATCTATTTCAATCACAAGACTTCCGTCCTCATATTTTGCGCTTATGGGACAGTTCATTCTCTGGGCAAAGGTCTTTACGATTGAAAGGCCTAGGCCTGTGGATTCGTTCATTGCGGTCTCCACGGTGAAAAACCTGTCAAAAAGTTTTTCAACGGAAACCGTGGATAATGAGGCTGCTGAATTTTTGAAAATCACCCTGCCGTCGGCATCCAGTGAAACATGCAAATCCCCGTCGCTGTACTTAAGGGCGTTGCTGATAAGATTGGAAAAAATCCTCTCCACGTAGGAAGGATAAAGATTCCTTACAACCCTTTCATCGCAGATATTTATCTCAGGCTCAATGCCCCTTTCAACAAGCGCTGCGTAGTAGTTCATAAGGGTGTCCTCAAGAACTCTGTTTAAGGAAATCTCCTTCTTCTCCTCCTTTGTTTCGGAAGTTGAAACCACAGAGTACTCGAAAAGCTCCTCCGTAAGCTTTTTCATGTGCTGACAGCGCTCTTCGATGATAGCCATGTATTTCTCGGTTTCCGGAGTCATTTCCTGTTTTTTCATAAGCTCCAGATAACCCATGATTGCCGTAAGAGGGGTCCTTATGTCATGGGCCACGTTGGTGATGGCGGTTTTTAGCTCGTTGTCACCCAGGTTATATCTGTGGAAGGCCTCACGAAGCTCCGTCAGAGTCTTGTTTATATCGTCCGTAAGCTTCATCAGATCCTTATCCCTGCTGTCGATGCCGATAAGGGAGTTTGTATCAAGTTTTCCACGCGCCACAAAGTCTGCCCCAAGATCCCGGACAGACTTTTTCATTGCGATTATTTTTATAACAAGCAAAATAATAACTATTATGCTGATTCCCAAAAGGTATTTCATGCTACCCCCAAATTAAATTAGTAGTGAATGGGCTCAATGGGATTTGCCCGGTAGTAGTAAACCACCGCGTCGTACTTTTCCGCAGGTACCACCTTGGCTCTGTAGGATTTGTAGGTGTACCAGTTTTCATTAAAGCCCTCACCCACAAGTCCCATGAAGGTTTCTTCGTGAATGGCTTTGTAAAGCCTGCTGTTTTCATCGGTTACTTTTGCAAAATCAAGGGCATACACACCGCCTTCAAAGTTTTTGGCCTCCAGTGCCAGAGGATCTGAAGAGCAGAACTCATGGTTTTTTCTCTCGTACTCATCCCCGTACTTGCCGGCGGTATTAATGTTTACATTGGCATTGTAAAAATCGCTTCCGATGACAAAATAGCCTTCACCAAACTCATCGTATAACTTCTGACCAAAGGTTATGGAGCCGAAGCCATCGGAATTGCCCTTGCAAAGGTGGCCGTTGTGAGCCGTTACCATAACCCGATTATAACCTCTTTCCTTTTCGTCGGCCAATATATTCTTAAGGTTCTCAAGCATCTTGTCGTCACGGTAATCGCTGTATGCATCGGGATCTTCTTCAAAAGAAGGTGCATCCGGGTCAGGCTCATCAGCCCCCTGGGGATCGATTCCGAAGATGCAGTAGGTGTCATCGAAATCCTTTCCTTCATTTTCTGCCTTCATCCAGTCAAGCAAAGCAGCCATCTGCTTTGTGTCGTAAAGGGGATACATTAAAAGTCCCACAGCATCCTCGGCGCTTTGAACCTCGCCTTCACCGTGAACGTACTTATTAAGCATCTCTCCGTCTGCCACAGGCATCTCAAAAAGGATAGCCCTGCAGGTTCCCTCATCTGCAAGTTTCTTAAGTATTGTAAGTTTTAACTCCTGAAATTCGGCATTTCCGTGGGTTGCTTCACCAACACCCACAACTTCTGCTCCCTCAGGGATTTCCATATCTTCAACTGTGGTGGCAACCTCTTTAATTTCCTTTACGGAAACAGATGCTCCATCAAACATTCCAACTTTCGCGGCGATTAAAACTCCAAAGAAAACCACCAAAAGTCCGCCGATTATCGGCACTCTTTTTTTCATAATATCCATCTATCCAAATACTCCCAACTAGTTAACGTCTCTCTTATTGATTCCCGAAACACCCATGGCTGTGGTGATACCGATGATGCAAAGGGAAATAAGAACCTTTATGATAATGCCCGGATTTACCTGAGGATCGCAAAATACCGTTTCCGAAACCCACTGTCCCATGGCGGGAATGTTGTAAAGGATCTGACCTATGGAGAACTCTCCCTCTTTTACGTTCATCATAAGGGCGTTGCCGAAGGTGATCCAGTTAAAGCTTAAGAACATAATTGCCATGGCCCAGATAACGGAAGACATTGTTTTTTTGCATCTAAGGCCCACAAATGTAAGGAATGCAAGCCATGCGGCAAAAGCAAAAATCTCCACAACAAGGGCTGTGATAAGAGCTGAATTGACCTCTGCCCCCGCAATGATTCCCGTTATAAACCACACGAGGATCATGGTGATCTCGCCTGTGATTAAGGCAAGGAGGTTAGCAACGTAAACCTGAAGCTGTGTGTAACCAACGATTAACTTGTTTCTGAAGGTTCCGTCTGCGTACTCGGCTCCCAGATAAAGGGGGGCGAAAATTCCGAAGAAGAAAATCATTGCACAGCTAATAAATGTCATTATGTCATTGGCGCTTCGGCCTGTAAGGAAAAATACCGGTACCTTGTCCCTTGTGAAAAGAAAGGTGACAACAACGGCAATAATAAGGCCTATCTGAAAAAATACGTTTTTGAAAAGTCTTGCCACATTGGCTTTATATAAATTAATCATAATTGCTCCTAAACTATATCTTTTTTATTGAAAATCAAAAGACCCACAATCATTGAAAATACCGTAAGTCCCAAAACTCCCGTAACCAGTGTGAAAAATCCGTAGGGTGAGGGGCGGTCTATGTATGAATAAGGAATGTACTTATCAATGAATGAATAAACCTGAAGTCTTGTGCCTGTAAGAAGGCAGGGTCCGTTGTCGGGACGAAGCTTGTCGGCCACGATTGATGTAAGGACCTTCATAAGAAAGGCAATTGCCAGAGGATGGGCCAGGGCAATCTTATAGTTTCCGAAGGCCATAACAAGCATTGCGGAGAAGATTGCGATACTCATTTCCGCAAAAGTCATTGTCAGAAGATAATCTCCGATTTCCCTTGAGGTATAATTCTGAAATCCAGGTGTGAAGAAAAGGACTATAAGCATTATTACCGCACTTGAAATGGCGGAAAGCACAGCCGCAATCCCGGCGGATGTGGCTGTTATTGATGAAAAAACAGCCTTCCTTGTGGATCCTGTCGCTATCTTGTTTCTTATTATTCCGTCCGTGTATTCCTGTGAAACGAAGCCGGTGATAATTGCGGATAAAACGAAGGGTGAAACTCCCACGTAAAGGGAAATAACCTCATCTCCCGATACCGCCATGCCCAAATCGGCTATTCTGTAAATGATCAAATATACTATGAAAAGAATGATGGGGTAAGCAATACTTATCACCACGCCGGTTTTTACATTTCGGTCAATCATTGCTCTTCTTAAGTCAGAATATAAAACTCTAAGCATTCTTTGTTCCTCCAAGAAGAGAAAGATAGAAGGCTTCAAGGCTTTCCTCATGCTCGTCCATGGTGTAGATTGTGCAGCCTGCGTCCTCGAAATCTTTTGCAATCTTTGAGAAAGCAACCTCTGAGAAAATGTCGGCTGTATTGTCGTCGATGATTGTATATTCGATTCCAAGCTTGTCCATAACACCTGCCAGAACCTTGGTGTCTGACACTTTCATTCTTATGGACTTGCGGCATTCTTTTTCAAGTTCCGCTGCGCTCATCTCCTTAACGATTCTTCCCTTGTCGATGAAGCCGTAGTATGTGGCGATTCTTGAAAGCTCGTCTAAGATGTGGCTTGAAATAATAAATGTAATTCCTTTTTCTCTGTTTAACTTGATGATCAACTCTCTGATTTCGATGATGCCCTGAGGGTCAAGGCCGTTGGTGGGCTCATCGAGAATGAGAAGATCCGGATTTCCGCAAAGAGCAATTGCGATGCCAAGGCGCTGTCTCATACCAAGGGAGAACTTGCCGGCTTTCTTTTTGCCTGTATCGGAAAGACCCACAAGCTCCAAAATCTCATCGATTCCGTCAAAAGAAGGAAGGCCCAGGGTCAAGTACTGTTGCTTTAAGTTATCCTTCGCTGTCATGTCCTTGTAGATTGCAGGGGACTCAACAACAGCGCCGATGCGTCTTCTTGCCTTTGAAATGTCTTTGTCACTGTCCTTCACTCCCATAAGCTCGAAGCTTCCCGAAGTCTGATGCTGAAGGCCGCAAAGGTGTCTTATCAGTGTGGTTTTGCCGGCACCGTTTTTGCCTACAAAGCCATAAATAGAGCCCTTGGGAACCTTCATGTTGATTCCGTTAAGGGCTGTAAAGTTTCCATATTTTTTCTCTAAGTTATTTGTTGTAAAAATGTATTCCATAACTCTCTCCTCGTTTTCTTAAGCTGATATGAGTATCTCACCCCAAGGTCAAGAAAGCGGTCAAAGAATCGTCAAGAAAGTGTCAAGATTTAAATTTGAATCCGATTCCGTAAATTGCTTCTATATAATCTTCGCCGTCCACGGCCTGAAGTTTCTTTCTGATGTTGCTGATGTGCTGCTTTAGGGATCTTTCTGTGCAATCCGGAGTGCTGTCGCTGATGCGGTCAAGAATTGTGTTTCTTCCGATGGGGCGACCGGGATTAAGCATAAGGATCTCCAAAATGGCGCACTCGGTCCTTGTAAGGGTCACAGGGGTATCATTTAGGGTAACTGTCAAAATGTCGGTATCCAGGGTCAGATTGCCGGCTTTAACAAGGTTCTTATTAAGGTCTTCACCTTCGTTTTCATTTAGTCTTAACTGAACGGAAATTCTTGCCAGAAGTTCCCCTACGTCAAAGGGCTTTGTCACATAGTCTCTGGCTCCCTCCATCAAGAGCTTTACCTTTCCGTCTATATTGGATTTGGCACTTAAAATTATGGTGGGGATTGATTTTACCTTCGGCAAAAGCTCCTCACCGTTCATTCCGGGAAGCATTAAATCAAGCAAAAGCAGATCCGGCTTCTGTTTTTCAAGAACCATCAAAGCTTCCGTTCCGGAGTATGCTCTTAAGACCCCGTAGCCCTCAAGCTTCAGAGTCTCCTCCAACATGTTCCCGATATGTATGTCGTCATCCACGATCATTATTGTTTTAGCCATTGATTTTTCTCTCCCTCAAGAAAAGCCGAGGCGCCTTGGCGTCCCGGCTTTTAAGAATCTTTGGTACTTATTTAAGGAATGTGCTAAGAAGTCCACGGCCCAAAGCTGCGCCCAGGTTTCCGCCAAGCTTCTTACCGAAGGTTCCTCCCACTTTCTTTCCGAGGGTGTTTCCAAGCTCACGGCCTACGGTGCCAACCACTGTGCTTCCAACGCCCTTAATAGCGGATTTCTTTCTTCTTGCATCTGCAGCTTCCTCACGCTCTTTAGCCTTAGCGGCTGCCGCCTCTTCTTTTGCCTTGGCTTTCTCTGCTGCGATAGCTTCCTTCTCTGCTGCCTTGGCTGCTTCAGCTTCCTCTTTCAGTCTCTGCTTCTCAGCTTCGATGTCCTTTGCATGTCTGCATAAGAACTCGTAAGCGGAATCTCTGTCCACTGCCTCAGCGTAGTGGATGTAAAGGTCGCTGGCTTTGATTTTGCTCTGTCTTACATTCTCATCAAGAGCGTCCATCTGGCTCTGAGGAGGCAAAATCTTGGTTCTCTGAACCATGGTGGGTGTACCCTTCTCATCAAGAACGGATACAAGGGCTTCACCGGTTCCAAGCTCCATCAAAGTATCATATGTGTCAAAAGCAGGATTTGCTCTGTATGCGTCTGCTGCTGCCTTTGCTGCCTTCTGCTCTGCAGGTGTGTAAGCACGAAGTGCGTGCTGAATCTTGTTTCCAAGCTGGCTTAAGATGCCGTCGGGAACGTCTGAAGGCTTCTGGGTTACAAAGTAGATACCAACGCCCTTTGAACGGATGAGCTTAACAACCTGCTCAATCTTCTGCTTTAAGTTCTTGGGAGCATCGTCAAAAAGAAGATGTGCCTCATCAAAGAAGAAGATCATTCTGGGTTTCTCAAGATCACCTACCTCAGGAAGAGTCTCAAACAATTCGGACATCATCCAGAGTAAGAATGTGGCATACATTGTAGGATTGTTGATGAGCTTACGGCAGTCAAGAATCTGAATCATTCCCTTGCCGTTAACATCTATCTTAATCCAATCCTTAATATCAAGTGCGGGCTCACCGAAGAATAACTCTGCACCTTCAGACTCCAAAGCCACAATATTTCTTGTGATGGTGGCTACGGACTGTTTGTTGATATTTCCGTACTTCATGGAGTACTCTGCCGCGTTCTCAGCCACATACTGAAGCATGGAGCGCAAATCCTTGGTGTCGATGAGAAGCATGTTCTCATCATCCGCAATCTTAAATACTATTGTAAGTATGTCAGTCTGGGTATCATTTAAATCCATGATTCTGCCAAGAAGCAAAGGTCCCATCTCTGAAATCGTTGTTCTTAAAGGCAAACCATACTCACCGTATACATCCCAATATTCTGTGGGGAATGCACGATAGTCGAATCCCTCTGCCGCAAGTCCCATTGCGTCGATTCTCTTCTGTACATTCTCGTTGGGTGTTCCTGCGTTACACATGCCTGCCAGGTCGCCCTTCACGTCCGCAAAAAATACAGGCACTCCGCAATCTGAAAATGACTCAGCCAGAACCTTTAACGAAACAGTTTTACCGGTACCGGTGGCACCTGCAATAAGGCCATGACGGTTAGCCATCTTGGGGTAGATATAAACCTTCTCATCCCCGGATTTTCCTATAAAAATCTTTCCGTCCTGATACATACTAACCTCCCTATATATTGTAATTTTTTAGAAATGGTCCATCTCTAAAATTATACTTCCTCCTCACCCTGTTTAGCAAGGGTATCAAGCTGTAATCTTACCTCATCAACAGTGTTGGAAACCATGTTGGTAGAAGCAGAAATTTCCTCCGTTGCCGCTGCAAGGTTCTGGATTCTTGTATTAACGCTTTCAACGATTTCAAGAAGATCCTTGGTTTCCTCCACAATGTTTGTCATGGATTCCTGGATATTTCTGTTGGCCTCTCCGGAATTCTCTGCGGTCTCCTTGGAGTCTGCTGCCAGATGGTTGATTTCGCTTGCAACAACCGCAAAGCCCTTGCCTGCATCTCCGGCTCTTGCTGCCTCTATGGATGCATTCAATGCAAGAAGGTTTGTCTGGTTGGCGATATCTACGACTTTTTCATTATTGGCCTGAAGCTCTGTCAGGTACTTTCCGATAACTTCGATGGAGTCGTTAAGTCTGTTACAGAAATCCGTAACGTTGCACATCTCGCCGGATACAGCGGAACTTTCCTCTGCGTTCTCGTTGTTGCCCTTAACCATGCCTTCGATGGAATCACCAAGAATTGCAAAGTTCTTGTCGATTTCAGTAACGGTTCTTAAGATCTCATCCTTCTGGGAATTGAGCATGGTTCTTTCTTTCTCAACCATTTCCTGAGCTTCAACCTTCTCAGCTTCAACCAGATCTTTAAGGTAATGAACACAGTTAATCTTGTGGTTGAATCCGTTGAAAATGGCTATTGCCATATCTTTACAGGTATCGTAACCACAGCATGAGCAGTTGATTTTCCTGGACTCGGCATCAAACTTGTTCATCTCTTTGAATACACCGTCAAGCTGCGCCTCTGTAGGAATCTTATGAGCTGCGCTTCTTGATTTGTCAGTGTATGTTCTTATGTAGTCATTGAGGTTCAGGTTTGCAAACTGCTTATTAAGAGCGGCAAGACGTTTTTCGGGAGTAAGGTCTCTTGCCCATGCGCCCTTCTTTCCGTTCTTCTTAACGCTCTCCTGAATCTTATAAACATTGTATAAAGGATCGTCGCAGTCGGTAATCTTTGGATCTGTTCCCGTTCCGCTGATACATCCATGCTCACAGTTAAGAGCGTCAATGAAGAGGAAGGGGGTTTTACCAAGTTTAATTCTGTCTTTGTTGCTCTCGAGGAAATGGTACATTTTCTTCTCGCCCTCAATCTGACGAATGAAAACATCATTTCCGAGGAGCCAGAAAACGTTCTCCTTTAAGCCGCCGGGCATGGGATAGATTGAACCGAGGCCATACTCGATTTCATCTGATGCGGGAGGTCCAAAGAGATTGTTCTTTGACATGTATTCCATGAGATGTTTGAAGGTTACATTGTAATTGACGTAGCCGTGGGTGTTGGGGTCGTCAATCTCCATCTTCTTGGCAATACAGGGGCTTATGAAAGCCAGTTTCTCCTGCACGTTCATTTCCTTGCGGGCGTAGATTGCGCCGCACATCATGGGAGAGTGTACAGGGAAAAGTTTAGGTAAAAGTTCGGGAAGATATCTTTCGATGTAGCCCACAACCGCAGGGCAGGGCTGAGAAATACCACCGAGATAATTGTGGGTCTGGATGTATTTGATATATGCCCACGTGGTGATATCTGCGCCAAATGAAATGCTTATCATTCGATTGACGCCAAGTTTTTTAAGGCCGCCTAAGGCCTTCTCATATTCGTTCGGATAATCTGCAAGAAATGCGGGAGCAATAAGGATTGAAATCTTTTCGCCTTTTTTCAAATCCTCAAAGAATCGTTCGGTATCATCTCTGAATTCTCTTGCGCCATGCTCACAGGCGTCGAAACATGCACCGCAGGCGATACATTTGTCAGGGTCTACTTCAATTCGGGATTTGCCGTTTTCATCAGCTTCCGTTGATATGCAGGCACCCATTGCGCTGCAGACACGGATACATTTGTTACAACCTACACAATTTTCGTTCGTATAAACCAAAGACTGCTTTACTGTGGCCATAAAAGATACCTCCGTATTCAAATTTTGATTTGTCCTTCAAAATAGCGTGCTTAAGGTATATTGTATGCTCAATTCGTAAATTTCGCAAGTCTTTTCTGATTATATTTGACGCAATATAAAATAGGTGCAAAAAGGGGACAGTCCCCAAACTGCACATCCTTTGGGACGTGCAATTTGGGGACTGTCCCCTTTTTGCACCTATATTAGTCTATTGCCTTCTTAAGGGTTTCAAGGTTGTTTTCCATTGCGGAAAGGTATGACACCCCTTTTGCGGCGTCAGCGGTTGAAGCTGACTGAAGGGAATCAAGCTCAAGGATCGGAAGGTCCTTGTTTGATGCGTTGTCACGGATGGTCTCTGCTAACTTCTTGTTGTCTCCTTCGATTGTAAGGATTGCGGGAAGGGAGAGTTCGTCGACTTTTTCCGCAAGGAATACTACTGTTTCAAAGCTTGCTTCGGTCTCGGCTGAGCAACCTGCAAATGCTGCAAAGTACTCAAGGTCGTAATCGTCAACCAGGTATCTGAAGGGGAAGCGGTCTCCGAAAAGAACTGTCTTTACTGAAGCATTCTTTGTAGCTTCCATGTACTTCTCATCAAGAGCATCAAGCTTTTCTTCGTAAGCATTAAGGTTTGCCAGGTACTCGTCTGTGTTTGCCTTATCGATGTCTGTTAATGCCAGAGCAATCTCGGCGCATAATGTCTTTGCATTTCTGATTGAAAGCCAGACATGTTCATCTTTTTCGTCTTCGTGTTCGTGCTCGTGGTCGTGGTCTGCGTCTTCATCATCGTGATCATGGTCATGATCTTCATCTTCTCCATCTTCGTGTTCATGTTCATGATCTTCGTCCTCGCCGTCCTCGTGATGGTGTTCATGTTCCATACCCTCAACGATTTCTTCATCCTTTACTGCGTCACCAAGGGCTTCAAGCATGTTGATGACTTTCATATCCTTGTTGGTTGCCTGTGCCAGAACGTCCTCAACCCACTCGTCGGACTCACCGCCAACATATATGAACAAATCGCAAGCTGCGATTTTTGAAATGTCTTCGGCGGTAGGCTGGTAGCTGTGAAGGTCCACGCCATTGTCGAGTAAGAGGGTTAACTCGACGTTGTCAGCTTTTTCGCCAAGAACTTCCTTGGCCCAGTCGTACGCCGGGAAGATGGTGGCCACCACCTGTATCTTGTCTGCGGCCTGCGCATTGTCGGCGGAGGCACTACCCGCACCTGCGCATCCTGCAAGCCCCGCACAAGCAAGAACCGCAGCAATTACTATTGATAATATTCTTTTCATTGTAAAAATCTCCTCCTCTATATAAATGTAATAATTCAACATAATGAAACTTTTGCAAATCTGTTGCAAAAACATTTGCAACACAATTGCATATTATAGCACTCAAAATTTACTTGTCAATAGAATTTGCAAAAATGTTGCATATTTTTATTTGTGCCAAAATACGCACTGTGCTATATTATAAGTTGGGTGGAAAAAAACTATGAAAAATGCATACAAAACCAAAGCCAGAGAATTAATAATTTCATATCTTAAAGAGAACTGCGACAGACGCTTCACCGCCAGAGAAATTTTCGACTATGTGACGGAGAACGCCGAGGGTGTCAACAGGACTACCATATACAGAAACCTGGATCGCATGTGCGAACAGGGTGATTTGACCAAATTCAAAGAGCCCAATCAGGACGCATGGTATTTCCAGTACTCCAGTGAGCACAAGCACTGCAACTCACACATGCATGCCCAGTGCTCTGAATGCGGCAAGATTTTCCATCTGGAGAATTCTTTCGTGGACGATTTCGAGAATCGCGTGCGCGATGCATACGGCCTCGATGTCAACGCCTCAAAGACCATAATCATCGGCGTATGCGACGACTGCAATAAGAAGGGTTAATTCAAACATGGCTTTATCTTTATCCGAACTTACCAAATATAAGAATATAGTTATCCAGTGTCACGACAACCCGGATGCTGACGCTCTTGCCAGCGGCTTTGCCCTTAAATGGTTTTTGCAAAACCGCGGTATCTCTGCTCGCTTTATTTACGGCGGGAAATTCGCAATCAAGAAAGCAAACCTTGCTCTTATGAAAGAGGTTCTTGGCATCGACGTGGAATTTGTCAAAAAGCTTGATGAAATTCCGGAGCTTCTAATCACCGTCGACTGCTGCTACGGCGAAAGCAACGTGACCAAATTTGATGCGGACAAAATTGCGGTTATCGATCACCACAGAGTTTTCGGTTCCGTTCCTGAACTTTCCGATGTAAGAAGCAACTACGGTTCCTGCTCCACCATCATTTATGAACTGCTGGTAAAGGAAGGCGTGGACATCAATACTGATTCCAACGTGGCCACTGCTCTTTACTACGGTCTTATGACGGATACGGGTAACTTCTCCGAGATCTTCCACCCGGCCGATAAGGACTTAAGAGATTTTGCTGCTTTTAACAGCGCTGATATAATATTATTTAAAAATTCCAATCTCTCCAGAGAGGAACTGGGCATTGCAGGCGACGCTCTTAACAATGCCAAATACAACGACGAATACAGATACGGTCTCATTGAAGCCGCTCCCTGCGACCCAAATATTTTAGGTGTCATCAGCGACATGCTTCTTGAGGTCAATACCATAGATACCTGCGTGGTTTACAGCATTCTGCCCTTTGGCGTGAAGTTTTCGGTGCGAAGCTGCGTCAGAGAGGTTAAGGCCGGTGAGCTGGCAGGCTACATCGCTGAGAGCCTCGGCGGTGGCGGCGGTCACATTTTCAAAGCCGGGGGCTTCCTTAATAAGGAACTTCTCGAGCAGGCAGGCATCAAGTATAAGAGACATAAACTTGCGGAATTTATTACCTATAAGATAAACAGATACTTCGCCGAGTCTGAGATTATTTATGCCGGAGAGCATGCGGAAGACCTTTCTGAGATGGCTCACTTCGTTAAGAAGGAAATTCCCGTGGGCTTTGTTAAGGCCACATCCATTTCGGCTCCCGGAAGAAATATCACCGTCAGAACTTTGGAGGGCGACGTTGATGTACCCGTTAAGGATGACGTTTACATCATCATCGGAGTTGACGGCGAGATTTATCCCATTAACAAGACGAAGTTTGACGCGTCCTACAAAGTTTCCGATGCGCCCTACGTTTTCCCGGGAGAATACCCTCCCGCAGCTGTTGATGTGAAGACAGGGGAACGTATAGAGCTTCTTCCCTTTGCCTCAAGCTGCATTGCTTCCGCAAAGGACGGCGGAATCTACGCAAGAGTTTTGGACCACAGAGTCAAGGTTTTCACCAAGTGGGATCCCGACAAGTACTATCTGGGAGTTCCCGGAGACTATCTTGCAGTAAGGGCCGACGACAACAAGGACGTATACATAATCGCCAAAGATATATTCGGAAAGACATACGAGGAGTATAAATGAAATACGATGCGTTTATAAGCTACAGGCACTCCCCTTTAGATATGGAGATTGCCAAGAAGGTTCACACTGCCCTTGAGACCTACAAGGTTCCAAAGTCGGTAAAGGCCAAAATTGAAAAGAAAAAAATCACCAGGGTTTTCAGAGATCAGGAGGAGCTTCCCATCGGAAGCAACCTAAGCGACAACATCTCGGAAGCCCTTTCTTCATCTGAGAAATTAATCGTCATCTGCTCCCCCAGAACCCCCGAATCCGAGTGGGTGGGCAAGGAGATTGACGCCTTTATCAAAATGCACGGAAGAGACAACGTGCTGGCTGTTCTTATAGAAGGCGAGCCCGACGAAAGCTTCCCTCCCGCACTTCTTACAGACGGAAACGGTAATAACGTGGAGCCCTTGGCCGCTGACATAAGAGGCGAAACAAAGAAGGAGAGAAACACCAAGTTTAAGACAGAAATCTTAAGGCTCATCGCTCCCATTCTCGGCTGCTCTTATGATGATTTGAAGCAGCGCCACAGAGAAAGAATTATAAAAAGGACAATCTCTCTTGTTTCCGCAGGAGCTTTGGTTGTTGCAATCGCAGGTGCAGCTTTTGGTATCTACAATGCAAAAGTTGCGGAGCGAATGGAAAAGCTTGCCAACGAAAAGGCAGCTTTGGCTGATGAGAAGACCAGGCTTGCCGATGAGGTAACTGCCGAATACTATGAGAAACAGAAGAATCAGTCAAGGTTTTTGGCTAAGGAGGCCCTGCAGCTTTTATCAGAAGGAAAAAGACAGGATGCCTATCTTGTGGCAAAGGAGGCTTTGCCGGATTCGAACTTTTATCCGGATGGCATCACCAAAGAAAGGCCCTTCGTTCCCGAGGCAGAGCATGCCTTAAGCGAAATCCTGCACACCTACGACCTTGGCCGCGACATGGCCTTTGACCGCACTTTAAGCCACAGGCTGACCCTTGAAGACATTGAAATGAGCAAGGACGACACTCTCCTTATCACCAGAGATTTCGGAAGCAATGTCTATGTTTGGGACACCAAAAACTGGCAGATGAAGGTTCTCATTGAGCCTGCCGTCGGTTCAAACAATTATCTTGAAACAGTAGAATACGCCAACGCTGACAGCTCAGGCGTTTATGTGGTCTGCGAGAAGACCTTTAATAAATATGGCTTCGACGGAGAACTCATTTACTCCACCGAAACTTCAAACTACGTGAAGGAAGGCTATGTGGACTCGGAACTCGGCCTTGGTTTTTGCGTCGCAAACAACACTGTAGATGTGGTGGATTTGACCAGCGGCGAGATCAAGGAAACTCTTGAAGTTCCAGAGGATCAGGTTTTTTACTCCAAGGTGGACACCACTTCCGATGGTCTGTTCCTGTGCACCGTTTGCGACACGGAGTCCGATAAAGTAGGACTTGGTGTTTTTGACATAGAAGGCAAAAACAGAATAATCTCCAACGTGTCCGAGACCTACGTTCTGGAATATTACTACACCCCTTCGGGGCATCTGGCGGTCCTTAGCACCAACGACGATTTCGTGCTTGAGGGAGTCAGGGGACTTTGGCTTGATCTTTTGGATCCGGAAACCGGCAAAATTCTCTGGAGCAAGGAAATTCCAAACAGAGTCAGCATGGTTGCCACCTTCGACGCCCACTTGAAGGCGAGACAGTTTACGGATGATTTGGGAGTCGATAATAAGCAGATAGTTGTCACCATTGAAAGTGATGCATACTGCATTGATGAAAATGACGGTTCTGTCATTTCTACTCTCACTCTTCCTGCGGAGGCTATCAGCCTGAATCTTAGAAGTGATAACGAATTCGGTTTTGTGGGATATACAAACGGAAATGTAGATACAATCGATTTTACCGAGGGAAGAATTTACCCCGACAATGTGATTACCACGGATTTGCCCATCAGGGAGCTGATTATCGCAAACCACATGGTGATGATTCGCGCGGCGTCCTCTTCCGATGTTTATGTGCTTAAATATCACGAGAAAGAGGATGTGAAGGTTGTCACGGAAAACGCCAAGGGCGAAACCATTAAGGCGGCACCTCTTTACGGCGACTGGTTCGTCACTAGCAATGAGGGCTCTTACAAGTTCTATGACTTTACGGGAAAGGTTCTCTACACCCACGATAAATGCGACGGCTACGCCACCGGCGAGACTTTCTTTGGGGATAAGTTTGTGATCTGGGAGACCGACAGGCTTTGGATTATTGACCCTGCCACCTGGACCGACGAGGAACTTGTCTACAGCGATATGGGGCTTGAGGGCGATGAGAGTTACTTCGATATTCTGGCCACGGACGACGGAAGATACAACGTTTTATGGCGCTCCAGGAACGTTGCGGTTCTTGATTTGGAGGAGCGTAAGTTTGTGCTTGAAGCTGAGGCAGCGAATATAATCGGTAACGTTGAAATTGCTCCTCACGGAGATTTCCTTTATATTTCCGAGCCTGAAAACGGCCTTGCACAGATAAGAATTTCCGACAAGGAAGAGAAAGATTTCGGGAATGAGAATTTGAAAGCTCTTTCGGATTTGAGCCATTTGCAGTACCTTAGATTGTCCCATGACGGCACAAAGATTGCCATGGCCTGCAGCGACGGTGTTCTTCGAATAGTCAACACCTCCTCCTTTACTGTGACGGAGGAACTGCCCTTCTATGCGAAGTTGAAATGTTCCATATTTTTCACTGATGAGGATCGTTTCCTTGTGTACCAGGGGGATGATTTGAAGGTGAAGATTTATGATGTGAAGAATAAGAGTATTGTGTATACCTTTGATGCGGGGGCAAGCATCAGCCATTATGTCGGCAGTGATTGGCTGGCTCTATGCGATGGCTATGACATTTACCTTCTCACCAACAATATTCACACGCCTGTTGATCCTGCCGAGTTTGGTCTCCTGGCGTCACCTGAGTACGCTTCCCTGTATGTGCCTACGGAGGATGGCGGTGGCTTTTTCCTTATGAAGCGCGGCTACACCATCTACAAGGCCGACTACAAAGACTACAGGGCGCTCCTTGAGGACGCCAAGTTTGAATTCCCCGGCGCCGAACTTACCGCCGAGGACCGAGTCAAGTACAACCTCGACTAGGTGCAGTTGGGGACAGGCCCCAACTGCACCTATTTTCTGAGGTGGGCCATTATGCGGTCGTAGTTTTCGGGGTGGTGGGGGAAGGTGCAATTGGTGCACACCTTGATGCGCTTGCCGTTCTTGTCCTTGTAGGTGGGGTTGCCGGGGCAATCCTCAAGGTGGTAGAGCGGGCAGTAGCAAAAGAGGCAGTTCAAGTCCCCTTCCATCTTGTGGCAGGGATAGTATTCGCAGTCCTTGTTGGCGAAGAATTTACTTGAGTTTTCCATCTGCTACCTCCTTCATCTTGTCTATAAACGCATCAACGAACTCGGGCTTTGATCCGTAATAGAAGTGAGGAAAGCCCCAGAATCCGTTATTATTTGCAATCATGCAGTTCCACTTGGTATCCTTGTTAGGTTTCTTTGCTACGCAGGCTTCTCCGTTATTTGTGGAGTCAAAGTAGTGGAATTCGTGGCCTTTAAGGCCGGCAGCCTTAGCGTAGTAGCCTTCCGTCTCGGCGCAGGATTCCAGTTCCATGTATCCGAATCGCACAAGTTTGCCCGTATCGGAACAACTGCCATCAATCGCACCCACATCAAACAAATACATGAAGCCGCCGCATTCGGCGAGGCTTGGGATACCGGAGGCGATGGCTGTGCGGATGGATGCGAGCATGGACTTGTTGGATTGAAGCTCATCAAGGTGAAGCTCGGGATAGCCGCCTCCAAGAAGGATGCCGTCTGCGTCCGCAGGTAATTCTTTATCGTGTAAAGGGGAGAAATAAGCAATCTTCACCCCTCTTCTTTCAAACATTTCAAGGTTTTCTTTGTAGTAGAAGCAGAAGGCGTCATCGTAGGCTACAGCAAGAGTGAGATTGGTTGACATAACTCTGCTTCCGTCATTCTTCGAAGACCCGGAAGCGCACAATTTCCTGGCCCCCATCATAATCTCAAGCAAGCCATCAATATCAACGTTTGCTTCAAGCAAATCTGCAGCCTTCGAAATCTGCTCTCTCAAATCTCCTATTTCACCGGGAAGCTTAAGCCCAAGATGCCTGCTCTCAAGATTGATATCCTTAGCCTTCGGAACAAAGCCAAGCAACCTGGCATCAAAAGAACTCTCAGCCAGTTCCGATATCATAACCGGAGCCAAGGTCTTATAGAAATTCTCGCTGATTTTATTAAGGATAATTCCCTTAATAAGCCCATGCCTATCATCCAAAAGGATCCCCTTAATTGTTGAAATAACGGTTCTTCCCGCACTTGATGCATCCACAATCAGAACAATCGGTGTACCGGTAATGGAAGCGATTTCATAGCTTGAGCCTTCAAGATTCTCCACATTCAAACCGTCGTACAAGCCCATAACACCCTCGATTACGACGTTCCTGCCCTCATACTTCGAAAGAATATTTTTGACTCCCTCTGCTCCGGCAAAATATGTGTCCAGGTTCTTATTATCAATCCCCAGCACCTTCTTATGAAACATGGGATCGATATAATCGGGGCCGCATTTGAAGGAAACAGGATCGAGCCCCCTGCGCTTCAAAGCCTCCAAAAGGGCGCAGGTAATCAAGGTCTTGCCGCTGCCGCTTTTGGGCGCCGCCAGCATTACCCTGTTAACACTGAACTTCTTAAGTTTCGTGTTGCTCTCCGAAACACTCTTTCCCATATCTCAATCCAAATCCAAAAAACTAAATCGTAAACGCAAATATCCAAACGGGATTCTGGGCCGTCATAAGCCTGTAAGCCCCAAGCTTCCTGCTTTCGCTCACGGACAGCTGGGTGACGCTCACATCCCAGGGCTCGTACTTTTCAAGAATCTTCGCGGCCTCGGTTATGGTCTCAAGGCTCACGGCATTTATAACGTATCTGATGCCCTTTCCCTTGCCTGTCAAAAGCTTAATAATCTCCTTTAATTCCCCACCGCTGCCGCCTACGAAAACGGCATCGGGTTTCGGCATCCTCTTAAGGCTTGCCAAAGCGTCACCTTCCACAACAGTGACGTTGGAAAGATTTGCCTTGGAAATATTTACGGAAATCAAATCACAGGCCTCATGGTCCTTCTCAATTGTGAATACCTTTAAAGAAGAATCCAGGTTCCCGGCCTCTATGGCGATGGAGCCTGTTCCTCCGCCGATATCATAGAAAACATCCCCCTCCTTAAGGTTAAGCCTGATTATGCTTTCGTGTCTCACGCTCTCCTTGGTCATGGGGACATTGCTTCTGGTGAAGAACTCATCGGGAAACATATTTAGAAGGGGCCGTTTTTCACATTCATTGTTTATGAAAAGCGCCGTAATCACACCTTTTCCTTCGTACCCGGCTGCCTCCTCCAAATCAAGAACCTTTATATCTTCGTCTTCATATGAAAGATTTCGGCCTGCAATTACTGTGGCCTCAATACCGCATTTCTTTAATAAACCTGCTGCCGCTCTTATATCTTCATCTCCGGAAAGCAGGGCAAAAACCTTTTTGTTATATCTTAACTTTCTTGCCAGGGCGTCCATATCCCAGACAGTATTCTTTCCGTGAAGGCTAAGTAAAACCGCGTCATCGTAGCTTTCCTTAAGCTTTGCAGCCAAATATGCGAAGGAAGATATTCCGGGAAGAACCGTCACTTCCACATTTAAATCCGCCGCTGCCAGATCTGCCGCCATGGATTTTGCACCGCTGTAGAAACCTGTGTCTCCCGAGAAAATGATTGCCGCACGGGAGGGCTTTAGTTTTTTCAAGACAGGGATAATATCCGAAGCCTTGTACATCTCATATTTTCTGTCAGAGTCCACACCCTTAACCAGTCTCTTGGCTCCGAAAACCACTTCCGCAGATTCGATTGCCTCTCTGACATCCACGGTTTCGCACCCGGGAGCTCCCATTCCAAGGCCCACGAGGCTAACTTTAATGGGGCGCTGGTGCTTATAATCTTTCCCAAGAATCGACGCAAGAGCTTCATCCACACTGACGCCCTTTTCCTCCACAGGACGTGCCAGAACGTGCACCATGGCACCGGCCGCAAAAGCTGCGTCCGCCTTGGCTTCAAAGCCACCGGCGCTTCCGCTGTTCTTTGTCACAAGATGTTTTATGTCATATTGCAGCATAAGTGCACGGTTCAATTCCTCGTTAAAGGGACCGTGCATTGCAATAATATGGTCTGATTCAATGCCTGCTTCCGCACACAATCTGAGGCTTTCCTCTGAAGGCAGGACCCTCACATAGGTCCGTGCCACCGTGCCTGCAGAAACACTGCCGCAGTATGCCTTAAGCTCCTTGCTTCCGGTGGTGAGAAGTATATTTCCCTCACTCTTATCAAGGGCCTTGCAGCAGCCGGCCAAATCGCAGTACTCCTTAAGATTACCGCCTTTGGCATCTCCCTTGTCCCTTAAGACTCTCATGTAAGCCGCCCCAAGAGCCTTAGCCGCAGCCACAATGTTGGCCGTAACCTCTGTGGCATAGGGGTGTGTGGCATCTACAATCAAAGAGGTTTTGTCGAAACCTCCCTCTTTCAAAAACTTAACCATCTCCTCAGAGTCCATGCGTCCCACATGCACGGTGGCGTAAGGATTCTCCGTCATCATTTCCCTGCCGTATTCCCCGGCCACGCAAACCGTGTGGGAAATCCTGTTCCCTGACAGAGCCTCGGAAATGGTCCGTCCTTCAGTTGTTCCGGAAAAAATCACCGTTCTCCTCATACGCTGTATCCTCTCGGTGTCACAAGCTTTCCATCAATAATCTTAGTATTGCTGTTTCCGATGAAAACCGTAGTAAACATATCAACCTGTTCTCCGGCCAGCTCCTTAAGGCTTAAAACCTTTGAGAACGTGCCCTCTCGCCCGATATTCTTCACATATCCGCAGGGAGTATCCGAGGACAGCTTGGTTAACATAATGTCGCAGGCCTTCTTTAAATAATCTGCCCTCTTATGGCTTGAAGGGTTATAAATGGCAATGCAAAAATCCCCTTCCGCCGCACATAAAAGTCTCTTTTCTATAACTTCCCAGGGTGTCAGTAAATCACTTAAACTGATAACGCAAAAATCGTGACCCACAGGTGCCCCAAGAACAGCGGAGCCGCTTAATGCCGCCGTCACTCCGGGAATCACTTCCACATTCAAAAAGCCCTCTTTTGAGGCCACCTCAAGTAAGGGGGATGCCATGCCGTAAACCCCGGCATCACCGCTGCAAATCAGGGATACAGTCTTTCCTGCCTTTGCAAATTCCACGCATTTCTCGCAGCGCTCTATCTCCCCTCGCATGCCGTTTTCAAAGAACTCTTTCTGAGAAAACTGTGTTTTTACCAAATCGATATAGGCCTTGTAGCCAACGATTATATCGCTGTCTTCCAAAGCTTTTCTCGCTTGAAAGGTCATCATTTGATTGTCGCCGGGGCCGATGCCCACCACGTAAATTTTGCTCATGTTCTTATCCTAATTTCTTCTGGCGATGGCGATGGTCATGCCCTCTCCCACAGTTTTCTTAAGGATTAGCTCCCCGCGATTTCCTGTGGCAAGAATGGCTGCACGCTCGCAGACATTGTCAACGCCCACGGTTTCCTTCACAAACTCGGAGCCGGTGAAATCCCCTTTGGCCTTCAATAAAAGGTCCTTGTCGAAAGTTATCACGGGGATTTTGTACTTATCTCTGAGAGCCTTAATTGCAGGTTCTTTTTCTTTAATATCGATGGTTGATATGGCGTAGATTTCATCCGGTTCAATGCCCTGCTCATCAATTGTTTTTGCAAAAAACGAAAGAATCTCCGCCTCGTCCTTATCCTTCTTCATTCCAAGTCCCACCACATAAGGCTTGGGCTTCATAAGAAGGGAATACTCTGCATCCGTTTCATCCGCCACGATTATGTCCACAGGGTCCTTAGGCGGATAGTTTTTGATTGAAAGGGTTATGGCCTTGCCCTCAATTGCCCTGGCAGAAACCTTCTTGATTCCCTCTCTGTTTGCTATGCTTAAGCGATTTTCCACAGCGAAAGTGTCTGCGGAAAATGCGCCGTTTACATCCGTTGAAGTGGTAATCACCGGCACAGCACCAAGAAGTTTAGCAATGGTTTCCGCAATCTTATTGGCGCCTCCCACATGTCCGGAAAGAATGGGGATTACAAAGTTTCCCCCGTCATCAACCACAATCACGGGACTGTCGCTTAGTTTGTCCTTCACAAAGGGAGCAATAAAGCGAACCGCGATTCCAACGGCCCCGATGAAAACCAGGGCATTGCCCTCCTCAAAGTTCTCACGGGTCCAATCTTCCATGGATTTATCGTCGGTCTTTAAACCTAAGAATTCTTCTCCCGCCGCCTTATTTATTTTTTCAACAATTGCTCTGCCCTTGTCGGTAAAGCAAACTGCACTCTTTTTCATCAGTCGGTTTCTTTGGCCTTTCTGAATTCCGTCTCAAATGTGGGGTCGTAAAGCTTCGACCTTTCAAAGTTACTGTGGGTTACGGCATCTCCCACAAGAACCACTGCCGTCTTTGTTATGCCGTGCTCCCTGGCTGTCGCCGCCAGTGTACCTATGGTGCAGACATATTTTTCTTCCCGGGGCCAGGTGGCTTTGTAAACAAGGGCCGCCGGTGTATCTGCCTCATACCCGCCCTGAGTTAACTTCTCTGCCAGCTTTTCAAGCATTCCGGAGCTTAAGTAAATTGCCATTGAAGCATGATGTTTTGCCAAAAGCTCCATCTTCTCCAACTCCGGTACAGGCGTTTTGCCCTCAAGTCTTGTAATAATCAGGGTTTGGGAAACTCCGGGAAGGGTATACTCAAGATTTAAACTTGCCGCCGCTCCAAAGCAGGCGCTGACTCCGGGACAGGACTCATACTTAATTCCCCTGGAATCAAGAATGTCCATCTGCTCCCTGACTGCCCCGTAAATGCTGGGCTCTCCCGTGTGGAGTCTCACAACTTCAGCTCCCTTGGCATCGGCTTCAAGCATTACCTCCATAACCTCTTCCAATGTCATCTTGGCGCTGTCGTAGATTTTGGTGTTTTTGCCTGCGCAAGATAGAAGTTCGGGGTTCACAAGGCTTCCCGCATATATGATTACATCAGCTTTTTTAAGAAGTTCCATGCCTCTTACGGTTATTAGATCCACCGCTCCGGGGCCGGCTCCCACAAAATTAATCATTGTTTTCTCCCATGGCTTCCTTAAGGAATTTCTCCGCGTCGGGAGTCACCCCAAGAAGGCCGAATTTGTTGGAATAAACCATGCACTCCACAGGAAGTTTCCCTGCGGCGCGCTTATTTATGTAGTAATGAATTTTCTCCATGATGTAGGAAAAACACTGTTTCTCAATGCCTGCTTTCAAGTAAAAATCATAGGCCTCCTCAGTAGACAGGGAATCCAGGATGGAGTTCAATGTTTCGGATGTGGCTCCGGCTTTCGCCGCCGCTGCCGCCATCAGCTCCATTCTGCAGTCCGCTTCCTTTGAGTGAGTGTTCATGATGCCGCCTGAAACCTTGATAAGTTTTCCCACGTGGCCGCAGATGAGCATCTTCTCAAAGCCAAGTTCCGCAGCCATATCGATGGTGTCTCCTATATAGTTGGAGCACTTGACGGCTTTGTCCAAATCGTAGCGGAAGGTGTCCTTCATGAAGTCCAAGCCGTAGTTTCCGGGGGAGACCACCGCTATTGTAGAACCTTCTGCTTTTACCTGATTGAGTTCCACTTTGATGGTGTCGAGGAGGGCCTTGGTGCTCATGGGCTCTACGATTCCGGAGGTTCCGATAATGGAAATGCCTCCTTCGATGCCGAGACGGGGATTGAAGGTTTTGGCCGCCAGCTCCTCCCCCTCGGGAACAAAGATGGTTACCTTTAAAGAGCCCTTGTAATCAAAAAGGTCCATGGCTTCACGGACTTCCTTCTCAATCATCTGCCTGGGAACCGAGTTAATGGCTGCGTTGCCTACAGGCTGGTCAAGGCCGGGCCTTGTGACCCTGCCAACTCCTTTGCCGCCATCGATAATAACCCTGCTTTCGTTTCCTGCATCGTCCAGGGTGGAAACTGTTGCGAAGATAAGAGTCCCGTTTGTGATATCCGGATCATCCCCTGAATCCTTCCTTACGGCACAGCTTACGCTGTTTTCATTCAGGGAAATCTCTTCTATGTCCGGGGTGTATTTAATTCCCGCAGGAGTGTCTATCTCTATATTAAGTTTCCTGTTTCCTCCAAGAAGCATGTAGGCTGCGGCCTTGCTTGCCGCCGCTGCGCAGCTTCCGGTGGTGAATCCGTTTCTCATTTTCGTACCTAAAGGCTGTAGATTACCGCGTTGCAAATGGCTGCTGCGATGTTGCTGCCGCCCTTTCTTCCGCGGTTTATTATGTATGGAACATCTGAATTAATGAAGAGTTCCTTGGCCTGGACCACGTTCACAAAGCCCACGGGAACTCCGATTACAAACTTTGGTGTAAAGCTTCCCTCAGTCATCATTTCGTGAAGTTTAATGAGTGCTGTGGGGGCATTTCCGATGGCGAAGATTACGTCCTTTTCGAGAGCCGCCGCCCTCTCCATGGAAACTGTGGCTCTGGTTAAGCCCCTCTCCTTTGCTTCTCTCGCCACATCCTCATCCGCCATAAAGCAGTGGACCTCTCCGCCGAAGGCAGCCAGTTTCTTCTTGTTGATTCCTGCCATGGCCATGTTTGTATCAGTGACAATGTGGGCTCCGCCTTTTATGAGCTCTCTCATTATTTCAACGGCATTTTCTGAAAAAATCAGGGTCTTCGCATAATCGAAATCCGCCGAGGTGTGGATGCATCTTTTGGTGACAAAAGCTGTGGCTTCATCTAGTTTAATGCCCTGATCCGCCAGCTCCTCTGTGATTATTTCAAAACTTCTTTTTTCAATTTCTTCAGGTTTGACTGTCTCAAAGTTCATATTTAGCCTCTTTTATGGCTTCGATAAGAGCCTCATTTTCCTTGTGATTCTTGACGGCGATTCTGTAAAAGCCCTTGAAAAGTCCCGGGTAATCGCTGCAATCTCTTATAAGAATTCCCTTTTTAAGCAAGGATTCGTATAGTCCCTCGGGGCCCTTAAACATTACAAAGCAGGTATTGCTCTTGAAAATCATAAGTCCCAGATTCATAAGACTTCTCTGTAAAAAGTCCCTCTCGGTCTGAATAAGCTCAAGACTTTCTCGTACGAATTCTCCATCCCTTAAAACATCGATTCCTGCCTTCATGGCTTCCTCTGCCACAACGGAAATATTCCACTCCGGAAGCTGTCTGTTTACGGCTTCGATATTCTTTGGAGCAGCCAAAAGGTATCCTGCTCTGATTCCGGGGATTGCAAGGAATTTGGTGAAGGAGCGGATGATGTAGAGGTTGTCGTATTTTTCTATAAGAGAATTAATCTCGGCTTCGGGGAAAATCTCAGAGTTGTCCGAAAGAAGATAGAAACTCTGGTCAAGGATGACCTTGCAGCCGTTTTCCTTCGCCTTGTTGAGAAGGGAAATCAAAACGTCAGTCTCCACGTTTAAACCTGTGGGATTGGCAGGGTCGCAGATAATGATTAAATCGGGCCTTTCTTTTATGGCCTCAAGTTCGTCTTCGGTAAGTTTAAAGCCAAGGGCTTCCTTAAGAATCACCCTTTTGATGCTGCAGTTTACCGCATCAAGTGCATGGGTATAGCCCGTGAAAGCAGGCTCGAAAACCAGGGCGGTCTTCGGGTTAATTGCCCTTACGGTGGCGGTAATAAGCTCCGACGCGCCGGATCCGAAGGTTATGGTTGCGGCGGAAATTCCGAACATGTTTTGAAGACCCGACAAAAGGTCCTCGTGGAGAATGTCGGGATAAACATCGCTTCTTTTGATGGATTCCTGCATGGCTTCAAGAACCTCTTTGGGGGTTCCCAAGGGGTTCAGGTTCACCGAGAAATCCATATTCACTTTGTTCCTGTAGATGTCTCCGCCGTGGTTCATGTATTCAAACTCCGTATGTGCAATTTGGGGACAGTCCCCGAGTTGCACATTAGTATAGAATATTCAGCAATGCGGTTAATATGATAACGAAGGCTACAGCCTCCGTGGCAAACATAAGCTTGTTGGCGCGTTTAATGTCAGCGGGTTCGGTCTTTCTCAGCTCATCGCCGATGGTGGGCTTATGGACCATTACTCCCTTATAAAGGTGGTCGCCCCCAAGTTTAAGTCCCAGGGCTCCTGCGCAGACACTTTCCGTCTGAGCGGAATTGGGGGACTTGTGATTAAGCCTGTCGCGCTGCCAGATTAAGGCGGCGTTCCTTGGATTGTAGGTCTTGTCGAAAGCACTCAGAATAAATGTTCCCGCAATCATAAAAAGGGCGCTGAGCCTTGAAGGGATGAAATTGAAGACATCATCCGCTTTGGCCGCGAATCTTCCGAAATTCTCGTACTTTTCATTCTTATATCCGATCATGGAATCCATGGTATTTACCGCTTTATAAAGCATTCCAAGAATTGGGCCGCCAAGAGCCGAGTAAATCAAAGGAGCAATTACGCCGTCTGAAGTGTTTTCCGCCACGGTTTCCACTGCAGCCTTGGCAACTTCTTCCTTATCAAGGTTCTCGGTATCTCGCCCCACAATCATTGAAAGGGCTTTTCTGGCTGCGTAAAGATCTCCAAGCTCAAGCTGCTTTGTTACTGCCATGCTCTCCTGGTATAAACTTTTTGCCGCCAGGATGAAGCAGATAAGGAAGGCTTCCACCCAGGTTCCCACATAGGGGTGAAGCGCATAGGCCAGAATGGTTATGGCAGACACGACAACAAGAGTAATCGTGACTACAAGGAACCAAAGGAGAGTTCCGTTGGTTTTTTCCTTAAAAAGGTTCCTGTCGGTCTTGTCTGTAACGTCGCCTAAAAGGCGCTTTTCCAGCTTTGCGATCAGATTTCCGATCATCCTTACGGGATGGGGATAATCATGGGGATCTCCGATAATCAGGTCGAGGATCGTCCCCAAAATCAATGCCAGTGTATGAAAGAAGATGTATTTTCCCATCTTTGTTCTCCAGTTCAATGCGGTATCCGCACAAATTATTCACCATAAAATCGTACTTATCTCGGCCGGTCAAAACGCTCATGGCCGCCATTATGGTGCCGCCGTGACAAACCACGGCCACGGTCTCATCTTCGATGGAGGGGCCCACAGCCTCCTTGAATCCGTCATAGATTCTTTCGGCAAAACCTTCAAAGGTCTCGGCACCGGGCACCTGGTCCTTTCCGCCTGAGTCAACCCAGGCCTGGAATTCCGGTGTTCCGTTTAATTCGTCGTAGGTTTTGCCCTCAAAAAGGCCAAAGTCCATTTCCTTTAAATTATCGATTTTGGTAAAATCGTCCCTATCTTCTCCGAAGAGAATCCCTGCGGTTTCCACCGCTCTTTTTAAGGGGCTTACACATATTCTGAAGTTACCCTTATATGGCGCAAAGATTTCGTCGTAGGTTTTCTTTGCTTCACGCGCTACCTTTATCCCTTCCTCGCACAAGCTCTCGTCTGTGCGGCCTCCGCTGTAGCGCTTCTCGGCGTTGCCCGGGGTCTGCCCGTGGCGAATCATGTAGACTGTTTTCATATACTCTCCTATATGTCCTATATGGTGCAGTTGGGGCCGATGTGCAATTTGGGGAC
>JAFZSQ010000066.1 GCA_017619295.1 Lachnospiraceae bacterium
AAGCAAGAATGGGGATTATGGCCTGCCTAAAGGGTAGGCTTTTTTACTTTCATGCGTTCAAATCTGTTTTAATGAAGGCAGAAAAGATAAAAAAGGGAAATGAGCTGTTCGATTCTCATTTCCCTTTGTCTTCACTCTGAAGGGACGCTGTAAGCGTCCCTTTTCTTTTTACGCACTACATGCTAAACTGTTTATGAATTACTTTCATTGAATCTGGATATAAGTTGAATCACACGGCTGTTCTGCCAATTATTCCCAATTTATAAAATATAGGGACTGTAACAGGGGGAAACTTCGTATCTTGAAATGTAATACAAATTGTATTGCATAAAGTATCACATGGAGGTATTATGAACTTAGAAAGTATATATGATTTCGAGTGGGATCCCGCCAAAGAGCGGGCTAACATACGAAAGCATGGCGTGGATTTTTCCACAGCGACGCTTGTTTTCAATGATAGGTATTTAGCAATTAAGTATGATGCTGAACATAGTTTAGATGAAGACCGGTTTTTAGCTATCGGAACAATTAATGGCTGCATCACGGTTTTTACCGTTGTATTCACAATACGATCAGAACTTGCCCGAATCATTTCGGCTCGGCCGGCAAACCAAAGTGAAAGAAAGGAGTATTACGATGGCATACGTTAGAAAGAAAATAGATATATCGGCTTCGCCAACCAAGGAACAGTTAGAGATGCTTGAGAGAGCTTCGAAAATGCCTTTCGCCTTTGACGAGGATAATCCTCCGCTCACAGAGGAAGATTTAAAGGGATTTAAACATGTATCGGAGTTTACTGAAGAGGAACTGGAACGTTTTGCGTTTCTGGCTAAACTCAAGAAATATGATGAGAGCAAAAAAACAGTTTCCCTTCGCCTCCCGGCAAAGACTATCCGCAAGGCGAAATCTTTGGGAAAGGGATACACATCTATTCTTGCCAGAATTATTGAGTATGGCTTGGACCATGAAGAAATCCTCGAGAAATGTTTATAGGAAACCTTGAAGGGACGCGCACAGTCGCGTTCCTTTTTTATCTTCTCAAATATTAAGAAAACGCAAAAGCATAAAGGAAGTATTAAGAATCCACAAACCCTATTGAAAGGTAGTTTCAGGGGTGATATATTTACCTTCGTTGACGGGCCGCGAAGTACGTGGCAGTCGACAAAGATAGACAATCGAGAGGAGAAAGTATGAAGAAAAAACTGATCGCATCTGTTCTTGCTGTCTTCATGGTTGCCCAGGTTGTGGGCTGTGCTGCGAAAGCACCTGAGACTGCAACAACAGAAGTAGAGGAAGAAATCACGGATGAACAAGCTTCCGATGGCGAAGCCGTCGAGGAAGCAACAGACGAATCCGAGGAGGGAAAAGGTACAGGCGGCACACCCTGGATTGATTCCGACATAAAATCAAACGTAACTGCAGACATGGAAGTAAGCCCCAAAGACGACTTACACCTCTTTGCAAACAAGGAGTGGATCCTTAACAACGATATTCCTGAGGGATACACTTCATGGAGCCAGTACTCCAAGCGCGGTCTTGATGTAAAGAACCAGTGCATCGAGCTTCTTAAGGACGAGACCATTGAGGGTCACGACGCAGATCTGGTTCGCACCTACAACAAGTTAATCCTTGACTGGGATACCAGAAATGAAGTCGGTGTTTCCGATATCAAGGAAGTCTACGATAAGATCCTTGCTGTCAAAAACATCGATGATCTCAACAAACTTCTTACCGACGATTCCACCAAGCTTAAGGTGGAGAATTTTATGGCATACGGTGTAGGCCAGGGCCTCAACGATCCCGAGACATACATTGCCATGGTAGGAACCCCTTCGCTTCTTCTTAACGACGCTGAAGAGTACGCAGAAAGAAGCGAGTACGGCGATATGTTTTACGGCATGAGAAAAGATATCTTCGTGTATATCGCTGAGAAAATGGGAATGGCTAAGGAAGATGCTGAGAAAACCTATGATTTTGCCATAGATTTAGAGACAAAGCTTTCCGAGAAAATCTACACAACTCAGGAATCCTTAAGCGACGATTACTACGAGAAAATCAACAACGAGATGAGCTTTGAGGACGTTGCAGCTCTTGCAAAGGTATTCCCTCTTGCCGATGTTTTGGAGGCAAACGGATTAAAGTATGACGGCATTTACCTTGTTATGCGTCCTGACTACTTTGAGAAGCTTGATGAGGTTTACACAGACGAGAACATCGAGGAGCTTAAGGCGTGGATTCTCGTTAACTACTTAAGAGGCTACTCTTATCTTCTTGACAGAGACACTTATGACAAAATCAACGATATCGCCAATGAGTACTACGGCGTGAGTGGTCAGGTGTCCGACGAGGAGATGGCTTACGATTACGTAACTGGCAACCTTTCCGCTTCAATGCAGAAGGTTTATATCGCAAAATACGGTTCTGAGGAAGAAAAGCAGAAAATGTATGACCTTTGTAAACAGGTTATCGATACATACAGAGAACTTCTTTCCGAGAACGATTGGGCTTCCGATGAAGTAAGAAATTACGCCATCAAGAAGCTTGATAACATGAAGATTCATGCGGCTTACCCTGAGAAATTCAGAGACACTTCCGTAATCGATTTGGAGGGTTGCTCCCTTATTGAGGCTTCCGAGAGAATAGCGGAGTGTGAGTACAACTACGAGTTGAGCCTTCTTGGCAAAAAGCAGGATAAGGAAATGTGGGCAGAGGGATTCGACATCCTTTCATGTAACGCATTCTATGATCCTCAGGAGAACACCATCAACATGATTATCGGTATGATGGGTGAGCCCTTCTTCTCAGATGATATGAGCGTTGAGGAACTTTATGCTTCCATCGGCGCATTCTGGGTTGGACATGAGGTTTCACACGCTTTTGACAGTGGCGGAGCACAGTTTGACGCAGACGGATACTTCAGAGACTGGTGGACTGAGGAGGACAAGGCTGAGTTCGACAAGAGAGTTCAGAAGATGGACGATTATCTCGACACCATCGTGGCTTTCGGCGACCAGCACTTCATCGGTTCTAACATAGACACCGAGATGGTTGCAGATATGACAGGTCTTCAGTGCGCCCTCAGAATGGCTTCCAAGGTTGAGAACTTCGACTACGACAAGTTCTTCACCAAGTACGCTCAGATGAACGTAAACATCAATGTTTACGCCAGCGAGTTAAGCCAGCTTACACAGGATGCACACCCTCTTGATTACTCAAGAACCAACGTACCTGTTCAGCAGTTTGAGGAGTTCTACGAGACTTATGATGTAAAAGAAGGGGATGCAATGTACCTTGCACCCGAGGACAGATTGATTATCTGGTAGGAAGTTATAGATTTTGGAAAAAGATAAGGGACGTGGAGCTTTCCACGTCCCTTTTGGTTTAGTTATTTTGGAGTCTTTTAGTCGACTTTCAATGCCCGACCTGTGGAACCGAGAAGCTCTTTCTTAAGGTCGCCCTCATCAAGCACAAGTTCGCCGTTTATGAACACTTTCTTGATTCCGAAAGGCTTGCCTTGATCGGGAGTGGCAGCTTTGATTTCTGACTCGTCAAAAACAGTCAAATCTGCAAAGTAGCCTTCCTTCAAGTAACCTCTGTCTTTAAGCATGAATCTGTCTGCAATGGCGCCTGTCATCTTTCTAATGGTCATGGGCATGGAGCAGGCCGTTCCGTGAAGAGCATCCCTTATAAACTTGGGATAGCAGTCATAGATTACGGGATTCTGGATTCCGTGCTCCTCAACCCATCCGTCTGTCATGTACAGGCAGTTCGGATTCTTTTCAAAATCACTTATAATCTCAGGAGTTGAGTAAGGACCCATGTTTACTCTTCCCTGGAAGTTACTCTTTTCGCAAAGCATCAGGTAAGCGTCCAAATCCTTCATGCCTTCTTCCTTGGCAATCTGGTGTACTGTCTTTCCTTCGTACTTTTCAAATCCTTCGCCGATATAAGCAATCTCTATATCATCAAAGCCAAAGCCAAGAAGCATGCTGGTGGCCTTAATGAGAACGGAGAGCTTAAGCCTGTTCAGAGGTTTCTTACGTTCCTCCATGCTCATTCCCTGATACCAGGTGGGAAGGATTACGGTAATAACCGAAACTCCCAGGCACTCGTTATAGATATCAAACATGGCATCAACGCCGTCTTCGCGAAGCTTAGCCATAATCTGAACAAACTCGTCCTTGTCCTTCAATGAACGTTTTCCAACAAAGATTGCATGGGAATAGTGGAGTTTAAGGTTAGTGCCCTTTGCGATTTCAACCAGCTCATCCACGGCTCTTAAAATATGTGAGCGACCAAACAACTCAGGATAAGCCATGGAAACTGCTGAGTTTGCTCTTGGATGAACAGTTAAGGGTTTATTATATTTAACGCACAAAGCCGCAACTTTCTTAAGTTCCTCAATATCTGCGTAAAGACCGGGCTCATACATAAGGCCAAGTGAAACGCCGGCTGCACCCTGCTTGAGGTTTTCCTCTATAATATCAAGCATTTTGGCTTCTTCTTCGGCCGTGAGTTTTCTGTTTGAATATCCGCTCACTGCCGCTCTTGCGGAGCAATGACCCACCAGAACCGCCATGTTGCAGGGCATCTTCTTGTCTGTAGCTTCAAAATACTCGGAAGCCGAGCCGTATTCACCCACGGTCTCGCGGAATCCGAAAAGACCGCCGCCCATTTTGTCCACGTATTCGCAGTCCTTGTCAAAACCGATCTCGGAAATGCCGCAGTTACCGGTAACAAAGGTGGTGATACCCTGTCTGATAAACGGGTCAAAATATGGAATTGGATCTTTCTTGATAGCAAACCAGTCGTTGTGTGAATGCCCGTCGATGAAACCGGATGATACGGATAATCCGCCAAGATCATAGACTTTGTCGGTGCCTTCTTCCTCGATGGAAGGTGCAACCTTTACTACTTTGTCACCCTCAATGAGGATGTCACCCATGAAGGGCTCACTGCCTGTCCCATCATAGATTTTGCAATTTTTAAGTATTGATTTCATTTCTTGTATAAAACCCCCTTCGGTGCGGCTTTTCTCGCCGTTTCCCACCGTATTTAATTATACTACGGAACCCCCTTTTATGGTATAATTCAAAACAGAAATTTCACTGCGAAGGGAACAAATTTATGAAGCCCATAGACAAGTATCAAAAGACTCTCACAGCCAGCTATTTAGGCTTTATCACTCAGGCTATAGCAGCCAACTATGCACCGCTTTTATTCCTGACTTTCCACAAGACCTTTGGAATATCTCTTGGTAAAATCGCCCTTATCTCAACTGTGTTTTTCTTCACCCAGTTACTGGTAGATGTGATTTGCGCACAGTTTGTTGACAGAATCGGTTACAGAGCGGGTGCGGTTTTATCAGAAATCACTGCAGGCGTTGGCCTTATCGGTTTGGCAGTGCTTCCAAGCATTCTTCCCGATCCCTTTGTGGGAATCATGATCAGCGTTGTAATCTACGCCATAGGAAGCGGACTTATCGAAGTTTTGGTTAGCCCCATCGTTGAGGCATGTCCCTTCGAGCATAAGGAGAAGGTTATGAGCCTTCTTCATTCCTTCTACTGTTGGGGAAGTGTTGGCGTAATCTTACTTTCAACTATTTTCTTTGCGGTATTCGGTGTGGACCAGTGGAGACTTCTTTCGATTGTATGGGCGCTGGTACCCCTTTATAACATTTATAATTTCGCCACCTGTCCTCTGGAACCTCTTGTAAAAGAGGGCAAGGGAATGAGCATAGGTCAATTGTTTAAAACTCCCATGTTCCTTCTTGGAATCATCTTAATGGTTTGTGCAGGAGCATCGGAACTTTCCATGGCTCAGTGGGCATCAGCTTTTGTTGAGTCTGCCCTTGGGTTATCTAAGACTGTCGGTGATTTGGCGGGACCTTGTCTTTTTGCCATAGCCATGGGAATAAGTCGTGTGATTTTCGGAAAGTACGGCGACAGGATGGATCTTACAAAATACATGCTTAGTTCAGGTGAGCTTTGCCTTGTGTGTTACCTTTTGGCGGCTGTATCCAGAAGCCCCATTATGGGCCTACTTGGCTGTATTCTCTGCGGTTTCTCCGTTGGAATCATGTGGCCCGGAACCATCAGCATCATGTCAAAGCGCCTTCCCCTGGGAGGCACCGCAATGTTTGCTCTCCTTGCCATGGCAGGAGATCTTGGCGGCTCCGCAGGTCCTGCAATTGTGGGCTTCGTAAGCCAGAATCACGGAGATGATTTGAAGGCCGGAATGTTTGTGGGATGCCTGTTCCCCATTGTGCTAATAATATCCGTGCTGTTTATTAAGGCCAAAAACAAATCAAAATAAATTTTAAAAATTGTATTGACAAGAAAGAAAATTTATCATAACGTAGTAGGTGCTTACGATAAACAAAAGCAAATTTACGAAAGGAGGTAAGCATGATGATTAAATTTAGACCAATAACTAGTCAGTTACATATGAATATCGTGGTTACCTCGGTTAAGTCTGCGAAGTAAGCTTAGTTTTCGTATACTTTAGGCGTGGTACCCACTATGGAGACCACGCCATTTTTGTACCCTGAGGTAGTGACGGCCCCAAGGGACAATGCTAATCTCAATCCTGTGTCATGAGATATTTAGGCGGTTGGTTCTCCAAAAGAACAACCGCCATTTTTTGTGCATAGCGCATGGTAAGTACGAAAATACCCCGGGCCATAGGCCCGATCAGAATAATGTTTGGGACGTGATAATTATGAAAAAGTATTTGAAAAGGAATTGGTGGAGATACTCAGTTGGCGGCATTTCGCTATTAATGAGTGTCGGAATAGACTTAATGGTACCGATGATTACCAAGTCTATGGTTGACGATGTTATCGTCGCAAGAAATATGGAGATATTCAGAAGAGATATTCTCCTTTTTGTGGCAGCAGGTCTTGGCCGTGCATTATTCCAGTTTGTTAAGGAATTCCTTTGTGACATGTCCGGATGCCGCGTTGCATCAGGACTTCGTAAAGATTTGATGAGACATATCTTTTCACTGCACAAAGGATTCTTCGATAAGAACAACACCGGTGAATTAATGGCAAGGGTCAAAGACGATATAGGCATGGTTTGGGATCTTACCGGATTCGTAGGCATGCTCCTTACAGAAGCTGCGATTTATTTTGTGGGCGTAGTTGTCTGCATGCTTCGCCTTGACTGGAGACTTAGCATGGTGCCTCTTGTATTTATGGCACCTCTTGCATACTTCGCAATTCATCTTGATAAGAAACTTGATAAGGACTTCGATGAGATCAGTGACAAGAACGCAGCCCTCACAAAGACAGTTGAGGAGAACATTTCAGGCGTTCGTACAGTAAAGGCATTCTCAGCCGAAGATTTCGAAATGTCAAAGTTTGACGAGAAGAATGAAGATTATGGCAAAGCAAATAGAACTTTCGCTTTTGACATGGCAGATACAGATCCGATAATGAGCATTATTCCGAAGATTATGCAAGTATGTGTAGTTGCACTCGGCGGATACATGGTTATTAAGGGCAATCTGACATACGGAACCCTGGTGGCTTTCGTATCCTACTCAATCAATATTGTTTGGCCTATCGACAACCTTGGCTGGATGCTTTCCCTTATTTCACAGGGCTTGGCCGGCTATAAGAAGATTAAGAAGGTTCTTGACACTAAGGCCGAGATAGTAGATGCATCTGCTTTTCCCTTTAATGCAAAGAAGGATACAAACGGCGAAATCAGCTTCGAGCATGTGGGCTTCGAGCTTGAAGGTAACAGAATCCTTGATGACGTGAGCTTCACCATCGGAAAGGGCAAAACCCTTGGAATTATGGGGGCTACCGGCGCCGGAAAGAGCACAATCGTTAACCTGATTGAGCGTTTCTACGACGTGACTGATGGCACCATCAAGATTGAGGGTCAGGACATCAGGGAGATGGCTTTAGGAGATGTAAGAGCTTTTTCCTCAGTAGTAACTCAGGACGTGTTCCTGTTCTCCGACACCATCGCCGAGAATGTGCGCCTGGGACTTAAGGGAACCATGGACGACAACACCGTGCGCGAGGCCATCAAGAAGGCCCATGCCGCAGAATTTGTTGAAAAAATCACCGATAGCTACGAAGCTGTCATCGGTGAGAGAGGAATCGGTCTTTCGGGCGGTCAGAAGCAGAGACTGTCCATCGCGAGAGCCCTTGCGAGAAAGGCGAACCTCTTGATTTTGGATGACTCAACATCTGCTCTGGATATGGAAACCGAGGCGGACATCCAGAAGGAAATCCGCGAGAAGAAGGATATGAGCAAGATTATTATCGGACATCGTATCTCTTCGGTTAAAGATGCAGATGAAATTATTGTTTTGGAAGACGGCCGGATCAAGGAGCGTGGAACCCATGCCGAGCTTATTAAGAAGCAGGGGCTTTACTACAGCACCTATGAGGCTCAGTATGGCGACTACAGACGCGCCATGGCCGTGAATGAGTAAGGGAGGTGCGTGCAGATGGCAATTAACAGCACCAAAGAAGATGAAGAATTAAAAGAAAGTCTGAAGATGGACGTCATCAAGCGTCTTCTTAAGAACCTTCTTGACTACAAGGGAAAAATTGTTGTTGTAACACTTTTGATACTGACAGGTGTTGCGGTTTCGACGATTTATCCGCTTTTGATTGAAAAAATAATCGACGACGAAATTTATAACGGCAATGTTAAGGGACTTTTCACCATGGCGGGCGTAATGATGGCTTTGGCTGTGGTGCACTTCGTAGCCACAAGAACCTGGCGAAGAATAATGGCAGTGATCTCGAACGATATGATCATTAACATTCGAAGGAAACTCTACATTCATATTCAGAATCTGGGAGTGGATTTCTTCGACCAAAGGCCTGCAGGCAAGATTCTTGCGAGAGTTACGGGTGATATCAACTCCCTTAAGGATGTCTTAACAAGCACGGTAACTACACTTGCTCCCGATGCGTTGAGCCTGGTGGTTATCTTAGCCATAATGATTGTAAAAAGCCCGGTGCTCACATTGTCGGCAGCGGTTGCCATTCCCATCATTGTGGTTGGTGCTTACTTCTTTAGCTATGTTGCTCATAAACGTTGGCAAAAGTGGAAGAAGAAGGACTCCAACATGATCGCTTTTATCCATGAAGGAATCGAGGGCGTTTCTGTTATTCAGAGTTTCAACGCTCAGGAAGAATCCAACAGGGAATTCAGCGGTATGGTCGACGAGGTTGTACATGCCTTTAGATCTGCGGTTTTTGTAAACGACCTTTACAGCCCCACAATTGAGATTTCGGGTGGCCTTGGAACGGCGGTTCTTTACTACCTGGCAGTGACCAAGCTTGGTGTCACCCAGGATTCCGTCGGTACGATTTCTGCATTTGTGATGTATCTTGGTATGTTTTTCAATCCCATAAGAAACCTGGCTTCTTATTACAATAAGTTGATTACCAACGTTTCTTCGGCGGAGCGAGTTTATGAAATTATGGATATGGAGCCTCTTGTTAAAGATGCCTTGGACGCTACGGAGCTACCCGAGATTGAGGGTGACGTTGAATTTTCACACGTAGGCTTTGCATATCCTGATGAACCCGATGTTGATATTCTGCATGATGTAAGCTTTAAGGCTAAACAGGGCGAGACCATTGCTCTGGTTGGACCTACCGGCGCCGGTAAAACCACCATTGTAAGCTTAATCAGCAGATTCTATAACACCAAAAGCGGCTCCATCTACGTAGATGGACACGATATCAGTAAGGTTACTATTCAGTCCTTAAGAAGTCAGCTTGGAATTATGACTCAGGACAATTATCTCTTCTCAGGTACCTTGAGGGACAACATCAAGTATGGCCGTCCCGATGCTACCGATGAGGAGATGCTTGCTGCTTCAAAGGCAGTTCATGCTCATGATTTCATCGAGAAGATGGAGAAGGGTTATGATACTGAGATTACCGAGCGAGGCGGCGGACTTTCAAACGGTCAGAGACAGCTGGTGGCTTTTGCAAGAACGTTGCTTACCGATCCAAAGATTCTTATTCTTGATGAGGCGACTTCAAGCATTGATACCAGAACCGAGATCCTGGTTCAGCAGGGTATCGAGGAATTATTAAAGAAGCGTACTTCTTTCGTTGTTGCCCACAGACTTTCAACCATCAAGAATGCCGACAGAATCTTCGTTATCGACGATGGCGGCATCTTGGAGGAAGGCAACCACGAGACCCTCATGGCCAAGAAGGGGGCATACTACGATTTGTATTCCGCGCAGTTTATCAGTGCGTCGTAGGCCGACGTGCACATCGGCCCTACCTACCCAATTGAAATTGCTTGGGGGACTTCCCCATTTCCTTGGCAAAGGTGCGGGAGAAGTTGGAGTAGTTGTTGAAGCCGGACATGAAACATGCGTCGCTTGGGCTTAAGCCTTCACGAAGAAGGTGGCAGGCCAGGGCGACGCGTTTTGCTATTATGTAGCGGCGAATGGAGAGGCCGGAAATCTTTTTGACACTTCTTGAAATGTAGGTGCCGTTGTGGTGAATCTCCTTCTCAAGATCCGCCAGGGCGATTTCCTCCGTCAGATGTTTATCTATGTATTCGAAGGTCTTTCTCACCATGGGAGGCATAATGTTGGGGTGGCGCTCCACAGGATTGCTTTCATATTTCGCGGTGAGTTTCACCATAATAATCTTAAGAAAAGAGTCTGCGAGAATCTCGGAACCGGGGTAGGAACTTGCCAGATTCTTCTCCAGTCCTTTGGCATATCCGTGTATTTCCTCAAGTTCATCATCATTTAAATGCACAATTCGAAGACTCTTTTTTGCCATGGGCTCAAAACAGGTCAGAAGGTCCATGCCCTGGATTGAGGCCTCGGAAAGGACTTCATCATCTATATTTATGACAATTCTGTCATATTTATCCCTTGTTATAATATCGGCTCTGTGAAAAACATACCTTGGCATAAGGCACACATCGCCCCGCCTAAGAATTCTTCCTGCGGACTCAGTGTATATGCTGATTTCGCCCCCGAGAATAATAAGAATCTCGTTGCTTCCGTGATTGTGCATGTCGTCCGAATAATCGAAGGGCGCGTCAATTGTCTTGATATGACACTCCACCGGACCTCCGGATGCCAGGTATTTCTTTGAAGATTTAGCTTTCATGGAAGGCCTCCTTTGGTATTAGGGTACAATAGGAAGTTATTTCGCGCAATAAAAATCGCAAAAAAGTGTATTTCTTTAAATTTTTAGCGTGTTACGATTTTACCATAAGTATGAGGAGGTACAGAAATGGACAAGAAAGACGGAATGAACTACGCACCCAAAGGCAAACCTGCCCCGGTGGTAAAACCCGGAGAGTTCTCCATGGCGGCTATCGCTTTGGATCACGGCCATATTTACGGCATGTGTAACGGCCTTGTGGAGGCGGGAGCTACGTTAAAGTGGGTATACGACAGGGACAGAGAGAAGGCTTTGAAGTTTAAGGAAGCTTTTCCTGAGGTTACAATCGCCGACAGCGAGGACGTGATTCTTAATGACCCGGAGGTAAAGCTTGTCTGCGGCGCCGCCGAAACCTGGAAGCGCTGCGAGCTGGGAGTCAGAGTCATGAAAGCCGGCAAGGATTATTTCACAGACAAGGCGCCCCTTACGACTTTGGAGCAGCTTGAACTTGCAAAGAAGACGGTTAAGGAAACCGGTCGAAAATATATGGTTTACTACAGCGAGAGGATTCATGTAGAGTCAGCTGTTTTTGCCGGACAGTTAATAGAGGAGGGGGCCATCGGAACTCCCATCCATATCGACGGTTTCGGGCCTCACAGGGTTGGAAACCCCAAGGGACGCCCGGACTGGTTCTTTGAGAAGGAAAAATACGGCGGAATTCTCTGCGACATCGGAAGTCACCAGATTGAGCAGTTTTTGTTCTACTGCGGCGTGAAGGACGCCAAGGTTGCCTACAGCGAGGTGGGCAACTACAATCACCCGGATTATCCGGAACTGGAGGATTTGGGAGACGCCACCCTTGTGGGCGATAACGGCGCGACCCAGCATTTCAGGGTTGACTGGTTCACCCCCGACGGACTTTCCACCTGGGGCGACGGCCGTACATTTATTATAGGTACCAAGGGTTACATCGAGCTTAGAAAATACGTGAACGTGGGCACGAACGATGGCACGACGGACCATGTTTTCCTTGTAAACGACAATGGGGAGCAGCATTTTGAGGTCCACGGCAAGGTGGGTTATCCCTTCTTCGGGCAGCTGATTCTTGACTGTATCAACAGAACCGAGAATGCCATGACTCAGGACCATGCCTTCAAGGCTGCTGAGCTTTGCGTAAGGGCTGAACTTCAGGCCAAGGTTGTGAAATAGGAGGATTTCAAGATGATTAATGTTGCGGTAGTTGGAACAGGAAGCATTGCAAATCTGCATATTCAGGGGCTTCTTGAGTTTAAGGACAGATGTAAGATCGTGGCCCTTTGCGATATTTATCCGGAGAAAGCTGAGGACACGAAGAAACGATACGAGTTGGGAGATGCAGCTGTTTTTGACAGCCATACAAAGATGCTTGAGTCGGGCATCAAAATAGATATTGTGCATGTGTGCACGCCCCCTTACGTGCATGCAAGCATCAGCATTGACTGCATGAACGCAGGCATTAACGTGCTTTGCGAGAAGCCCATGGCGGCCAGCGTTGAGGAGTGCGATGCCATGCTTGAGGCAGAGCGCAGGAATGGCGTAACTTTGGGCGCCATCGCTCAGAACCGCTTCAGAAACGGCGTTTATAAATTAAAGAAACTGGCAGATTCCGGTCTTGCGGGCAAAATCTGCCTGGCCAGAGTTAACTCAGAATGGTGGAGGGCTCATTCCTACTACGATCTGTGGTGGAGAGGCACCTGGGAAAAGGAGGGCGGCGGCTGCACCCTTAACCACGCGGTTCACCACATCGACATGCTTAACTGGATTGAGGGCCGTTCACCGGTTGAGGCAACGAGCGTGCTTGCCAACGTTATGCACGACAATGCCGAGGTTGAGGACCTTTCACTTTCTTGCCTTAAGTACGAGGATGGCACCGTTGCGGAGGTTTTGGCTTCGGTTGTAAGCCACGGCGAGGAGCAGGGAATTATCTTACAGTGCGCCGACGCCAAGATTTCCATGCCCTGGGATTTGAAGGCCGAGGTGGGCAAGGAGAACGGCTTCCCCGAGGATAGGAAGAATGAGGAACTCATGGCGCGAATCAATGAGTTCTATAACAACATCCCGGACCTTAAGTACGAGGGACATACCGGAGAGATTGACAATTACCTTACCGCTATTGAAAAAGGCGAAAAGCCTCTCATCACCGGTGAGGACGGCAAACGTACCATTGAGCTCATTACCGCAATCTACGCCGCAGGCATAGAGAAGCGCACCATTACACTTCCTCTGGAGAAGGGCTCCAAGTACTACAAAGCCGGCGGAGTTTTGGCGGCTGCTCCCCACTTCTTCGAGAAAGGCGCCTCCGTGGAAAACTTCACCGACCAGAAAATCACCGTCGGAAACTACTAGGTGCACATATGAGCGAGTGTAGATTCGGAATAATAGGAATAGGAAATATGGGAAGCGCCCACGCCGTATCCCTCTTTGAGGGAAAGGTGGAGGGCGCCATCCTTTCTGCGGTTGCGGATGCCAGCGAGGGCAGGCGTGCTTGGGCTTCGGGGAAATTTCCCCCATCGGTTGAGATTTTTGAAGATTATCACGAACTTTTATCCTCGGCAAAAATCGATGCGGTTCTCATCGCCACCCCTCACTATTCACACACAAAGATTGCAATGGAAGCTCTCGAGGCCGGTTTGCACGTTCTCATTGAGAAACCTGCAGGTGTTGACGCCGCAGAGGTTCGATTAATGAACGAAACTGCGTTAAAGCATAAGGACCTGGCCTTCGGGATAATGTTTAATCAGAGGACAAATCCCTTGTTTGGGGCTTTGCGGTATTACGTTAAGCTTGGCGTCCTTGGAGAGATTAAGCGTTTTAACTGGATAATAAATAACTGGTACAGAACTCAGAGCTATTATGATTCCGCGGGCTGGAGAGCCAGCTGGAGCGGCGAAGGCGGCGGGGTTCTTTTAAATCAGTGTCCCCACAATCTGGATATCTGGCAATGGATTATGGGCATGCCGGCGACTCTGCAGGCTTTCTGCAAGGAGGGGCATTTCCATGACATCGCAGTGGAGGACGATGTGACAATCTATGCCGAGTACGAAAACGGAGCGAGCGCGGTTTTTACCACATCTACGGGCGAATGCCCCGGCACAAACCGCATCGAAATCAGCGGAACCATGGGCAAAGCCGTGGCAGAAGACGGGGTTTTGAAGCTCTTCCTTCTTGATGATGACGAGAGAAAAATCTGCTATACCTCCCCTGAGGCCATGCCCACGGAGAGGGTGACCCGGGTGAATCTGGAATTTCCCGATTCGCCCAATGGCCATGTGCGGATTCTGCAGAATTTTGTGAACCACATTCTCACCGGGGAGGAGCTGATTGCGCCGGGAGTCGAGGGCATCAATTCCCTTCGAATCAGCAACGCCGCCTATGTTTCCTCCTGGCTTGGGAGGAAAGTGGAGGTTCCGGCTGACGAGGCGACCTTTACCATGATGCTTGATGAAAAGAGAAAAGCAGAGGGGGAGAAGAGGGCTGGCAGAGAAGCAGCTTCTTCCAACACAGACGGCACCGGCAAGTACAGTGAGCGCTGGAGTGTCCGCTGGTAGGTGCAGTTTGGTGCAATCGGGGCCTGTCCCCATCTGCACCTTATGGTATAATGGAGTTGTGTCACCTGTAGCTAAGCAAGCGGAGGAATATCGAATGGAGAAATCGAAAGTTTACTTTACTGATTTCAGGACAGCTCTGGGCGTAAGCCTTACTGTCAAACTACAGAAACTTATTAGAATGGCCGGAATCGGCAACATTGATATGGATGGCAAGTTCGTTGCAATCAAAATGCATTTCGGCGAACTTGGAAACCTGGCATATTTAAGACCCAATTATGCCAAAGCCGTTGCAGATGTGGTTAAGGAGCTTGGCGGAATGCCCTTCCTTACAGACTGTAACACCTTATATCCCGGAAGCAGAAAGCATGCCCTTGAGCATCTTGACTGCGCAAACTTAAATGGATTCAATACCGTGACCACAGGTTGTCAGATAATCATAGCCGATGGACTAAGAGGAACCGACGATGTGATTGTTCCTGTGCCTAACGCAGAGTACTGTAAGGAAGCTTACATCGGACGTGCGGTTATGGATGCGGATATTGTGATTTCTTTAAATCACTTTAAGGGCCACGAGATGGCAGGTTTTGGCGGAGCAATCAAGAACCTTGGTATGGGATGCGGAAGCCGTGCCGGCAAAATGCAGCAGCACAACAGCGGCAAGCCCCATGTAATAGAAGAGAAATGTCGCGGATGTAGACGATGCGCCAAGGAGTGCGGCTCCGACGCAATTTACTACGACGAGAACAATAAAGCCCACATCGACATTGAGAAGTGTAAAGGCTGTGGCAGATGCATAGGGGCTTGTGCTTTTGACGCAATTAAAAATATAAACGGAAACGCTGCGGACATTCTTGGCAAAAAGATGGCTGAGTACACCGCTGCGGTTGTGAACGGAAGGCCCTGCTTCCACATCAGCCTTATCACCGACGTTTCGCCTAACTGCGATTGCCACGGTGAGAACGATGCGCCGATTCTTCCCGATATCGGAATGCTGGCGTCCTTCGACCCTGTTGCTCTTGATCAGGCCTGCGTGGATTTGTGCCAGAAGGCGGAGCCCATCAGAAACAGCCAGCTTGGCGATAACATGGCAAAAGAGCATTTCCACGATCACGGAGATCACTGGCATAACTCCAACCCCAACGTATCCTGGCAGGAAACTCTGGAGCACTCGGTGAAACTTGGTATCGGAACCAGGGAATACGAACTTATAACTATGAAGTAGACGCGATGGTGCAGTTTGGTGCAGTTGGGGACAGGCCCCAATTGCACCGTGCAAGTGGGGCCTGTCCCCAACTGCACCAAATTGCAGATAAATGTGTTGACAAGAAAAAGGTAATATGTTACATTGTTTGAGAAATGTAATATATTACCTTTTTTATTGGGGAGAAATTCAAAATGACAATGAACTACAACGAGACAATGAACAAGGACAAGGTTGATTTCGGAGATCTGGCGCCGCAGCCCTTTCTTTTGGGGCTACTCAGTGCCTTTGACAACAGGTACCAGGCGGTGGCGGATCGCTGCATAGGAGAGATTACCTGGAAGCAGTTTTTCGCAGTAATCTGCATTAACATCTGCAAAGAGCCTCCGACTCTCAACGAGCTTTCGGAAATCATGGAAAGCTCTCACCAGAACGTGAAGCAGATCATTCTCAAACTTGAGAAGAAAGGCTTCGTGGAGACCTTCGCCGACGCGAAAGACAAGAGAAAACAGCGAATCAAGCTGACGAATTCCTGCAGGGAATTTTGCGAAAGAAACGACGAGTTCAGCAAAGAAATCGTTGGCAAAATCTTCGTAGGTATCTCCGAACAGGATTTAATGGCAACAATCAAAACAATTATGCAAATGGAAAGGAATTTGAATACCATATGAAAACATTGATAATTTACACTTCACAGACAGGTTTTACAAAGAAATATGCCCAGTGGCTCGGAGAGAGAATGCAGGCCGAGGTAATTGATTTAAAAGAGGCGAAAAGGAGAGACAGCGGTTTTTACCAAGGATTCGATGCAATAGCTTTCGGAAGCTGGGTGCTTGGGGGCAAGGCAGTTAAGTCTGAGTGGTTCCTCGAAAAAGCGCCTACATGGAGGGGTAAGAAGCTTGCCCAGTTTATGGTTGGGGCAATGCCCGCTGACGCGCCGGAAATTGCAACCTTCTTGGATAATGCGCTGAATGAAGAGCAAAAGCAGTATATCAAGGCGTTTTTCTGCCAGGGCGGACTTGATTATACTAAGATGAAATTCCCCTACAAGCAGATGATGAAGGCGTTTTCTTCAATGACGGCCAAGAAGGCGGTAACCGATGACGAGAAGAAAATGGCTGAGATGATTGCTTCGAATTATGATGAATCAGACATTAAATTCATTGAGCCCATTATCGCTTACTTGGAGGGTGGTGAGTAAACAATGAAGAAATTTCTGATTGTATTGGGCGTAATTGCGGTGGCTGTGGGTGCTCTTTGCCTCACGGTCTTCTTCAAGATGAAGAGCCAGACCGACGCTTTTGACACGACCCCTGTGGATATAAGCAAAGTGGCCGACGGAACCTACGAGGGCTACAGTGAAACCATGATGGTAAAAGCGCGAGTTCTCGTTACTGTGGAATCAGGAAAGATTACCGATATTGAAATTCTTGAGCATGAGTGCGGCAAGGGACATCCCGCCGAAGCCATGATTGATGACATGATAGCTGAAAACACCGTTGAGGTGGACGCCGTTTCCGGCGCCACTGCCTCCAGCGCCGTCATAAAGGACGCCGTACGAAACGCCCTGCGTTAGGCGCGGGTTTGGTGCAGTTGGGGACAGGCCCCAACTGCACCCCCAACTGCATCAAAGTGGTTCAAAGGTACTACAAATCTAGCGCAATAAAGCGTTGCAACGAAACACGAAGGCTGATAGAATATCCTTATGGGTGTGTATTTTCTTAACGCAAATCTGCGTAAACACACGCAAATAAACTAATGTAAAAGGGGATAGTAATGAATAGGAGATTTTTCAAATTTCTAAGACAGATTCTGTCTATCGGCCTGGTTTTTACCACATTTCAGACTATGGGTATAAACATGCAGGCTGCAACGAGAGGATCAACAATCGAATGCAGAGACTCGGGTTACGAGTTGCCGGACAACGTTGAAAGGGGAAGATGTCCGTACACCTGGGTTAAGGTAACCGACAAAAAATGTGAGGTTCAGAACCCTACCGGTGGTCTTTGCAGCATCATGTACGATCTGCGTTATTTCTCAAACGGTAACAATTTCAGTACTGCGGATTTGAAGTCCTGGGGATACAAATTCAGACAGGGCTGTGGGGAGAACAGAAGCCTCTTGTCTACAGATGTATTTAAGAACTCACTGGAGCAGACCTTAGAGAATGCCAGAGCAAACGGAACCGCAGTAGTACTGAGATTTTCATACGCAAGCGACAATACAGTTGGAAACGAGCCTTCTATTATAAAGGAAGGCGACAAGACAACCTACCATAATACCGAGCAGATTCGTCAGCACATCAAGGAAATCAGCGGAATCATCAATAACTACAAGGATGTTGTTCTTGCAGTTGAGTGCGGCATGTTCGGACCCTGGGGCGAGATGCATTCCTCCATGTACGACATAGACGTGTGCAACAGCTACGACACCCAGTATTCAAACGCAATTATCAACAGATGGCTTGAGAAGCTTGACCCTCAGATTAAGGTGCTGGTAAGAGCTCCCAAGCATTTAATGGGTTATTACGGCTACACAGATTCCGAAGATTTTAACGAAGCAGTTGCAGACGGAAGCCTTGAAATCAATCCTCGTCTTGGCATGTACAACGACGGATATCTCGGGGATTCTACCGACATCGGTACCTTCGGAAGCCGCAACAGATTCCCCTATATCACAAGGGATAAAGGAATGGACCTTCTTGAAAAGATGGACCAGGTTCCCTACGGCGGCGAGTGTGCTTACGTTTCGGAGAGTGATCTGGCAAACGGCGGGACCACAATGTATGGGAAAGCTGATTTTACCAGGGAATTATACAGAAGCCATTTGACCTTCCTTCACAACATCAACAACGAGGGCGAGGTTGTAATCGGTGCCCTCAACAAGATTGACTTCGAGGCTGACTGCCTGATTCCGGGCCTTGAAAAGAGCGATGTCGAGGCATATATCGGACACTCATATCGCAAATTCATGCGCGACCACATGGGTTATAGACTTTTGGTAAAAGAGTCGTCGCTTTCTCAGAAAGCATCCAGGGGAGGCACCTTCAATATGAACGGAAAGATCAAGAACGTGGGCTTCGGCAACTTCTTAACTCCCAAAACAACCGAGATTGTTTTAAAGAAGGGTGACGAAACCAAGGTTATTCCCGTTGATTTCGACGCAACTGAAATCACATCACTTACCACTGTAAGCTACAATTTCGACATCACAGTGCCTTCGGATTTGGCCAAGGGTGAATGGGACGTATACATGCGAATCCGCAGCAACAGGGCCGATGAGGCTTCATCTGTTAAGACAGGTATTCGCTTCGCAAATCCCTGCGACTTCGATAAGAACCTTAAAGCAAATAAGATCGGTACAATCAAGATAAACTAAAAAAGGGGACCTCGTAAGAGGTCCCTTTAATTATGCAAAAACTTATTTGTAATCGTAAAAGCCCTTGCCTGCGTTTACGCCGGTTTCGCCCTTGTCAATCTTCTCTTTAAGAAGAGTGCAGATTCTGTTCTCAAGTGTACCTTCAACCTTTGCTTCAGGCTTCATGATGTGGATGTTGTAAGCAGTTTCAAGGCCTACAATATCGAGAATCTGGAAAGGACCTGCGGGAGCGCCTGTTGCAAGCTTCCATGTAAGGTCGATGGTTGCGGGATCGGAAACCTCGTTAGCCCAAAGTGCCTGAGCAGCGCTTAAGAAAGGCACAAGCATGGAGTTAAGGATGTATCCGGGCTGCTCTTTGTGAAGCTGTAAGGGTACCATGTTAATGTCGGATGCAAAAGCGACAACCTTATCATAGATTGCCTTGTCTGTTCCGGGATGTCCCATTACTTCAGCGGTGTTGTTTTTCCAAATAGTGTTTGCAAAATGAAGCGCAAGATACTTCTCAGGTCTTCCGGTGTACTCAGCGAATCTGCTGGGAAGCATGGTGGAAGAGTTGGTTACCAGAATTGTCTTCTCGGGTAAAAGATCACGCATCTTCTCATAAACTTCAATCTTGGCATTGGGATCTTCGGACATTGACTCGATAACAATGTCGGCATCGGCAACAGCTTTGGCCATATCAAGTTCAATTCTGATGTTGTTCTTCAGATTCTCCTTGCCAATCTTAACAAGTTCATCAATCTTTTCTGCGGTGATGCCGTCCCAGGTCTTAATCATTCCTCTGGGGTACATCATCTTTCCGACAGGGTTTGAAATAAGTGCTTTGGCATTTTCGAGATCTTCAAGCATAAGCTTTGAGTATCTTTCAATCTTGGGCTCTGTTCTTCCGATAGAGCTTTCACTCCTGAGCCAAAAAGTTACTTTGTGACCTGTGTACGCACACATGAGTCCAATCTGTGTTCCAAGGACTCCGCCCCCGGCGACAACTACATTTTGTAAATCCATAATTTCTAAAACCTCCATAATACATTATATTTTCCTGGGTATGTTATTTTTTTAACACACACTGGTTAATATTTTAACATATAATACCTTTGCCGTCTACAAAAACACCATAAAATCTGTTAAAATATTCATTGGCGGTCGGTGCCGGAAAGGCCACGTCGGACCGCAATCAAAATTCACAGGAGAAAACTACATTGAAAAAGTTCATTTCATGGAATGTCAATGGTCTTAGAGCGGTAAGAGAGAAGGGATTTGAGGATATCTTTAGAAACCTTGATGCCGACATCTTTTGTTTGCAGGAAACCAAGCTTCAGGAAGGCCAGATAGACATTGCTTTTGAGGGATACAGTGACTACTGGAATTACGCCGAGAAGAAGGGGTATTCGGGAACCGCTGTTTTTACCAAAGAGAAACCTTTAAACGTAACCTATGGAATCGGTGTGGATGAGCACGATCACGAGGGCAGGGTTATTACTTTGGAGTTCCCTGACTACTACTTCATTACGGTTTACGTTCCCAACTCTCAGGACGAGCTTAAAAGGCTTGATTACAGGATGAGATTCGAGGACGATTTCTTCACATACGTGCAAACTCTTCAAAAAGACAAGCCTGTCATATGGTGTGGTGACTTGAATGTCGCTCACAAGGAAATCGACCTCAAAAACCCCAAAACCAACAGACATAATGCGGGCTTCACCGATGAGGAAAGAGGCAAATTCCAGCATTTGATGGACAACGGATTCATCGATACATTCCGATTTTTCTATCCTGACATGACTGACATTTACTCCTGGTGGAGCTACAGATTCTCCGCAAGAGCCAAGAACGCAGGGTGGAGAATTGACTACTTCATCACCTCCGGCAGCCTTAAGGATAAACTTGTGGATGCCAGGATTCACACAGATATTTTCGGCTCCGACCATTGCCCGGTTGAGCTGGATATAAACATTTGACCAGAGCAGTCAATGGAAAGCGTGCAGTTGGGCGTGCAATCGGGGCCTGTCCCCAACTGCACGCCCAACTGCACATAGATCTAGAAAGGAAGTACAAAAATGGCAAAAGAATTAATTACAAGAGAAGAACAGAAGAAAGAGTTCACCTGGAACCTGGGGGATATTTACCCCGATAAGGCTTCATATGACAGTGACGTAAATAAGATTAAGGAGATTACCGACAAGATTGCGGCCAAGAAAGGCAAATCCGCAGAGAGCGCAAAGGCCCTTCTTGAGACCATGACCCTTTTCGAGGATTTCTTCGAGAGAACCTACAAGCTTGAAGAGTACGCGGCAAGAAAGCACGACGAGGATACCGGCAACAACGAAAACCTTGAGGCTTTGCAGAAACTTGAGACCATCGTTTCGGAGTGTGAGACAAAGGTTTCCTTCATGGATCCCGAGATTATCGCCGTTCCCGATGATAAGTTTGATAAGTACTACGATGAGGAAGAGGGATTAAAGAAGTATAAGATTTATCTTACCGAGGTAAGAAGAACGAAGGCCCACACCCTTTCAACAGAGATGGAGGAGCTTCTTGCACTTTCATCAGAGGCTTGTCAGACTCCTTCAAACACCTACGGAATCTTTATGAACGCCGACCTTCAGTATCCTGAAATCGAGGATGAGAACGGCGAAAAGGTAAGAATCACAGCCGGCCGCTTCGTTCCCCTTGAGGAGAGCCGCGACAGAAGAGTGAGAAAGGATGCTTTCGAGGGAGCCTACAACACCTTAAAGCAGTTCAAAAACACCTCCGCTTCCCTCTACAACGGCCAGGTTAAGAAGCAGATTTACATTGCCAAGGCAAGAAACTACAGCTCAACTCTTGAGTGCGCCCTTGACGGAAACAACGTAAATCCCAAGGTTTACCACAACCTTGTTGATACCATAAACAAGCACATGGATCTTATGCACAGATATGTTGCTTTAAGAAAGAAGATGCTTGGGGTTGACGAGCTTCACATGTACGATGTTTACGTTCCCATCGTTTCAGATGTGGAGGTGAAGATCCCCTTTGAGGAGGCTAAGGAAACCGCACTTAAGGCCCTTGCTCCTTTGGGTGACAGATATATTGAACTTCTTAAGACTGCATTTAACAGCAGATGGCTCGATGTTTATGAGAATAAGGGCAAAAGAAGCGGAGCTTATTCCGCAGGCTGCTACGGCGTCCACCCTTATGTGCTTTTAAACTATAACAACACCCTGGACAACCAGTTCACCCTGGTTCACGAGATGGGCCACGCCATGCATTCATATTTTTCCAACGAAGCGAACCCCATCCTCGATTCCATGTACAAGATCTTCGTTGCCGAGGTTGCTTCAACTGTGAACGAGGTGCTTTTACAGGAGTACCTCTTAAAGAATGAGACCGATAAGAAAAAACGTATGAATCTCCTTAACCACTACATGGAGAGCTTTAAGTCAACTGTTTATCGCCAGACCATGTTCGCGGAGTTTGAGATGCTTACCAATGAGATGGCGGAAAAAGGCGAAAGCCTCTCAGCAGATGCACTTTGCAAGGTTTACCTCGATCTTAACAAGAAGTACTTCGGAGACGCCATGATAAGCGATGACTTAATCGCAATGGAGTGGGCTAGAATTCCTCACTTCTACTACAACTTCTACGTATTCCAGTATGCAACAGGCTATTCTTCAGCAGTTTCCATCGCAAGAAGAATCCTTAAGGAAGGCCAGAGCGCAGTGGACGATTACATGAAGTTCTTACACAGCGGATGTACATCTGATCCTGTATCACTTCTTAAGATCGCAGGGGTTGATTTGAACACTCCCGCTCCCGTGGAAGCAGCCCTTAAGGTCTTCGAGGAAGTCCTTGACGAAATGGAAAGTCTTATTTGAATAATTGAGTGAAAATAATGCTTCCTTTATTCAAAATGTGGTATAATTACACAGTCGGCATTGGGTCGATTGAAGTATAAATAATATATTGAGAAAGGGAGGATTTTTCAATGAAGTCATTCATTAAAGAATTCAAAGAGTTCATTTCAAGAGGAAATGTAATGGACATGGCTGTAGGTATCATCATCGGCGGCGCATTTACCGCGATTGTCACATCACTGGTAAATGACGTGATTATGCCCCTGATCTCATTACTTACAGGTGGCTTGGATTTCTCCGAGCTTAACATCGCTCTCGGAGAGGGAGAGGGCGCCGCAACACTTAACTACGGTGCATTCATTTCAGCAATCATCAACTTCCTTCTTATCGCCCTTGTAATCTTCTTGATTATCAAGGCCATGAACAAGTTTAAGAAGAAAAAAGAGGATGAAGCTGCAGAAGAGCCCACAACAAAAGAGTGCCCTCACTGCTTTGAAACCATCAACATCAAAGCAACCAAGTGCCCTCACTGTGGCTCCGACTTAAAAGACTAATCTAAAGACTGATTGCAATTTTTGGTGCAGTTGGGGACAGTCCCCAACTGCACATTTTTTTTTGGTGCAATTGGGGACTGTCCCCAACTGCACCAAATAAGAAAAACTTAAGGTTTCTTATAGCAAATTCTATTGAATTGCGTACTATACTATGTGCAAAATGGGGTCTGTCCCCAAACTGCACATTATGGTAAAATAGTAGCAATAGGAGGTTGTAGTTGAATCCTATGAATAACAATGAAAATGAAATGGAACGAATCAGGCAGGGGCTTGAGGGATTCCTTTATGAGACAGAGAAAGAAACTGCCAAGGAGACGGCTAAAAGAAGGCCGATTTCTCCCGATTTAAGGGCGGAAGCGCCTAGACATGCGGAAGCACCTAGACGTGCCGAGGCACCAGCTCCGAGACCCAGACGCCCGAGACCGGAGCGAGACATAAACCTTGATCTGACGGGTGAGCAGAGAAGACCATCAGGTAGACCAATTCCTGAACGTCAGGCAAGACCTCAGAGAAGACCGGAAAACAGAGAGGTAGATCTGGAACTTGCTGCAGGCAGTCAAAACAAACCCGTCTACGTAGACGAACGAGCAGTAAATAAGGAATTAAAAGAAGCCAAGAAGGTTCTTAAGAAGCAGAAGAAAATCGCTAAGATGAAGGCTGAAGCCGAAGCCTACCAGGCAAGAAACGCAGGTGGTAACGGTGGTGACGGCGGAAAAGGCAAAAAGAAAAAAGGCGGCCAGGGTGAACCTGACGGCGCTCCAAAGAAGGGTAAGGGCAAGAGAATCCTCATCGCCCTTCTTACAATCTTTTGTATATTTGCAGTAGTCTGGTGCTATGCCATGACCAAGATTTACGGCAAGATGAACTACTCCGAGATTCCAAGCTTTGCAACTGCAGGCATTAAGGATAAAGGCGTAGTTAACGTACTTCTTATCGGAAGCGACTCAAGAGACGAGACAGACGAAGGTCGAAGTGATGCCATGATTCTTCTTAGCATCTCAAACAGCACCAAGACCATTCAGATGACGTCTTTCCTTAGAGATATGTATGTGGAGATTCCGGGACATGACGGCAACAGACTTAATGCAGCCTATGCTTTTGGCGGTCCGGAACTTCTGATGGAGACCATAACTCACAACTTTGACATTAAAATAGACAGATACATGGTGGTTAATTTCAAAGCTTTTGCCAACCTTGTAGATGCCGTAGGCGGCGTTAAACTTGAGCTTTCAAACGACGAGGTTAAGTGGGTTAACGCATATCTTAACGAGTATAACCTTCTTCAGGGGCTTCCCATAGATAACGATTATCTTGATGACACCTTAAGCGGAGAAATACAGCTTGACGGACCTCAGGCTCTTGCATACTCCAGAAACAGATACATCGGCACCGACTTCGGACGTACCGAGAGACAGCGTAAGGTTCTCAATCAGGTAATTAAGAAGATTCCCGGAGCCATGGTGACAAATCCTACGGGAATTATAGACGGACTTTTCCCCAACCTTACAACCAATGTAACAAGGGGAGAGTTTATCTATCTTTCATCAATTGCCTGGAAGCTTGCGGCATATGATATCGAGCAGAACATGATTCCCCTTCAGGGAACATATACTGATGCCACAATCAGAGATATGGCGGTTTTGCAGGTAGATTTCGAGGCCAACAAGAAGTATTTAAAAGAGAAAATATATAACGAGAAATAACGGACATTTTTGACTTCCGAGAGGAGATTTTATGAACTTAAAATCCTACTTCAAAGATCAGAAAGAATACACGGATTTTGCCATGGCTACTCAGGTAATCCGATTTGGAAACGCCAGCGTTTTCTTTGTGGTGATGGGTCTTATTTCACTGTGGATTGCCACCCAAACCCAGCTTTTGGATTCCTTTGGAACTCCGGTGGATGACCTGATTGATCTATATTCCTCCATGGTTATTACCTTCGGAAGCGGAACGTTGCTTCTTTTCATCGGTCGATTTATTAAGATAATCACCGATAATAAGACCTTTATAAGGGTTTACTACGACCTGGCAATGTTGATTGCGGTTTTCCTTTATATGAAATGGGGCACCCACTCCATTTACCTGATTCAAATAGAAGGCAGAGAAGCCGACTATTTGATTTGGGCCATGGTCTATGCAGGGGTAGGATGTGTGGCATACATAGAGCCCATAAGGTTTGTACTTTTGGTAGTGTCAAATCTTTTTATGGCATTTAATATACTTCCTACCAAATCAGGAACTCCCCTTACGGCCCTTAGTAAATACAATATGGTATTTTTCGCCTGCATTATCATCTTCTGGATGACAATGAAGTACATGGCGGGTCTTATGGGCTTCAAGAGGATGAAAGCCATTGAGGCTTCCAAGCTTGAAAAGGTTACTTTCCTTAAAAATGTCTCAGCTGAAATGGGCCAGGGGCTTCAGAATCTGTCAGTCAGAAATGATTACATGATTAACGAGGCTCCAAACGAGGAATTCAAGAAGAGAGCCAAACAGATTGACGGCCAGATCTCTATTATGAAGGCAGTATCGGAAGATATTGCGGATATGGCAAGAATCGAAGCGGAAATCGTTGTTCCGGTTATTGCACCTTACAAAACAGAAAAGTTTTTTGATGAAATAATAGAGTTGTCCAGGGAATACGTCGGTGGAAAGGGTCTCAAATTCAAGTATGAATTCTCCGAGAATATTCCAAGCGTATTGCGTGGCGATGCCAACAGAATAAGAAACATTATTTTAAGACTTGTCACCAACGCAGTCAGATATACCCAGGAGGGCAGCATCACCTTGGGAGTGGACTTTGTAAGAAGAGCAGGCCTTAAGGGCGACCTTTTGGTCAGCATCACAGATACAGGTGTTGGTATCAGAGAAGATGAACTGGAAGCTTTGAATGAGCGCATAGGTCAGATGAAAGACCAGAGAACCGGCAAGGTTACAGGAGTGAATCTTGGAATCACCATTGCTGCGGGAATTCTTTTCTCCCTTGGGGGCACCATGAACATTTCCAGCGTTTACAAGAGAGGAACTGAAATATCTTTTAAAATAGAACAGGAAGTTGTATCTACACCGGCTATCAGGGCACATGATACCGATGGCGACGGGGACGTCGCAAAATAAAATAAGTATTGGGAGGCTTTACACATGAAGATTACCTTTGTCGGAGCAGACCATGAAGTAACCGGCAGCTGCCATTTCCTTGAGGCTTGTGGCAAAAACATTCTTATCGATTACGGTATGGAACAGGGAATCAATGTTTTCGAAAACGTGGATTTGCCCGTTCAGGAGTCGCTAATCGACTATGTTTTCCTGACACACGCTCACGTGGATCACTCGGGAATGCTGCCGCTTTTGTATGCAAGAGGCTTCAGAGGACAGATTTTCGCAACAGACGCCACAGTTGATTTGTGCAGCATCATGCTTCGTGACTGCGCGCATATCCAGATGCAGGAGGCTGAGTGGCGTAACAGGAAGGGCCAGCGTTCCAATAAGGAAAAAGTCGAACCAATCTACACTATGGAAGATGCGGACGGAGCCATCAAGAGGCTGGTACCCGTTCACTACGACGAGACCATAGAAGTCTGTAACGGAATTCATATCAGATTCACAGATATCGGACACTTGCTGGGTTCCGCCAGTATTGAGGTTTGGATAACTGAAGGCGATACTTCGAGAAAGGTGGTTTTTTCCGGCGATATAGGAAATGTGGGACAGCCCCTCATAAGGGAGCCCAAGCTGACCAAGGATGCGGACTACGTAATCATGGAATCCACCTATGGCGACAGGCTTCATTCCGAGGAAAAAGTCGACTATGTCTCCGAACTTGCTAAGATTATACAGGAGACCTTTGACAGAGGAGGAAACGTTGTAATTCCTTCCTTCGCTGTAGGTCGTACCCAGGAGATACTTTTCTTCATCAGGAAAATCAAAGAAGACAAGATGATAGAGCGCCACGACGACTTCCCTGTTTACGTGGATTCACCGTTAGCTGTGGAGGCCACGGGGATTTTCACAAAAAACAGAATGGAGTGCTTCAACGGCGAGGCTCTTGATTTAATAAAGCAGGGCATTAACCCCATCACCTTCCCGGGTCTTAACCTGGCAATCACCAGCGATGAGTCCAAGCAGATTAACTTTGAGAGCACTCCCAAGGTTATCATCTCCGCATCGGGCATGTGTGAGGCGGGCCGTATAAGACACCACTTAAAGCACAACCTGTGGAGACCGGAGTGTACAATCCTTTTCGTAGGTTACCAGGCAGTGGGAACCCTGGGACGCGCGCTTCTTGAGGGCGCCGACGAGGTCAGACTTTTCGGTGAGCCCATCGAGGTCAGAGCTTCCATCGAAACCATCAAGGGTATGAGCGGCCACGCAGATAAGAACGGCCTTATCAACTGGATTACCGGTTTTGAGGAGAAGCCCAGAAGAGTGTTCGTTGTACACGGTGAAGACAGCGTTTGTACCAACTTTACCGAGTGCCTGATGGTTGAGCATGGTCTTAAGGCTTACGCTCCTTACAGCGGAACGGTATTTAACCTTGCCACCAACAAGCTTGAATACGAGGCATTGCCTATTCCCATCGAGAAGAAGGCTACAAAGCCCGTGTCCGATGTTTTTGCAAGGCTTCTTAGCGCAGGCCAGAGACTTCTTGCGGTTATTCACAAGAACGAAGGCTGTGCAAACAAGGATCTGGCAAGATTTGCGGACCAGATTAATTCGCTTTGCGATAAGTACGACAGATAATAAATGAAGGGAAAAATCAGCAATGAGCTACGCAGATAAAGTATTTATAGATATGTGCAAGGATATCCTTGAGAACGGTACAAGCACCGAGGGTGAGAAGGTAAGGCCCCATTGGCCCGACGGAACTCCCGCTTACACAATTAAGAAGTTCGGTGTTGTAAACCGTTATGACTTAAGGGAGGAGTTTCCGATTTTGACATTAAGAAAAACCGCCCTTAAGAGTGCTACGGACGAGATGCTTTGGATCTGGCAGCAGAAGTCCAACAACGTTCATGATTTGCATTCCCACATCTGGGATGAATGGGCAGACCCCGACGGCTCCATCGGTAAGGCTTACGGCTATCAGATGGGGGTTAAACATCAGTACAAAGAGGGCATGATGGACCAGGTTGACAGGGTTATTTATGATTTGAAGAACAACCCCTTCAGCCGTCGAATCATGACCAATATCTATAACCATGCGGATTTGCACGAGATGAATCTGTACCCTTGCGCATACAGCATGACATTTAACGTTACCCAGAGACCCGGGGAGGATAAGCTGACTCTTAACGCAATCCTTAACCAGCGCTCTCAGGACGTTCTTGCGGCCAACAACTGGAACGTGGTTCAGTATTCGGTTCTTGTGCACATGCTTGCTCAGGTTTGCGATATGAACGTGGGAGAGTTCGTGCATGTGATTGCGGACGCCCATATCTATGACAGACATGTGCCTATCATTAAAGAGCTCATTCAAAGGGAGCCTTTGCCGGCACCTAAGTTCACCCTTAATCCCGACATTCATGATTTCTACCAGTTTACGAGAAATGACGTGTCTTTGGAGGGGTATGAGACCCATCCTCAGATTACGGACATTCCCATCGCAATCTAGACTAAGCTATCAAATAATTAACATATAAGGAGACAATCCAATGAAATTAATTGCTGCAGTTGACAACAATTGGGCCATAGGCAACAAAGGAGCCCTCCTGGTAAGGATTCGCACGGACCAGATGAATTTCAGAGCCCTTACCACAGGAAAGGTTGTGATTCTCGGAAGAAAAACTCTTGAGACCTTCCCTCAGAAACAGCCTTTAGCCAACAGAACCAACATCATCCTTTCAAAGAACCCCGATTACAAGGTTAAGGATGCCATAGTGGTTCACAGCATGGACGAACTTATGGAAGAGCTGAAGAAGTACGATACCGATGATGTTTTCGTTATCGGCGGCGAGTCCATTTATAAGGCCCTTGAGCCCATGTGCGACACAGCGATAATCACTAAAGTAGAGCATTCCTACGAGGCTGACGCATACTTCCCCAATCTTGATGAGAATCCCGACTGGGAGCTTGTGGAGGAGGGCGAGGAGCAGACCTGCTTTGATTTGAGCTTTACGTTTAATACTTATAAGAGAAAATAGGAAAGTTCTCCAAACTGAATATAAGAAAAGATATAGCATCAAATGTTTAGATAATTGCAAACATTTGATGCTATTTTTGCAAAATAATATTGGTTCAAAGGGAAAGATGTGGTACAATATTACCAACATTGGCACTTTTGGCACACAAAACACATGGAGGACACCTTATGGCAGGATTTTTGAAAGTTAATACCTCAGAACTTCAAAACCTAAAGGTTGAGGACAAGTTCAAAAAGGTCTTCAACAAAATCATTATCGGTGCAATGGTTGCGGTTGTGGCACTTACAATAACCATTGCATTCAGTGTTAACGGAATCTTGAGCATGTACAACAGCTATCTGGCTGATAATGTTCAGGGCGAAATAAGAATTGACATTCAGGCCCTTTCCAAAGCCTTCCTTTGGGCAATGGCTTCTCCCGATGAAACCATAAGACAGGAACAGCTTGGAAAAGCCATGGAGAAGTTTGCAGAATTTGATGCCAACTTAAAGAAGTTTTCGGAAGTGTACAGCAACAAGACTAATCTCGACAAGGTAAGCACAGACCTGCACACTGTAGAGGCAAACGGAGTAACTCTTGGAGAGATATTCCAAAGCGGAGCAAGCTCGGAAGAGGTATTCTATTTTTTTAACGACACCCTCTATCCCTCAATCGACGTAGTTGTTAAAGACTTAAAGGCAGTTTCCACTGAGACCGGAGAGAAGGCAATATCCTTATACAGACTTAACCTTATTCTCGTGTTCTCAATGATAGCCGTTGTGGCAGTTGTACTTGTTATGTTAATGCTTTTCATTATAAAAGCCAGAAAAGCTCTCACGGAAGTAATCCTTGTTCCCGTCAAGGAGATTTCGGCGGCTTCGGATTCCATGGCCAGAGGAAAGATGGATATAAGCATCGAATACAGTGCCGATGACGAGCTTGGAAAACTTGCGAAGGATCTTGATTACTCCACCACCACAATTCAGAACGTTGTGGAGGATTTGAGAGAGACCCTGGGCAGAATTGCTGACGGAGACTTCAGAACAGGCGTTGGCAAGCCTCAGATATATGTGGAAGATTTTGCTCCCATTAAGGAAGCAGTTGAAAATATCGTGACTCAGCTTTCGGAAACCTTAAGTAACGTAATGGACGCTTCATCAAGAGTTGCCAGCGGAGCAGCGAATATGTCAAGCGGAGCAAACGATCTGGCAGAAGGAGCAATGGATCAGTCTGCTGCGGTTGAAGAGCTTACCGCAAGTGTGGCAGGCGTGAACAATCAGACCAAGGAAATGGCTAACTCGGCAAGAAAGGGCGTGGATTTGGCTAAACAGGTTCAGATAGATGCCAGAGAAAGTGCTGAAAAGATGAAACTTGTAACAAGTGCAATGGAGCGAATTACAGAAGCTTCGAGGCAGATTGAGCAGGTTACAAATGCCATCGAAGGAATTGCCAAGCAGACCCAGCTTCTTTCGCTTAACGCTTCAATCGAGGCAGCCAGAGCCGGTGAAACCGGTAAAGGCTTTGCAGTCGTTGCTGAGGAAATCAGTGCCCTTGCAAATGAAAGTTCCGAGGCTGCAAAGAGCACCCATGAGCTTATTAACTCTACCCTTCATGAAATTGAGAACGGAAACAGCGTAGTAGAGCAGACCACCAGAGCCCTTAATCAGGTTCAGGAATCTGTAAACAACATCGCCGAAATCGTAGAGGAATCCGGCAATCTTGCAGAAGACCAGGCCCGCAACATGGAGGAAATCAACAAAGGAATCGAGCAGATTTCCACGGTTGTACAGAACAATTCAGCTACTGCGGAAGAGTCCAGCGCTATTTCAATTGAACTTTCCCGTCAGTCCGACGAACTGAACTCTCTTGTAGGGCAGTTTAAAGTATCATAATTGCACGATTACAAAAGGCCACCTGCCGTGATTGGCGGGTGGCCTAAATTGTTTACTGAGTTATTTTGAAGCTAAAGAGTGATGAAATCCAAACTTCGCATTGACTTTATTGCGCAAAAGTACGATAATTTTACATAACGCGGAAGCGTTAGAATAAAATATATGTGCAAGTATTAAAGGTACTGCAAGAAAGGAAAGGTATTCACAATGGAAAAGAAAAACATTGATTGGGCAAACCTCGGGTTTGGCTACATCAAAACGGACTACCGTTATGTATCCAATTTTAAAGAAGGAGCATGGGATGCAGGCGTCATCACTGAGGATGACAAGGTGGTCTTGAGTGAGTGCGCAGGCGTTCTTCAGTATGCTCAGACTTGCTTCGAGGGCCTTAAGGCTTATACAACAGAGGATGGCAAGATTGTTTGCTTCCGTCCTGACCTCAACGCAGATCGTATGGTAGATTCTGCTAAGAGACTTGAGATGCCCGTATTCCCCAAGGAGAGATTCATCGACGCAGTTGTTCAGGTTGTTAAAGCTAACGCTGCTTTCGTTCCTCCTTACGGTTCAGGCGCAACTCTTTACATCAGACCCTATATGTTTGGTTCTAACCCCGTTATCGGCGTTAAGCCCGCTGACGAGTATCAGTTCAGAATCCTTACAACACCTGTTGGTCCTTACTTCAAGGGCGGCGCTAAGCCCATCACCATCAAGGTAAGTGACTTCGACCGTGCAGCACCGCACGGAACCGGCCACATCAAGGCAGGTCTTAACTACGCAATGAGCTTACATGCAATCGTTACAGCTCATGAAGAGGGATTCGCTGAGAATATGTATCTCGACGCTGCAACCAGAACCAAGGTTGAGGAGACCGGCGGAGCTAACTTCATCTTCGTAACCAAGGACAACAAGGTTGTAACACCCAAGTCAGACAGCATTCTTCCTTCAATCACAAGAAGAAGCCTTATCTACGTTGCCAAGGAGTATCTTGGACTTGAGGTTGAGGAGAGAGAAGTATTCTTCGACGAGGTTAAGGATTTCGCAGAGTGCGGACTTTGCGGTACAGCTGCAGTAGTTTCACCTGTTGGCAAGATTGTTGACCACGGCAAGGAAATCTGCTTCCCTGCAGGCATGGAGAAGATGGGTCCCACAACTCAGAAACTTTACGATACACTCACAGGTATCCAGATGGGTCGTATCGAAGCTCCCGAGGGCTGGATCAAAGTTATCGAGTAATTCAGAATTCAGTGGCCCCACAGTCAATCTGTGGGGCTATTCTTTTGCAAAGGATATTATATGATTTTCAGGAAAAACCGAATTCTCTCAGCACTGACAATATTAATCACAACCGTAATGCTTTCAGCCTGCAGCGGCAAAACCACAAAGGTAGTTCTCACCGCAGGCTTTGAGCCGGATGAGATTTTCAAAATAGAGACCATGAACTGCACCACCCCTGAGATGATGGTTTATTTAACCAACATGCAAAACAGGTACGAGGAAGTTTATGGCAAGGAAATATGGAGCACATCCGAAAACGGCAAGAACCTTGAAGGCAACGTTAAGGACAACGTCCTTGCAAAGATTGCCCAGGTAAAAACCATGGATCTCCTCGCCGCTTCTTACGGTGTAACCCTTGACGAAAAGGAAAATGAGCTGGTAAATGAGGCAGCCAGGACGTATTTCGACTCTCTTAACGACACCGAGAAGGAAACCCTCGGGGTGACGGAAGAGTTAATTGCCAAGATGTACGGCGAGTACGCTCTTTCCAACAAGATTTACCAGTATCTGATTAAGGACATTAACCCCGAAATCAGTGATGATGAGGCCAGAACCATTACGGTGGAGCATATCTTAATCAAGACTTATGCCAAGGACGGTTCAGGTAAGAAAATCAACTATTCCGAGAGAATGAAGAATGAGGCATTGGAGCTTGCCAACGAGGTTTGCGCCCTTGCCAAGGACAAAGAGAATAACAAGTTTGAGGACTTGATTGAACTTTATAATGAGGACTCTGTCTCAACCTACTCTTTTGGTAAAGGGGAGATGGATCCGGCTTTTGAAGAGGCAGCATTTAATCTTGGAAACGATGAGATAAGCGACGTGGTGGAGAGTGAGTACGGTTATCACATCATCAAGTGTATAAACACCTTTAACCGAGAGGAAACCGATGCCAACAAGTTAAAGATTGTGGCCAAGAGACGTCAGGAGGTTTTCGGCGAAAAGTATGATGAGTTCGTATCGGGACTTACCAGAAAGCTTAACGATAACCTGTGGAACGAGATTACCATTACGGACAATCCGGAGATAACAACCACCACATTTTTTGACGTTTACGAGAGCATAATCGGCGAGCCTACGGGCCTTAAGTAGGCCACTCCAAAAAGTTTATAAAGATTTTAGAATCATTTTGTTCTATATGTGATAGAATAATGGTTGTTGAATTAGATTTATTTTGAAAGGACAGTGATATAAATGGCTAAGAAAGGCAGTTTGTCCATTAATTCGGACAATATTTTTCCCATTATCAAGAAGTGGTTGTATTCGGATCACGACATCTTCTACAGAGAGTTAATCTCCAACGGATGCGATGCAATTACCAAGCTTAAGAAACTGGATATGATGGGTGAGTATACTCTTCCCGACGGATTTAAGCCTGAAATTAAGGTAATTGTTAATCCGGACAACAAGACCATCAAGATTATCGATAACGGTCTTGGTATGACTGAGGAAGAGGTTGAGGAGTACATTACCCAGATTGCCTTCTCCGGAGCTACGGATTTCATTGAAAAATATAAGGATAAGGCCAACGATGACCAGATTATCGGTCACTTTGGTTTGGGCTTCTACTCAGCATTCATGGTAGCTGACGAGGTTCACATTGATACTCTTTCATACAAGGCAGGCGCTAAGCCCGTGCATTGGGAGTGCGACGGCGGCACCGAGTACACCATGGATGAAGGCAAGAAGGAGGGTGTTGGTACAGAGATTACCCTTTTCCTTAACGAGGATTGCCTTGAATTCTGCAACGAGTACAGAGCTAAAGAGGTTGTGAAGAAGTATTGCTCCTTCATGCCCGTAGAAATTTATCTCTCAAAGGACAAAACCACAGAAACTCAGATAATCAAGAAGGCCGAGAAACTCGACACCGATGAGGTGGTTGAGGAGATTAAGCCCGAGAAGGACGGAGACGAGGAGAAGCTTAAGATCAAAAAGCGTCCTGAACTCATGAACGAGACCGCTCCTCTTTGGACCAAGAATCCTTCAGAGTGCACAAAAGAAGAGTATCTTGAGTTCTACCGCAAGGTATTTAACGACTACAAAGAGCCCCTTTTCTGGATTCACTTAAACATGGATTACCCCTTCAATTTAAAGGGTATCCTTTACTTCCCCAAGATTAATCTTGAGTACGAGTCCATCGAGGGCACCATCAAGTTATACAACAACCAGGTATTTATTGCCGATAACATCAAGGAAGTCATCCCTGAGTTCCTGCTTCTTTTAAAGGGTGTCATCGATTGTCCCGATTTGCCCCTTAACGTATCAAGAAGCGCCCTTCAGAACGATGGCTTCGTTAACAAGATTTCCGATTACATCACAAAGAAGGTTGCGGACAAGCTTTCCGGCATGTGCAAAACCGAGAAGGAAGAGTACGACAAGTACTGGGATGACATTGCTCCCTTCATTAAGTTCGGCTGCTTAAAGAACGACAAGTTCTGCGAGAAGATGACCGACTATATTCTCTTTAAGAACCTTGAGGGCAAGTACTTAACACTTCCCGAGTGCCTTGAGGTTGCCAAGATCGATGTGGATGACGAGAACGCCACAGATGAGGAAGGCAACAAGGTAGAGGCTGAAGTGGTTGATGCCGAGAAGGACGAGAACAAGGAAGAGGAGAAGAAGGATAAGACCATCTACTACGTAACCGATGAGAAGCAGCAGAGCCAGTACATCAACATGTTCAAGGCTGCCAAGAAGGATGCGGTTATCCTTACTCACAACATCGATCAGCCCTTCATCTCACAGCTTGAGGCAAAGAACGAAGGCATCCACTTCTTAAGAATCGATGCGGATGTTACAGATGCTCTTAAATCCAAGACCTCCAAGAAGGCTGAGGAAGAACTTTCCAAGGAAGCCGAGGAAATCGGAAAGATCATCAAGAAGGCCGTTAAGAAGGATTCTCTTGAGATTAAGATTGAGAAGCTTAAGAATAAAAAGGTTGCTTCAATGCTTACTCTTTCTGAGGAAACCAGACGTATGCAGGATATGATGAAAATGTATTCAATGCCCGGCATGGACTTCCCTAAGGATACCACCGGCATGGGTGAGACATTGATTCTTAATGCAAACCATCCTCTTGTAACATATCTTCTTGAGCACAAGGACGGAGATAACACCAAGATGTTTGCTGAGCAGTTATACGATTTGGCTCGTATCGCTCAGGCACCTCTCGATCCCGAGGCTATGACAGAATTTGTTGCAAGAAGCAATGACATTATGATGCTTCTCGCAAAATAACAAACTATACACATTGCCATAAAAATGCGCCTAATTTAGGCGCATTTTTTATTGCGACCAAACCCAACAGAATGTTATAATTATTAAGTCTATGAGTATGCCCATCCGGGCGAAAAAGTGTGGTGAGTGTTAATGCAGGATAAGATTGAAGAAATTCTGAAAGGGAACTTCGATTACGACATTAGTTCTCTTGATTTTTCGTGCATTAAATTGGAACTTGAACCGAGCATAGACACCATCACCGAAGGTTCTTTTTCCATCTATGGCCCCGAGGGCTCCTTCACCTCCGGATATATTTACTCATCGGACTTTCGAATGAAGCTTGACACCGACTATTTTGCCGGGGAGAGTGCGGAGATTCACTATTCCTTCGACTCTCACGGAATGATAGAGGGAGACGTCCTTAAAGGCGAATTCTCGGTCATTTCCAGTCATGGCGAATTCTATCTGCCCTTTGTGGTTTCTATAATGCATAAAGTTCCCGATTCATCAATGGGAAGCATCAAGAACCTTTTCCATTTCACAAATCTTGCCAAGAGTAACTGGGATGAAGCACTTAAGCTTTTCTCATCCCCTGATTTCTCGTCGGCTTTTTTAGGCAATGACAGGCAGTTCTACCAGCTGTACAAGGGCTTGTCCTGTAAGCCCGGGAACTCCAGAAACATGGAGGAATTCCTTCTTGCCGTAAATAAGAAGCAGAGAATTGAATATTTGGTTGAGGACGAGGAAATAAAGATAGACGAGCCAATCCCCGGAACAGAGTACGGCTTTACCGTAACCAGAAACGGATGGGGTTATTCCTTCCTTGAGGTTTCAAGCAGCAACGGATTGTTTATCTTCGAAAAGAACGTCTATACCGAAGAAAACTTCATCGTAAACAAGTGTAACGTCTGGTTTAAGGTGGACACCAAGGCTCTTCACAAGGGCAATAACTTTGATGAGATCATCTTAAGAGACGGCCAGACCGTATTTAAAATACCTGCCACCGTATCAACTGAAGGTACAGGGGTTTCCCATGGAAGAAAACTCAGGGAGTTCAAGCACCTTGAGGTTGATTTGATGACCTATTATCAGGCCTTCAGATTAAAGAAAATCTCCATGAACACATGGCTTAAGGAAACCGAGAACATTGTAAACAACATGATCAATGCGGATGAGAGCAATGTGAATGCCAGACTTTTCCAGGCTCAGGTTCTTATCAGCATGGAGAGAGAGAACGAGGCCAGATGGATTCTTGATCAGGCTTCCTCAATGCTTGATGAGACCAAACATGATTACAAGGTTTCCTACGCTTATCACTTATATTTGACTTCACTCATCACCAAAAACATAGATTTCTCAAGAGAGGTTACAGAGACAGTTTCAAGAGTTTACTCAGAGACCAAGGACTGGCGAATTGCATGGCTCGTAACTTATTTGTCAGAGGAGTACAACCGCTCTGATTCCAAGAGATGGATGTTCCTTGAAGAGCAGTTTAAGATGGGATGCACAAGCCCCATTCTCTACATCGAGGCTTTGCGTCTTATGGTTTCAAATCCCATGATTTTAAGGAGCCTTGGAAACTTTGAACTTCAGGTTTGCTACTACGGAGCAAGAAACGAGTGCCTGTCAAAGGACCTTGTTATGCAGATAGTAGAGCTCTCCTCAAGAGAAAAGGAATTCTCACCGGTTCTCTTTAAGACCCTTACCCTCTCATACGAGAAGAAGAATGACAATGACATATTAAATGCCATCTGCTCTTACCTCATAAGGAACAACAAGGTGGAGACCAGATACTTCAAGTGGTACGCATTGGGAGCTGAGGCCGGATTAAGGCTTACCAGACTCTATGAGTACTACATGATGTCCATGGACACCTCAAAGAAGACTCCCATCAACAAGACGGTTTTAATGTATTTTGCCTACAATTCGGATCTGGATTATATCCAGAATGCCCACTTGTATGCAGATGTATTAAGCCGCAGGGACAAGTACCCCGATCTTTACAATCAGTATCTTCCCCAGATGGAGAACTTTGTGGAGGAGCAGCTTAAAAAGAAGCGAATCAACAAGGAACTGGCTCAGCTTTACAAGGCCCTTTTATCTGAGCGAATGATAGATGAAGAAACCATCCATGCCCTTTCGACGGTCCTTTTCATGAATCAGATCAAGACCGATTCCGATTCCATGATAAGGGTTATCATAAGACATCCCAGAATTAAGGGTGAAATGGCTTACCCTATTGTTGACAGAGTGGCCAGATTCCCTCTTTGGGGTCAGGAGCATGTAATTCTTTTTGAAGACATCCAGGGCAACCGTTATGCCGAGGGCGTCAATTACACGGTTGAGAAGCTGATGATTCCCGGCAAAATCATTAAGATGATTGGGGATCAGGGCTTAGACGAACTTGGTCTTAACATGTACATCTGTGATTTTGACAGAGAGACCATTCATGTTGATAAGGACAATCGCATAAGGTTTGAAAGAGTCCTTAAAGACGAGAGAGTCATGGACAACTTTAAAGCCAAGATTCGCGTGGCTCTTACCAGATATTATTATGACAACGACATAACCGATTCCCTTGACTGGTTCTTATCCGATGCAGAGCCCGAAAACATCGAGGCCTCCGACAGAGATGAGCTCATGAGATACATGATAATCAGAGGCATGACGGACAAGGCCTACGAGTGGTTATGCTTATACGGCACCGCAGGAATTGAGGTCAAAAACATCGTTAAGCTCCTTGAAACCAAAATTGAGCAGTGCCAGGGAGATAAGGATGAGGAGCTGGTTACCCTTTGCATGTATGCTTTCAGAAAGGGTAAATTCAACGAGGCCATCTTAAACTACCTCATCAAGAACTACGAAGGCATGACCAAGGACTTGAGAAGCCTATGGAAAGCAGCCATGAGCTACGATATAGACACCTATTATATTGCCCAGAAGATTATCATTCAGATTCTCTACACCGGCGCGTATGTAGGTGAGAAGATTGAAATATTTAAGGATTATGTATCCGGAGGCGCCAAGACGGAGATAGAGACGGCTTTTGTCTCCCAGTGCGCATATGAATTCTTCGTAAACGACAGAATCATGGACGGATTCATCTTCGATGAAATCCAGAGAATCATCGGAAGAGGCGAGAAGCTGCACCGTGTGTGCAAGCTGGCGGTTATCAAATACTACGCCGAGCACATGGAGGAAATCGGAGAGGAGCAGAAGAAACTCATCAAGGAATACGTGACAGAGTTCCTTTTGGAAGGTATCCGACTTGCCTGCTTCACTCAGTTTAAAGAGTTCCTGCCTTTGGCAGCCAAGATGGACGATTCGGCCATTATCGAATACCATGCAACCCTTGGAGCCAAGGCTGTAATCCATTACATTTTGGAGAAATCCGACGAGGATGACAACGAGTACCGCGAGGAGGATATGGATGCGGTATACGGAGGCGTTTTCTTTAAGGAAATCCCCTTATTCTTCGGCGAGAGTATCCAGTATTACATTACCGAGATTCAAAACGGAAAGAGCCAGCTTACGGAAAGCGCAACTCTTCAGAAGAACGATATAGAAAAGAGCCCTGAGGGCACAAGATATAACCTTGTGAATGACATAGCCATTGCCCAGACCCTTCAGGACTATGACACCGTGGACGACCTTGTGAGAGAGTACAAGAAAACGGAGTATTTGAGTAAAAATTTGTTTAAAGTACGTTAGGTGATAAATGAACATCAGCAAACCCGAAATTCTGGACAAACTTCATAACGAAAAACTCCTTATCGGATTTGATCTGGGAAACGAGTACTCACTTATCAGCTACTGCTTCCAGAACTCCGATTCACCGGAGACGGCTTCCTACACCGCAGGAGGAGAGCAGTATTCCATTCCCACAGCCATGTGTAAGCGCCGTGAGGTTGGACAGTGGTTCTACGGTAGAGAGGCTGTAAAGTATTCCGAGGAAGAGGACGGAATCCTTATTGATAATCTCCTTCAGAAGGCCTATGAGGGCAGAGAGATTATTGTGGAAGACACCCCTTATGACCCGGTGGCGATTCTGACGCTTTTTATAAGAAGGAGTCTCGGAATTCTCACATTCCTTGGAGGCGTGGAGAGAATCGGAGCCTTCATGATTACCTGTGAGACACTTGACCAGAGAATGGTGGAAGTCCTTACCCAGGCGGTTGCGGGACTCAACCTTAAGACCGACAAGATCTTTTTCCAGAATCATATGGAAAGCTTCTACTACTACATGTTAAATCAGCCGGCGGAATTATGGGCCAACCAGGTTTTACTGTGCGATTTCTCGGGACAGAAGCTATTCGTAAATTACATGGAGAGAAACCTCCGCACCACACCGGTGGTTATCTACATAGACAGCAAGGAATTCCCTGAAATGGGAAGAGATGAGAGCAGCAAACCGGACAGAGATCTGGGCTTTTTGGACATCCTTAGAAGGTGTTGCGATAAAAGAATCATCTCCTCCATTTTCCTTATCGGCGACGGATTTAAGGATGACTGGATGAAGGAATCCCTTAGATATGCCTGCGAGGGCAGAAGGGTATTCAGGGGAAACAACCTTTACAGCAAGGGCGCCTGCATGTGCCTCAGGGAGAAGCTAAGGTGCTCAGACCTTGGAAAGAACTACGTATTCCTTGGACGTGACAAGCTTAAAGCCAACATTGGAATGCAGGTTCTAAGACGAGGCGAAGAATCATATCTGGCCCTTCTTGATGCAGGCCTTAACTGGTATGAAGCCAAGAAAAACGTAGAGTTCATCACAGAGAAAGACAACAAATTCGAACTAACCATTACGCCTTTAAACGGCAAGAACCCCAAGCTTGTGGAGATTAATCTGGACAATCTTCCGAGACGCCCCGACAAGACCACAAGACTTTCAATGCAGGTTTCATTAAAGAGCCCCAACATACTGCTCCTTGATATCAAGGATGAGGGCTTCGGGGAAATATTCCCCTCGTCAGGACTTACCTGGCAGCAGGAGATTGAGTTTTAACAGGAGAACGTAAGTGAGCAGAGTGTTACTTTGCACAGGTGTGCGAGCTGAAACTCCATATTACATTCCTTCTTTAGGGATCAGAGTCTGGTCCGTAGAGGAGCTTTGCTTTTGCCTTAGAGAGAATGCATATATTCTTGATGAGGAGATAGTAAGCAAGGACATGGTTACCTGGCTTGAGGAGGACTGCGACCTTCCGGACCTTGCGAACATGCTTCGTCCTTACCTTCGCCAGCCCGGAAGTATGGCGGCTTACGTTACGGGAATCCTTGATTATGTAGGCTACTACCCCAAGGAAGAAATTGAGGCTATGGCAGCAAGCTTTTCCGCAGCGGGAAGTGCCAGCGACTTCGAGAAGAAGAAAAAGAGAGCCGACCTTCTGGTGGAAAGCAACAAGTACACCAAGGCTTATGTGGAGTATTCGAGACTCCTTCGTGAACTTCCCGAGAATGAAATAGGTATAAGAGCGGATGTGCTTCATAACATCGGAGTTGCTCTTACAGGGCTTTTCATGTACAACGATGCAGCCTACTATTTCAACGAAGCATATAATTACACCAATTCCGAGGCGGACTTCAGAGATTATCTGGCAGCCAAGAGAATGTCAATGTCTGATTCAGAATATGTGAAGTTCGTGGCGGACATGCCGGATTATTACATGGCTTCCATAAATCTTGAAGCAGATGTGGATGAGATTCTAAACAACTGGGAAAGAAGCACAGATGAAGCCGAACTTGAGGACATGTTAAACCTCAAGCAGCTAGGCGACAG
>JAFZSQ010000067.1 GCA_017619295.1 Lachnospiraceae bacterium
ATTCTGACGGCGAGAGAGCAAAAGTTCGTTGCTACGGTTCTGATGATGTTCGTGAGGGTGTTGCTATCATGCATCTGGAAGGTGTTGATGTTTCCATCACCGGTAACTCCACCAACCCCACCCGTTTCCAGCATCCCGTTGCAGGTACATACAAGAAGGAGCGTCTTGAGGCAGGTAAGAAGTACTTCTCAGTTGCTTCAGGCGGTGGTACAGGTCGTACACTTCACCCCGATAACATGGCTGCAGGTCCTGCTTCCTACGGTATGACAGATACAATGGGTCGTATGCACTCTGATGCCCAGTTCGCTGGTTCTTCATCAGTTCCCGCTCACGTTGAGATGATGGGTCTTATCGGCGCAGGTAACAACCCCATGGTTGGTATGACTGTTTCAACAGCCGTTTCAATCGAGGAAGCTGCAAAGGCAGGCAAGTTCTAATACTTCTTTAGAGAATAATTCTATAGAAACAATAAAGGTCCGAAGCCATACGCTTCGGACCTTTTTATGTGCAAATGGGGCCTGTCCCCAATTGCACCAAAATCTTAGTTCAAGGTAACCTTGCCGTCGGATCCGCTGATGAACATAATCTTGCCGTCCTTAGGCATAGGAAGAATATTGGTGGAGCCAATGATGTGGCTTGAGTAGATGGCCTCACCGTATTTGTTGTAGACGTAGACTGCGGAGTCCTCAGGACGAGACGCCATAACCACATCTGTGTTGACTGCAGACTCACCGATTCTAAACCAGGAAGCTTCACCCGCCTTAAGCTCAATCTCCTTAAGGCTGCTGTCAAACTCGGGCAATCCGTTCACAGGGATAAGCTGCCAGCCGTTGCTGACCATTAAGCCCCCATTAGAGAGGTTCACATCAATTAAATCCCTGTTGGTGCTTGCAGGAAGTGTTGTAAAGGCCTCTGCTCTGCCGGCATCCACAATCTTAAGCACTCTTGTGCCCATTCCGGTTACCACATAAAGGTATCCGGGAACATCCTCAGAAAGTGCAAGATTTACAAAAGCCTGATTGAAGGTCTCGGAGTTATAAGCATCTTTAGCGAGCACATACTCAGAATCGCAGGCTGCTACCCATGCTCCTAAGGTTTCTGCACTTACAGCGTTGGGCTCAAGTTTCTGTCCGCCGTAGGTATTTCTTGAAGATACACCAAGCTCCGGCAGGTTTTCTTTCCTGTCCACGGTAATGTAAACATGACCCTCTGAATCCTCTTCAAAGTTCATATAATCTTCCTTTGAAGCTATCTTTATATCGTCAAGGCCGCTGTCTTCAACTTCGTAAGCAAGTCTTGCAAAATATCCCTCATCAGTCAGCACATAATCCGTGCTTCCCGATCTCAAAGGACCAATGTTTTCAACATGCATATACTTGTGCTCAGGGAATGTAACTCTTACGGTATCCCAGCCGCTTTCGCCGTCTATAACATAGTCGCCCGCATACTTATCATAGGATGAGGGAACATCCAGGTTCATAGTGAGAGTCTTCAAAGACTCATCCTCAACCGTAATTCCTGATTCCTCAAGGCAGACATCCATAATGGCTCTTGCCACCATCTCGTCAAGCATGCTGTTGCCACCGTTTGAAAGCACTGCAATGCTTATCTCTTCTTCGGGAGCCACCATCAAATATGTGTGGTTAAGGCTTACGTCTCCGCCCTTTCCAAGGACCTTAACTCCCGCATTTTCATATCTTTCACTTTCCACAGAATCCCAGCCGAGGCCATTCCCATCCATATGTGAATTTTCGGTCTGCCAGCGGGTAGCCATGGCATCCTTTGATTCCTTCGAAAGAAGTGAATCAGTGTTCTTAAAGAAGCCTGCGCCGAAGTTAGCCGTGTCTGAAGCAGTAGCGTAAATTCCGCCGCCTCCGATAGCCATACATGCATCGTTCTCATAAAGGACACCACCGGGTCCAAAACCGGGAGCGAGATTCGTAATCTTTGAAACCTCTTCTCCGCTTGAAGTGGATGAACCGCCTGTGGGTGATGCAACGTATTTCTTAATATATTCCGTGTAATCCATGCCGGTAACCTTCTCAACAATTAAAGCAAGAAGGTCGAAACCGTCATTACAATATGCGCTGTACTCGCCGGGTGTACTTCTGAGTCTCTGTCCCGCCATAGTGTCCAGCAAAGTCTCCCTGCGGAGAGGATTCTCCTGCCCGTAAAGGAAAACTCCGAAATATGTTGTTCCCTGGATTCCCGAAGTGTGGTCCATGAGCATGCGAACGGTAATGTCCTTGTAGCGCTCATCCGCCATCTTAAAATCGGGAATGTACATGGTGATGGGGTCGTCGAGCCCCACCTTTCCCTGCTCCACAAGCTGCATCACTGCTGCCGTGGAGTAAATCTTGCTGACGGAAGCGAGGCAATAAACGTACTCATCAGTTTCGGCACATAAGGTTGTTCCGGTAAAAGCAGCTGCTCCTACAACCAGGGCCCCGGCCAACAAAGCCGCTTGTATTCTAAAAAGCAAATTCTTTCTCATAATCTTCTCCTTTATTCCGTCATCAACTCGTTAACAGATATCTTCTTGATTCTTCCTGCACTAAGGTATGTAACCCCGTAGCAGAAGAGGATAAGAAGAATATCCACCAGGATAATCACAGGAATGCTTGTATCTGCAACAGTGGCAAACAATGCACCCCAGAAGAACTCGTTTACGAATACCACGCAAACGGAGGCGATGATAACGCTCAAAACAATTACCGGCATAAACTTCATGGCAATCTGAGTCATTAAATCCTTTGATGAGTATCCAAGGCCCTTCATAATGCCAAGGCTCAGTCTCTGTCTTCTTACCTCAGATGAGGAGATGATTGAAAGGATTACACCCACAATACCCGCTATAAGGAAAAGCGCCAAGAAAGTGAAAGTCCTTGTAGTCTCTCCGATGGGTACCAGCTGGGTCTTTGTAATTCCCTCATAGGATCTTATTTCTTTTATTACAAAGTTTCTGCTGTTTCCGGTTATTAATCTGTCGCCGATTCTTACTGCATAATCCACATCCGTAACGCCGTACTGGGATAAGAGAATGGCAATTTTGGCCTCAGCCGCTGCTTTAATTCTCTCATCGGGATCCTCGATGGAAGCAAGATCAAGTTCTGCATCCTTTGCAGTTCCGCCAAAGTGTGCGGCCACGGTTTCCTCAAGTTCGGTCAAGCTTACACCGGGCTCGGGATACACCGAAATGAGCCTTGGTTTAGCGTCAATTACAATTCTTTCGTAACCTTCAGATGTAAGATAAACAGTACTTCCGCCGTTATGAAGGCTTCCGATAATACCGGTCACCAGATATTTTTTCTCAATTCCGTTATGTTCAAGGAGTATTGAATCCCCGATTTCTATGCATTCAGACTCGCTTCTTCTGCGGCCTATCATTACTTCATTGTCTCTCTCGGGGCATCTTCCAAGAAAAGGATTAATGTTCTCAGCCTCGCTAAAGTCATCAAAAACTGTAGCCACGGCTGCCTCCGAAGAGCCCTTCACGGAAAGATAATCTCCGTCATGTCTTATAAGGACCTTTCTGACTCCCGGAAGCTTAAGAATCTCTTCCCTGGCCCACTCAGTGTCCACATTGTCCATGACGTCCACAAAAATCATGTCCGTATCAATTCCCATCATGGAAATCAATCCGCCTGCGCCATCTTTAAAACAGTCAAAGGTCAGAGCTGAGAATAACAGTGCAGTTCCGGCTGTAACGATACAAATGACGATTCCGATACAGGACTTAAGGTTCCCGAAGAGTCCCTTGAGAGAAAGTGCCAGGTTAACGTTGATTTTACTTTTCTCCAAAGGAAGGAAATTCTTTGAGAAGTTATGGGTCTTGATACCCTTTCTAAGAGCTATTACGGGAGGATAATTTTTAACAGTTCTTGCTTTTAATAAGGCAAAAACCACTACTGCTACAATAATGAGAACCGTTACAAGTACCACGCTTAAAATATCGCTGCTTCCCTGAACGCTTCGACCAAGCATCATGCTGATACCCTTGTTAAGAGCGGGTGTCGTAATGATTTCCACAATGGCCCCAAGAATTGCTCCTGCGCTGCCCGCTATTACGTACTCATATAAGTAAGCCAGTGAGATTTCACGGGATCTGTAGCCCAAAGCTTCGAGAACACCAATCTGCTGCATCTGGTCCTCGATATCATTGGAAATCTTGTGGCGGATCATGAAAAGAGATGCCACAAAGGTTACCATGGAAAGAGCCACTATCATAAGCATATAAATGCTAAGGAAGGAGGACTCGTTGGTTTTTTCCTCTTCTACATAGTTTTTTCTTGTATTTAAGCTTATATCTTCTGCTGCCACCTCAGAGCATTTCTCAAGATACTCGTCATAGTCAAAGCTCTCCGTGGAATCAAACATAAGCAATACGCCTTCGCAGTCCGTTGATGATGTAAAAAGACCTGTGAGGGTATCATAATCCTCATCTGATATTACTGTCTTGAATCCCCATCCATCGCTGCACATAAGGCCTGTTTCATAGAAACCTGCGATTACAAACTCGAATTCCTTACCACCTGCAAAAATTGTGAAATCATCACCCAAATGATAATCTTTCACAATCTGAAAGTTCACAGGAAGCCAAATGGGATGTTCCAATTCCGCTATTTCTTCATCAGGCAATTCATCTCTTTTTAAGAAATCTTCAAGCTTACGCTCAGTTTTCTCGGTGACAAAGGTGTAGTTATAAGATACTGTGTCCCCGTCAGGTGAATATGTATCTATCATTGGGGCTGAGAGCATTCTTCCCTCTGCCACGGTTCCTACGCCGTAATCGTCGTGAAGAACATCCTTAAAAGCGTTTCTGTATTTATCACCTCTGAAGAGAATGGCGTAGTCTTTACTGCCGGATTCCGCAAAACACTCGTCGAAAACCTTATCTACCTTTGCATGGTTGGCTGCCGCAATGGCAAGCATCAGTGTTGTAAAAAAGGTCAGAATCGCGATTCCTATTGCTTCCCTCTTATTCTTCTTAAGGTTAAATAATGAAAGTCTAAGTATCTTCATTTCTACCACCCCATCTGATCCAAGAACTCTGTAAGGCCTGCGCGACGCTCCTTAAGGTCGTCCTCGCCGTAAGGTGCCATTCTGTAATCTCCTACGATTCCGCCGTCACGAAGGTATAAAACTCTTGTGCCTCTAAGGGCTGTCTTAATATCATGGGTTACCATTACGATACTCTGGCCATTCTTATGCACTTCTGTGAAGATATCAAGTACGTCCTTACTTGATGAGGAGTTTAACTGTCCTGTAGGCTCATCCGCGAAAAGAATCTTGGGCTCGTTGATAACCGCTCTTACTATTCCCACTCTCTGGGCCTCACCACCGGATAACTGGTTGGGGAACTTCTTAAAGTCTTCCTCATGTAAACCTGTTTTGGTGAGGAGAGTTTTCGCTTTTTCCACAAGATCTGTTGAATTCTTCTGTACGATTAACGCGCCTGTAAGCACGTTGTCGAGAACTGTCTGATTTTCCAAAAGGTAAATGCTCTGGAAAACGAATCCGCAGTTTCCTCTTCTGAACACTGCCAGCTCATCGTTTGAGAAGTCCTGAATTTCTTTGCCGTCGAAGATGACCTTGCCCATGCCGGGCTTGTCCATTCCTGAAAGCGCATAGAGAAGTGTTGATTTACCGGATCCTGAAGAACCCATTATTATGGTAAAATCACCTGCCTCTATGCCAAGGTCCAAGTTCTTTATTACGTGCTGCATTGTGCCGCCGTTTGAAAAGGACTTGCAAAGTTTATCTGTCTGTAAAATAAAAGAAGCCATATATAATTCATCCTTTCGTTCATGATTTTCCATGTTACGCTTTGAATTATATATGGTCTCTTTCGAAACATCTTTATCTGAGTATTATTAAATTCTTAACTGATTCTTAACTGAGGGGAATAAGAAGTGTGATGGCAAAACCGTCTTCTGTATTCTCCGGCAGCATCTCGCCGTTCATTTTCTCCATGAGGGTCTTTGCAATGTAAAGTCCCAGGCCGCTGCCTTCCTCCTTACTGTCCGCCCACTTCTTGCCTCTGTAGAACTTGTTGGCAATAAGGCTTATCTCGTCTTCAGGCACTCCGGGGCCGTAATCTCTAATCCTCATTTCAAGGAACTCATCAAGGATTTTGTAGGTAACGTCGATTTTCGTCTCGGCGTACTTATATGAATTGGAAATGATATTTCCGATTACCTGGCTTAAGCGCTTGGTATCTACATTTATAAGGACGTTCGGAGGGACATCTGATTTTACCAGATCTCTGTCATCATATTTCTTAATTATATCGGTAATGACGGTGGCAGGCTCATCTCTGACGATAACCTTGAATTCACCAAGGTCTTCCAGAGTCGATGAGAAGAGGTCGCTTACCAGGGCGTCAATCTGCTCGGCTTTCTTACTTATATTGTCGAGCTTCCCGAGAATCTCCGTGTTTTCATTATTCTTATGAGTCTGAGCCTGAAGAAGCTCCACCGTAAGCTTGATTCCGGTGATGGGAGTCTTAAGGTCATGGCTTAAGGAAGCCACCAGCTCGCGCTCCTTCTTCTGAAGGGCAATCTCGCGCTTCTTCGACTCCGAAAGCTCCTCTCTCATAATATCGAAGCTCTCGGTAAAAGCGCCGAACATGTTGCCTCTGTCCATGGTAAGTGGCTCGTCCAGATTTCCTTCCGCCACCTTCCCCGCAAAATTCTTCATGCGCTCAAAGGGCTCGATAATGCTTCTGTTAATGTATGTGCCAAACAGCCAGGCTCCGGCTATGAAGATAATGCAAAGTGCGGTAAGGCCGATGATTATGGCCATTCTTTCCCTGCCGTAAGCCTCCATGGTGTCCGTGAGAAGAATCACGCAGCCTTCCACGCAGTTATCTTTAATAATGTAGGCATAGGGATAGCCCGCCTTGATGGCTTTCTCCACGGAAATGCCGGCGGGGGCCGTGTCGTTCCCGGTCTTTTCAAGAAGAACGCGGTTTGACATATCAAGAATCACGTAATTTGTTCCGTAATCCTTATCCTTTAGAACGGACAAATCCTCCCAGTGCTCCTCCGCATCCGACGCCAAATCATTCAGTTGTATGGTCACCTCGTCGCTTCTTAAATGGCCTTTCAGCCCGTATTTACTCCATATGGCAAAAGCCACAGTACCTACAACGAAGAGGGCGGCAAGAATCGCTACAAATTTGAAATAGTTTTTCATAGGTCTATCATGTAGCCAACGCCCCAGATGGTCTTGATTATTTCGGGGTTGTTGGAATCCTTCTCAATCTTCTCTCTCAAGTGTCTTACGTGTACGGCCAGAGTTCCTTCACCAACGAACTCGTCTTCCCACACGTTCTTTAAAAGCTCATCCTTGGTAACAACTCTTCCGGAATTCTCAAGAAGATAAACCAGAAGTTTAAACTCCATGGCCTTTAAGCTTATGGTTTCGTTTCCTCTCTTTAAGCTGTAGGTGTTGGTATCAAGGCTTATTTCATCTGTAAGTTTTGAGGGTGTTTCCTTAATCTTAGGCTGTTCCTTGGGACTCTGGATTGCCTGTTCCTTGGCCTTCTCGTATCTGGAGAGGATTGCTTTTACTTTTGCCAAAAGAACATTTAATGTGTAAGGCTTCTTAATATAGTCGTCTCCGCCGATATTTAAGGCAATCAGCACATCGTCATCACTGGTCCTGGCGCTTATAAAGAGAATTGGCATATCGTATTTCTCTCTCACCTTCTTGCAAAGATCAAAGCCCGACCTGTCCCCCAGATTTATATCAAGAAGAAGCAGTGACACCAGGTTCTTGTCAAGAAACTCCACCGCCTCATCAAAGCTCGTCACATACTCGGTCTTCACCTCAAACATGTTGAAGTACTCCGCCGTGGACTGAGCTATCACCTCATCATCATCAATTATCAATACCTTTACTTCGTTCATTGCTATACCTACTCTTTATCCAGTTTAACCACTGCTTCCGTGTGCTCGCCTACCTGAGGAAACATGTCAACTCCAACCATTTTGTCTACGCGATAGCCGTGGTTTGTCAGATGCTTCAAGTCTCTTGCAAGAGTTTCCGGGTTACAGGAAACATACACGATTCGCTTCGGTGCAAGCTTCTCAAGAGATGTTAAGAAAGCTTCATCTGAGCCTGCTCTCGGAGGATCCATGAAAACAAGATCAAAAGCCTCGCCTCTTGATGCCGCATCAACCATGAACTTGCCTGCATCTGCTGCGAAGAAGCGGGCATTTCCGACCTTGTTATGCTTTGAATTCTCGATGGCATCTTTAACGGCGTCTTTGTTTGATTCAACGCCGATTACTTCCTTTGCATTGCCTGAAGCTATGAGGCCTATTGTGCCGGTTCCGCAGTAAGCATCAAGGATCCTCTCCTTGCCGGTTAATCCTGCAAACTCCATGGCCTTGTTGTAAAGCACCTCGGTCTGAGTGGAGTTAACCTGGTAGAAGGACTTAGATGAGATTTTGAAGGTTTTGCCACAAAGCTTATCTACTATGTAGCCCTTGCCGTATATGGTCTGCTCCCTGTCGCCGAGAATCATGCTGGTGCGCTTGTCGTTGATGTTTAAAACAATTGTAGTAATCTCGGGATGCTCTTTCAGGAGCGCTTTCACAAAGTTATTCTTGGAAGGGAAAATCGGGGAAACGACTACCAGAGTAACCATGATTTCTCCGCTGTTATGTCCCACTCTTATTAGCACGTGACGAAGGAGGCCATAGCCCGTATCCTCGTCGTAGTGACGAATTTTGAATGAGGGGCAAAGCTTTGCGATAGTCTTAATGATCGCTGATGCTTTCTCATTCTCGATAAGGCAGCCATTGACAGGGATAATGTCGTGGGTTCCTGCTTTATAAGTGCCGTAAACAGGCTTCTTTCTTGACATTCCAAAGACCGCGTGAACTTTGTTTCTGTAGTGAATGGGTTCCTTGGATCCGATTATCCCCTCGACCTTTCCGAAAGACTTGAGCTGCTTGATAAGGTTCTTCTCCTTAAGCTCCAGCTGCTTGGCATAAGAGGTATCTATTAAATTGCAGCCTCCGCAGCGGTCCGCCACGGGGCATCGTGATTTGATTTGCTTGTTTTGTGTCTTTTCCATACAGCAAGTATACCACATTGCACCTGATTTTTGACTTTTTGTACCTAAAACAAGGTGTCAGCCTCCCCTTAGGTACAGTTTTTCAGCAGGTGCACCAATCGGAAGCTTCACAAATGTACCTAAAGCGGGCAAACCGGTCTGTTTTAGGTACAAAACCCCAAAATTCACCTCATAAGATGAGGCAAACGAGGCAAAACAAAGGCACCGCGGGCCAAGGGCCCGCGGTGCCTTTCCTAGATAATGGCTTATTTCTTATTTCTGCGGCTCAAAACGATGCTTTGAAGAAGGATGAAGAAGCAAAGCATGCCGCCGGTGGTAATACTCTGCCACCAGGGATCTTTAAGGCCGCTGGAAACTACAATCTTCTTGATTGTGGTAAGGGTAAGGGTTCCGAAGAAGGTTCCAATCACGTTACCTACACCACCTGTAAGGAGTGTGCCGCCGATGATTGAAGAAGCAATGGCGTTCATTTCCATTCCTGCTGCGTTGGTAGCATTTCCTGCTCCTGTGTGAAGCATGAGAACGAATCCGGAAATACCGCTTAAGAAGCCGCTTATGATGTAGCTCATGAAACGGGTTCTCTTAACGTTGATGCCAAGCATCAGAGCACTGGTCTGGTTTCCGCCCATAGCGTAGAGGTTACGGCCGGGCTTCAAGAATTTAAGAAGCACGAATACCAATGCCACACAAACAAGTGCGATTACAACACCAAGTTCCATTCTTGCAGGAACCATGTTTCCGTTCTTGGCAACATAGCCAAGCCAGGGAATCTCAATCTTGGATTCTCTTACTGCATTGAAAGCCTCATTGTCAATCTTCTGAGGGTTAACCGAGAGGATTGTGGTCATACCTCTTGCAAAGAACATTCCGGCAAGAGTTACGATGAAGGGCTGAATCTCAAGGTAGCTTATTAAGAATCCGTGTACAAGACCGAAGGCAAGACCGATTCCAAGGGACAGAAGAATGGACATAAACACATTTCCGCCACCGTTTAAGTATAGGATACAGCTCATGGTTACAAGGGAGGTAACCGCTCCTACACTGATATCGATGCCGCCTCCGATCATAACAATTGTCAGACCGCAGGAAACAATAATCAGGCTGGCATTATCATTTAATAAGTCGAATATCTGCTGTGCATGTAAGAATCCGCCCTGCAAAAGAAGCATGGCAAGTAAATACATTGCAACGAAAATGCAGATGGTGATGGTCATTAGAAGCTGGGTGTCGGTTAAAGGTTCTTTTCTTTTGTTCTTAAAGAATTTCATGCGCCTTCCACCCCCTTCGTCTCAGATTTGCCTTTCTTAAGGTTCGACATAAACTTCTGGAAACGCTGCTTAACAACCGGTGAACCGATTACAACCAGAAGGACAATGACGATTGCCTTGTAGGCTTTAACATCGGTGGATGAAACCTTCATGGCATAAAGGGTGATGGTTAACATCTGAATAACATAGGCACCGATGATACTTCCGCTAATCTTAAACTTACCGCCGCCGAGGCTGTTTCCGCCGATGGCAACTGCCAGGATGGCATCCATCTCGACATCAAGAAGCAGGGTCTCATGGTTGATAAGTCCAAGTCGGCTTACTCCGATACATCCCGAAACCGCAACGCAGACACCGAGAAGAATAAAAGATAACAGCTTAATGAAAGTTGTGTTGATACCGTTTAATCTTGCTGCGCTCTGGTTGATACCTACCGACTGGGTAAGGATCTCAAGAGATGTGAAGTGGAACAATAACTTAAACAATATGGTTACAACAATAACGATGATAACCGGCATGGGAATGGGTATTCCCGATGCGAAACTTCCGATTGCGGAAAGGATGGGGCTTTCAACTGTAGGAGTTGCGCCGCCGTTAATCCAGTAAGCAATGGAACGTCCGCAGGTATAAAGAATCAGCGTTGCAATCATGGGCTGGATGCCGAAAACCGCAACCAAAGTTCCGTTGAAGGAACCAAAGAGCATCGCTACAACGGCAGCACAGAGGAACGCAAGAATAACGGTTCCCACCGAGATAGACGATGCAGACTTCAGAACCTTAACAAACACACTTCCGGCAATGGCTGCTGCCGCACCCACGCTGATGTCCTGTCCTTTTGTGGCCGCCGTAACAAGAGTCATGCCGATTGCAAGAAT